>WRKY01000044.1 GCA_009777895.1 Oscillospiraceae bacterium
TATAGTCGATTAACTTGAAAATCGGCTCAGGATTTGCGAGAATATTTTTCGTCTGGCAAGGAAAAAAGCGCAGGAATACTTTTGTATTACGAGCATTTTTGACGAAGTCAGATGGAAAAGGCCCCGTAAAGACGAGTTGATTTTCAAGTTAGGAGACTATTAAGTATCGAAAGTTCTGTGGGAAGTTGAAGCAACATCCCACTTGAAAAATTCCGTCAAGTAGTATATAATTAGAGGAAGTAACGATCAACAATTGGGTATTAGCCGTCAAGTACAGGAGAAATGGCGGGAAATACCGTGTGTTGTGGAATTTTCATCAAAAAGAGGCAAATTTTGGATAATGAAAAGCGAAACTTGAACGATAGCGCAAACGGCGCCGGGGACGCGGCAGAAATGACAGGTTGGCGGAAGCTTGCCGACAAGTTCAAAAAAGGGGTGGGCATCAAGGATGGCTCCGACGTAAAACCAATGCTCACCTACTCCTCGGCTCGAATCGGCGAGCAAGCCGCACTGCGCGTGTCAGGGGCGCACTACAGCCCGTTCCTCACCTACACCGTTGGAATGAGTGCGGGTCATATATCACAAATGGCGTTCATTCGCGGGGTTTGGGATGCAATCATCGACCCGTTTTTGGCAATCTTTATGGATCGCACCCGCTCCCGCCTTGGCAAACACCGCTCGTGGATACTGGCAGTTGCCATCCCCCTTGCACTGTCATACATAATGCGTTGGGATCCTTTCGGGTGGGTACGCGACGGCACTGCGGAACAGATTTTCATGTACTACCTCCTCACAGGAGTTCTCCTCTCCACCACACAGAGCATCTTCACAATCGCATACGACTCCATGCTCCCCACCATTGCACCGAATTATTTCCAACGAACCCAATATAACTCCATGGGCTACATCTTCAACGGCATTGGACAAGTCCCCGCGCAGCTGATTTCCTCTTGGATGATTGGCATTCGCAGCACCCGGGATTACGACTGGGATTTATACCCGCGTATCCTAACACTGGTGGTCGTATGTAACGTAATATTGGCGTTTTTTGTCATCTTCATGGTGCTGACCACCAAGCAACCAAGCTCCAAGGATATACCCCCCCCCCCCCGGGCATTGTTCACCTTTTTTTACGGGCTGCTGGACGTATTCAAAAACCGCGCGTTCCGTCTGTTCTTCTGGTCATACTTTTTCCGTCTGTTCGCCGCCGTTTGGAACAATGGTATGTACTTTCTGCGGGAGGTCGCCGACCGTTGGGACTTACGGGCACAATTACAGATTGTGGAGGGACTGGAAATCGCCGCTTTCCCCGTGAATTTCCTAATCACAAAAAAGCACGGCAAGCAAAAAACCGCAAAGTTGACAACCCCTTTGCTCTATGTCTATTACCTCCTTGCCCTTGTCCTTAACCCCAACAGCCCCCGGGCGTTTAGTACTGTGGTGCTTTATTTGCGGGAGGCTTGCGCCACCGTGGGGACATCGGGTCTGGGCTTTACTCACGATAACATCATGCCCGACGTCACCGAGGTGGACGAGATGATTACAGGGCGCCGCCGGGAGTCGACAATCCTCTCCTTCCGCTCCTTTATTAACACCATGTCCACCAGTATCATGACGAGTTTTGTGGGTATTATTCAGGAGTGGTTCGGCGTCACTGACGACACGACCGAGAACCATATGTTCACCGCCCGCGCCTATCACATCCACCCCAAGCTAGACAAGATTTTTGGACTGAAGCTCCTTTGCGGCGTACTGCCAATCATCTTTATTTGGCTGTGCCAATACACCCTCAAGAAGTACAAGATGACCGAGAAGGACCATGAACTTATCCGCCGTGTCATCAATGAACGCCACGAAACCGGCGCCGCCGCTGTCACCCCTGAGGAGAAAAAACTCCTTGAGAGCCTTTCCGGACAAAAGTGGGAAAAAATGTGGGTTGGCACGCGTGAGGACGTAAGCGAAAAGCGGGAGCCGGAGCTAACCGGTGCTTAGAGCCTGCCGACAGACTTCAGAATCTAACTTAGGAGAAAGAAATGAAAACAACAAAAACACCATTTTTCATAGTCCTATTGAAAAGCGTGACCATTTTACTTTGTCTGTTTATGGCTCTCCAGTTTTTAATGGAGTTTGTCACCTACACTTTCAGCGTAACAGACACCAGGGCGCAGGTTTTCGAGAGTTGGGGGACAAGCTCCGCCTGGTGGTCACAGGACATAGAGTCCGAGGAGTTAGCGAACGAAATCGCTAAGGCTCTCTACAGCAAAACCGAAGGCTTGGGGTTGGACGTCTACCGCTACAACGTAGGCGCGGGGGAGCGCGACAACCCCAACAGCCGTATCGCCAATCCCCGGGGTCAGACCGAAAGCTTCTATGTTTTCAGCGAACAGACGGGGCAGTGGGAATACAACTTCACCCGGGACGCCAACGCGCGGCGTATGTTGACAAAGCCATTGAGCAGGGGGCAAATCAGGTGATTTTGTTCTGCAACAGCCCCCATTATTCCATGACCGTCAGCGCTCACGCCTCCGGCGCCTTGACGGAATTCACCACCAACCTCGCCCCGGAGAACTATCAGGCGTTTGTGGACTACCTCCTGACTATCGCCGACTGGTTTGTGGAACAGGGCTACCCGATAACTGGGATTTCTCCTATCAACGAACCAATGTGGCGTTGGGGCGGCGACTGGGTAGGGCAGGAGGGCTGTCACATGAATCCCGAGGAGTCCATTGCACTGTTGGAGCTTTTCGCTGTAACAATGCAGGAGCGAAATTCCCCTTACGCCCTCTTTGCCCCCGAGAGTGGCGAGATGACAAATAACTACAAGCACTACAACGACCTGTTTTTCTCTAGCGAAATCCTCAACGAGTTCTGCGACACTTTTTCCGCCCACTCCTATTGGATTACCACGGGGCAGAAGAAAAAGGCGGGCGAGCGTTTCAGGGAGATGTATCCCGACAAGAAGTTTGAGGTCAGCGAGTGGTGCGAGCTGCCCATGAAGATTGACTCGGACTCCATCGACAGCGGTCTTTACAAGGCAAATATTATAATAGAGGATCTGACGCTTTTCAACGCGGTGTCCTGGCAGAGTTGGACGGCGGTGAACAACGACGGCGTGATGAAGCGCGACGGCGACGGTTTGCACTATTTCACGCGCTATTGGGCATTCCGGCACTTTTCGTCATTTATCAAGCCCGAGGCGGTACGCCAGGAGATGAAAACGCCGTTTTGGCGTTGGCACAAAATTTCCTCCCTCGCCTTTGAACAGGAGAACGAAAGGGTTGCCGTGCTTGTCAACAACTCCCGGTTCCCCAAAAAAATCCGCCTTAGCGGTGAATACGAAACAATGGAAATCTTTACAACCGACAGCGAAAAGCGCTGCGAAAAGGTTGTTGACGGCGCGTTTCAGGAGAACTTCACACTTGCACCGCGCAGTATTAATACTGTTGTTTTGCGCCTCCCGCGTCCCTGAAGCCTGCTATAACCGCCTTAAACTCTTGTCAACCTCTGTCAAATTTCCGCCGCCAACCAAAATCATGTCCTCAATGCGCACGCCAAAACGTCCCGGCAAGTAAAGCCCCGGCTCGATAGTGATTATCATGCCCTCCTGCAGGATTTCCGCGCTTTTAGGGCTGACGGTGGGGCTTTCGTGTACCAACAAACCCACGCCATGACCTGTGCCGTGTGCGAAAAACTCCAACACACCCGCTCTTTCGAACACTGCCCGTACCGCCGCGTCCACCGCCTTACATTCCGCTCCCGCTGACACGGCGGCAATCCCCGCCAGTTGCGCCTCAAGGACTAAATTGTAAATCCTTTCCTGTTCTTCGCTGCTTTTGCCAATTGCAAAAGTGCGGGTCATATCGCTGTGATAGCCGTCTACAACCGCGCCGAAATCCAACGTCAGCAGATCCCCGTCGCACAACTTCCGATTCGTGGGTACGCCATGGGGCAGTGAGCCGTTCTCCCCCGCCACGGCGATAGTGTCAAAACTCAACGCCTGCGCGCCTAAGGAAAACATTGTGTAATCAAGCTCCAGGGCGATTTCCCGCTCGGTTCGCCCTGCCCTGATATTGGGCAGCACACGCTCCAACGCCGCCTCGGCAATGGACTGGGCGCGGCGGACGCAGTCCACCTCCTCCTGGGTTTTCACCGCCCGCTTTTCCCTGAGGATTATGTCCAAATCACCGGACAAGTCAAATTCTAAGCGGGGATATTTTTCCCGTCGCTGATCCAAAGCTGCAAGTGTTGTGTGGGCGGTTTCGATGGCAAAACGCCGTTCCGGCAGGGAATCGAGCAACTCATCGAGAGACTCAATATTACGCACCTCAAGGGCGGTTATGGACTTTTGCGCCGCCTCCAAAAAGCGCCTGTCTGTGAGATAAAACGCACCTGCGCGAGAGATTAGGCACAGACAATTTGAGCCGGAAAAACCCGATAAATAGCGGCAATTTACAGGCGCGGACACCCAAGCAGCGGTGTCCTGAGGCATTTTACTCAAGATTTTTTCAACGATTGGCATTGTTGCTCCTTTTGCTTGGCTTATTGGTGAGTATTCTACCAAAAACCGGGGCAGATGTCAAATGCAGAAAGGTGAATTTTATGAAGATCGGACAAGGCACGTGGCAAATCGGCGACGAAAAACACAAGGAACAGGGAGAAATTACCGCACTGCGGCGAGGTATCGAACTGGGCATGAGCCTGATTGACACCGCCGAAATGTACGGCGCCGGCCGCTCGGAGGAGTTGGTGGGGCGCGCTGTGGCGGGACTTGGGCGGGAGAGCTATCAGCTTTGTAGCAAGGTGCTGCCTGAAAACGCGGGGCGTGACAGAATTTTCGCAAGCTGTGAAAATTCACTGCGCCGTCTTGGCGCGGACTACCTGGACATCTATCTCCTCCACTGGCGCGGCGGCGTCCCTCTTGGGGAAACTGTGGAATGTATGGAACGCCTGAAAACTCAAGGGAAGATAAGGAGTTGGGGTGTGAGTAATTTTGACGTTTGCGATATGGAGGAGCTGTTCAACCTAGAGAACGGCGAAAAATGTGAATACAATCAGGTGCTGTATCATATCGGATCCCGTGGGATCGAGTACGACCTGCTGCCCTGGTGCAAAGCGCACGGCGTTGCGGTTATGGCTTACTGCCCCTTAGCGCAGGGGGGGCGGCTGCGGCGCTATGGACGGGATATTTTTGCTGAACCTCTATTGACGGAAATTGCGGAAAAATATTCCGCTACCCGGGAGCAGATTTTACTGGCGTTTGCGGCGTGCGAATGCATTGCGATCCCAAAGTCCTCCAGTGTACAGCACACCAATGAAAACGCCGCAGCGGCGCGTCTTGCCGTCGCCGACAGCGATTGGGCACGCTTGGACGAAGTTTTTTGGCCGCCAAGTTGTAAGATGCACTTGGATATTGAGTAAGAAACGCGTTCTTTAAATTTGACATTATCAGACTTATAGGATATAATAGCCACATGATTACGATACATAACAAACACCTTGACCTAGAAAAAATTGCTCACAGCGGACAGTGTTTCCTGTGGGAGCGCCGGGAGGACGGCGTGTGGAAAATCCCCGCCTTTGGGAAGGAGTTACTGGCGCGGCAGGAGGGGGACGCAATTGTCTTTCACTGCTCTCATGAGGATTTTCACAGCCTTTGGCACACCTACTTCGACCTTGAGCAGGACTATGCCCAATACCATAACTGCGCTGAAAACGCGGGATTTGCCTACCTGAAAGACGCGTCGGAATTTTCCGTGGGGATTCGCATACTCAAACAGGAAAAATGGGAAACCCTGGTAAGCTTCATCATCAGCCAGAACAACAACATCCCCCGCATAACCACCTGCCTGAAGCGCATTATCAAGCGTTTCGGCGGTTTTCCCCTGCCACGTAACCTTACGGCGGGATCCTTGGCGGGTTTGGGCTTGGGTTACCGCGAGGAGTATCTCTATGATGCGGCGAGGAGATATTCCCCTGAAATGGAGGACTTTTCAGAAATTTTGGGCGTGGGTCCAAAGGTGAACAGCTGTGTGCGGCTCTTTGCCCTTGCAAAAAAGGACGAGTTCCCCCGCGACGTGTGGATAAAGCGCATTGAGGGGGAGCATTTCGGCGGTCGTTTCCCCGTGGAGAAATTCCCTGGCTTTGCGGGGGTTATGCAGCAGTTTTTGTTTTATTTCGGGCGTCGATATAGTCGCCTAACTTGAAAATCAACTCGTCTTTGCGGTCCATTTTCCATCTGGCGTCGTCAAAAATGCTCGCAATACTATATTTCGGGCGCAGATAATCATTGCGCGTCACTCAAAACCCGGCGTAAATAAACCCCGGTCAAGCTCTCATCAACTCGCGCCACGTCTTCAGGTGTGCCTTGGGCGACGATTTTCCCGCCCCTGTCGCCGCCTTTGGGTCCCAGGTCGATAACATAGTCGGCGATTTTAATCACGTCAAGGTTGTGTTCGATTACAAGTACCGTATTGCCCGTATCCACAAGGCGCTGTAAGACCTCAACGAGCTTGCGGACATCCGCCGCGTGAAGTCCGGTTGTCGGCTCGTCCAGTATATAAATTGTCCGTCCCGTGGCGCGTTTTGCAAGCTCTGTGGCGAGCTTCACCCGCTGTGCCTCGCCTCCTGAAAGGGTCGTGGCGCTCTGTCCAAGCTTCACGTAGCCCAGTCCCACGTCAAAAAGTGTGATGATTTTCCGCTGTACTTTGGGAATCGCGTCGAAAAAGTCCACCGCCTCCTCGACAGTCATCTCCAAAACGTCGTAAATCGTCTTGCCTTTGTAATGAACCTGTAGCGTTTCGTGATTGTACCTCGCTCCCTTACAGACCTCGCAGGGGACGTAAACATCGGGCAAAAAATGCATCTCAATCTTGACGATACCATCTCCCTGACACGCTTCACAACGACCGCCGCGGACATTAAAGCTAAATCTCCCTGCTTTGTAGCCCCGCGCCTTGGCGTCCTTTGTCTGGGCAAAAAGCTCGCGGATATCCGTGAAAACCCCTGAATAAGTGGCGGGGTTGGAGCGCGGTGTGCGTCCAATCGGCGACTGGTCAATGCCGATTACTTTGTCCAGAGCGCACTGCCCACGCATAGATTCGTGTTTGCCTGGTTTTGTGCGGGCGTGGTTCAGTTCCCCTTGGAGGCGTTTATACAAAATCTCGTTCACTAATGACGACTTTCCTGAGCCGCTCACACCGGTAACACAGATAAATGTGCCAAGAGGCAATGTCACGTCGATGTTTTGCAGGTTGTTTTCACTGGCGCGGATGACCTCAAGCTTTTTGCCGTTGCCCTCCCTGCGTTTTTTGGGGACGGGGATTCGCTCCCGTCCGCTGAGATACTGCCCCGTCACCGAATAGGGATAGTCCATAATCTCCTGGGGAGTGCCTTGCACAACAATCTCTCCGCCGTGAATCCCCGCTCCGGGTCCTATGTCAACAATGTGATCCGCTTCAAGCATTGTTTCCTCGTCATGCTCAACCACGATGAGAGTGTTGCCCAAATCCCGCAGGCGCTTCAGAGTTTCAAGCAGCTTTGCGTTGTCGCTCTGGTGCAAGCCTATGGATGGCTCGTCCAGAATATACAGTACCCCCATGAGGGATGAGCCGATTTGCGTGGCAAGGCGAATGCGCTGACTCTCGCCGCCCGAAAGCGTGCCGGAGGGTCGGGCAAGGGTGAGGTAATCCAATCCCACACTCGCCAAAAAGTTCAGCCGTTCGTGGATTTCCTTGAGTATCAGCTCGGCAATTTTAGCCTGACGTTTTGTCAACACAAGCGTGTCCAAATAATCCAGAGACTTGACAATGCTCAAGTTGCTGAACTCATGAATATTCAAGTTCCCAACAGTGACACACAAGGATTCCTCCCGCAGTCTTGCTCCGTTGCAGTCAGGACAGGGCGCAAGAGCCATGTAGCTCTCCAACTCTTGGCGCATCCAGTCGCTAGTGGTTTCCTTGTGGCGGCGTTCTAAGTTTCCCGCAATGCCTTCAAAGCTCGTGAGGTAGGTACCTTGTCCGTATTCTTTTTTGCGGGTGAGCTTGATTTTTTTGCCCTTTGTTCCGTAAAGTATCACGTCCAACGCCTCTTTGGGCAAATCCTTAACAGGGACATCCAGTGAAAAGCCATAGTTTTCAGCCAAACCCTCAAGGTACATCTGGGCGATAGTCCCCCCCTCAGCCGCTGTCCAGCCGCTTGCGCGAATTGCCCCCTGCCTGACGGTTAAGCGGGGATTGGGGATAATACGCTCCGGATCGGCTTTCATGAATTGCGCAAGCCCGGAGCAGGTTTGGCACGCCCCGTATGGATTATTAAAAGAGAACATCCGCGGCGACATTTCAGGAATGGATACGCCGTGTTCGGGACAGGCGTAATTGAGGGAAAACAGAAGCTCAGGGGTAAGGGCTGAGGCTGTAATATCGGAGCTTGTGTCTATATTGCTCTCTCCCTCCTGTGCCGTGACTACTGATACCTGAATCAGTCCGTCTGTGAGAGAAACCGCTGTCTCGATGGACTCCGCCAAACGGGCACGGATGCCGTCACCCAGGACGATTCTGTCCACAACCACTTCAATGGTATGCTTGATATTTTTCTCCAGATTGATTGTTTCCGAAAGATCATAGACACTGCCGTCAATGCGGACGCGGACAAAACCGCCGCGCCGCGCCGCGTCTAGCTCTTTCATGTGTTCACCCTTGCGTCCCCGGACAACAGGGGCGAGAATCTGCAGGCGCGTACCCTCAGGCATAGCGAGAATCTTTTCCACAATGTCGTCCACAGTCTGCCGCTCGATCTCCCGCCCGCACTCTGTGCAGTGGGGGATACCGATGCGGGCGTACAAAAGGCGTAGGTAGTCGTAAATTTCTGTGACAGTGCCAACAGTGGAACGGGGGTTTTTAGACGTCGTCTTTTGGTCAATAGATATGGCGGGAGAAAGCCCGTCAATGGCGTCCACGTTGGGTTTTTCCATCTGCCCTAAAAACATACGGGCATAGCTCGACAGGGACTCAACATAGCGGCGCTGCCCCTCGGCATAGATAGTATCGAACGCCAAGGAGCTTTTTCCGGACCCCGAAAGCCCTGTGAAAACAACTAACTTATCCCGAGGAATTGTCAGGTTGATGTTTTTCAGGTTATGCTCTCTTGCCCCTTGGACAGTTAGATGGTTTTGCACTTGTCTCTCTCCTTTTTCTGTAGGAATTCATCCTAAATCCTGATATACTTAACGCCCGTGTACCCATTAGGGTATTATACCACAATTTTCTCTTAGTTTCAAATTCCCCAGTTTTTCGCTGTACAGCAGCGGTATAATATTTCAACAAGCCCTTAAAAAGACTTCCAAAGGAGGCGAGAAATGCACACCGTATTATACCTTGACGTACTTATTTTCCTCAACGCCTTTGTTACGGCGGTACTGCTGTTGGCAACGGCGGCAATACTCAAGCTGCGCCTTGATAAATGGCGGCTGATTTTAGCCACGGCACTGGGCGGCGCGTTGTCACTGGTCATATTTCTTCCGCAAATAAATGTTGCTTTTGGCTTGTTAATCAAGGGCGTGGGCTGTGTTCTCCTCTCCCTTGCCGCTTTTAAATGGAGTACATGGCGGGTCTTTCTTCGAGTGAGTGCCGGTTTTCTCTTGGCAAACTTCATTTTCGCGGGGACAATGCTTGCCCTGTGGTCGCTCCTTGCTCCCCGGGGAATGTATTACAACAATGGTGCAGTGTATTGGGAGATTTCGGTGCTGTTGTTGTGTGTAAGTACCATATTGTGCTACGCCGTTTTGCGTCTTGTGAACTTTCTTATAAAGCGCAAGGCGCCGACGAACCACATCTTTGAGATGACACTGGATATGGGTTCGCAGAGTGTCACTCTCCAAGCACTTTTTGACAGCGGCAGCTCCCTTCGTGAGAGCTTTAGCGGCGCGGCGGTGATTTTGGTACAGATGGACAGTATAAAAAAACTTGTCCCCCGGGGGGTAAAAGAGTATTATTCCAAGACACAAAGCGCATACCTTTCTTTAGACGAGCCTGTACACCCTCTGCGTCTTGTGCCGTATTCCAGTGTTGGCGGGGCGGGGGTTTTGCCCGCGTTCAAGGCGGACAAGGTGACACTGTGCCAAGGGAAAAAAACATGGAGCAGCCATGAAACCTATATCGCTGTCAGCGGCAAAGACCTTGGCAGAGGGGAGTTTCTGGCGTTAGTGGGAGAAAATTTTTTCAGCTGAAAGTTTGAACAGCAAAACAAAGGAGAAACAAGATCATGAATTTGATTGCCCTACAGGAAAAAGTCCGTAATTTATTACTAAAGCTATTTCCGTCTCTCGCACCGAAAATACACTATCTCGGCACATCTCAAACTCTGCCTGCGCCCCTGACCCGGGAGGAAGAGACGAAACTATTTGAGGATATCGCCCGCGGTGACGACAAAGCGCGGGAGAAGCTGATTGTGCATAATCTGCGCCTGGTGGTCTATATCGCCCGCAAATTTGAAAACACCAATACCCCTATTGACGACCTGATCGGCATCGGCAGCATCGGGTTGATTAAGGCTGTGAGAACCTTTAATCCGGAAAAAAACACGAAACTTGCCACATATGCTAGCCGCTGTATAGAAAACGAAATTCTCATGCACCTGCGCAAGACTGTACGCGAAAAGGGTGAAATTTCAATCGACGAGCCGCTGAATATAGACTGGGACGGAAACGAGCTGTTGCTTTCAGACGTATTGGGAACAGATGAGGAGGACGATATACAGTATCAGCTCGAGGAGGACGATGAGCGGCGGCGTCTATTGGTCACCGTTGCGGCTCTTGGCGAGCGGGAGCGGTTGATTATCCGGATGCGCTTTGGGATTGGCTTACCCCAGGAGTATACCCAAAAGGAGGTCGCCGACAGTTTGGGTATCTCGCAAAGTTACATATCCCGCCTTGAAAAGCGCATTTTGGCGAAACTGCGGCATGAGTTGGTGGAAGTTTAGTACTGGATGACAAAATGGTGTAAGCCGTACTTATAGTCGCCTAACTTGAAAATCAACTCATCTTTGCGGTGCATTTTCCATCTGACTTAGTCAAAAATGCTCGCAATACGAAAGTATTACTGCGCTTTTTTTCCTTGCCAGACGAAAAATATTCTCGCAAATCCTGAACCGATTTTCAAGTTAATCGACTATAACAAATAAATCACGCCAAACGCACGAGTTAAAAAATTGTAAACAAAAGAGGAAAGTGGTATAATGAGTCCGGAAAGGGGATGTGAGAGTTGGAGGAAATTCTTAAGTATCTTGAAATGGTGACGGATGTGCGTCAGG
>WRKY01000045.1 GCA_009777895.1 Oscillospiraceae bacterium
GAGGGTGATGCCCGACTGTTTCCGCAAACGCTTGGCAAAATCTACCTTGTTTTGCTGTTTTATCTCGCCAAGACGTTCTAAAACAGCGCTGTCCTGTCCATATTTTTTCAGATTCTCAAGAGCTGAAGCGTTAAGGACGTAATCGTCGCCGATAAGCTCACTGATGAAATCCGCCAAGCGGGGATTGGACTGGTTGAGCCAACGGCGGTGGGCAATGCCATTTGTGACGTTAAGGAACTTTTCGGGAGACACGCAGTACATATCGCTGAAAAGGTCTTTCTTGAGTATCTCGCTGTGGAGGGCGGAAACGCCATTGATGCGGTGACACGCCCACACACACAGGTTCGCCATTCGCACAACCCCCTCGGCTATGATTGCGTTGCGTTCCACAAATTCGCTGTTGTGGGTAATCTCCCAAAGATTGGCGCGAAAACGGTTGTCAATCTCGCGGATGATGTTATAAAGCCGCGGCATAAGGCGGGCAACAAGATCCTCCTGCCAACACTCAAGAGCCTCCGCCATCACCGTGTGGTTGGTGTAGGCAAAGCTGCGGGTAACAATGTCCCAGGCGTTGTCCCAAGAGTAGCCGCACTCGTCCAAAAGCAGACGCATGAGTTCAGGAATCGCCATGGTGGGATGGGTGTCGTTGATGTGCAGCGCCGCCCGCTCGGGTAGGGAATCGGCATTGCCAAAACGGCGAATATGGCGGTTGAGGATATCCTGTACCGACGCGGACACGAGGAAATACTGCTGACGCAGACGCAGGCTTTTTCCCTCAGGATGGTCGTCGGCGGGATAAAGCTGCTTGCTGATTACCTCAGCCATCGCCTTTTTTTCTATGGCACGCAGATAATCCCCCTGATTAAATTTGTCCATGTCGATATCGTCGGCTGTAGCGGACCAAAGGCGCAAAACGCTAACCCCCTCGTTGTTCTCGCTATGCTTGCCGGAGATATACATATCGTAGGGAATAGCCTTGACGGTTTGGGCATCCTCCAGTTGGACGTGGTGAAAATCCCCGTCCCAACTCTCCTTGAGCGTGCCCTCAAATTGGACGTTCACCGCCTCATCTTCCCGGGGCACGAGCCAAATTTTTCCTCCTGGGAGCCAAAAATCGGGCATTTCCGTCTGCCAACCCTCCACCAGTTTTTGCTTGAATATGCCGTACTCGTAGAGAAGTGAATAGCCCGTGGCGAGGTAGCCCTGAGTCGCAAGAGCGTCCATATAACAGGCGGCAAGCCGCCCCAAACCGCCGTTGCCAAGTCCGGCGTCAGGCTCGCAATCATAAAGCCGCTCAAGGGAGATGTCCCATAGGGAGAGGGCGTTCTTTGCCTCCTGTGTCATGTTCAGGTTATAAAGGTTATTTTTTAGAGAACGTCCTAACAGGAACTCCATGCACAGATAGTAAATTGTTTTCCGACCTTTTTCACGCCCTTTACGGCAAAACTCGTCACGATTGCGGCGCATTTTGTCAATGCATATCAGCGCAAGGGCTTCATAGAACTGTTTATCGTCGGCTTCCTGTGGGGTTACTCCGTAAAAGCGCAATAGTTTTTCTTCAATAAGCTGTGAGAATGACATTTTTGCACCGTGTGCGAGAGAATTCACGCAGAAAACGTTTTTGAAAACTTTTGCGCCTGACTCTCGCGTCCTTTCTTTCGTGTGTATAGTCTCCTAACATGAAAATCAACTGGTCTTTGCGCCCTATTTTCCATCTGACTTCGTCAAAAATGCTCATAACGCGAAAGTGTTCCTGCGCTTTTTTCCTTGCCAAACGAAAAATATTCTCCCAAATCCTGAGCCGATTTTCAAGTTAATCGACTATACTTTCAAACTTTTGAGATTGAGAGTATAGCTCTCTGGAAATATTATACCACAATTTACGCACATTGTCATCTGTTGGTGAGGTGACAATTTTTCAGTTTTGTGCTATAATATAGAAAAAACACGGAGGACAAGATGGGGATTTTTTCTAAAATAAACGAGGGCTTGAAGAAAACGCGTGGACAGATGGCAAGCTTTTTTAGGGGTAAATCCAATGTTGACGACGAATTTTTCGATGAGCTTGAAGAAACGCTAATCCTTGCGGACACAGGCGTTACGTCTGCTGTCCAATTGGTGGACGGGTTGCGCAAGCGCGGTCGCTCTCTCCAAAGTCCTCAGGAGGTCAAGGAAGCATTGATTGCGGACATCGCTGCCATGCTCTCCGGCGGCGAGGAGGTTGATTTGGTCACTCGCCCCGCCGTGATTTTGGTCATCGGCGTGAACGGAGCGGGAAAAACCACTTCTTTGGGTAAACTTGCCTTATATTGGAAAGAACAAGGAAAAACAGTCCTTCTAGCGGCGGCGGACACATTCCGCGCGGCGGCGGCGGAGCAGTTAGAGGTCTGGGCAAGGCGTACAGACACACAAATCGTCCGTCACAAGGAAAAAACCGATCCTGCGGCGGTGATTTTCGATGCCATCGCTGCGGCAAAAGCACGCAAAATTGACGTGGTTCTCTGCGACACAGCGGGGCGGCTTCACAACAAAAAATCCCTCATGGACGAGCTATCCAAAATTTACCGTATTATCGACCGAGAATTACCATATTCTGACAAAGAGGTGCTATTGGTACTGGATGCCACCACGGGCATGAATGCGGTCAACCAGGCGAAACTTTTCGGCGAGGCGGCGAACGTCACAGGGATAATTCTTACGAAACTTGACGGCACGGCAAAAGGCGGAGTGGTACTGGCGATTCGACGGGAATTGGGCTTGCCCGTGAAGTTCATCGGCGTGGGTGAGGGCGTTGCGGATTTGCGTCCCTTTGACGCGCAAGCTTTTGCCCGGGGCTTGTTTGATGAGGAAGTTTAGTTGTAGCGCACAACACGACCTAGTTATCTTCCTGCGCGCTTTTATAGTCGCCTAACTTGAAAATCAACTGGTCTTTGCGGTGTATTTTCCATCTGACTTCGTCAAGAATGCTCGCAATACGAAAGTATTCCTGCGCTTTTTTCCTTGCCAGACGAAAAATATTCTCCCAAATCCTGAGCCGATTTTCAAGTTAATCGACTATATTAGGAAACAAAGGAATATTTTTCCTGTTGCGCAATAAACCGGCAATCAATAACACGGCGCTGACCATTACCAAAAGAGCGGAAATTATTTGTGACACCCGATAGTCACCCCACATCAGACTGTCTGTCCGCATTCCCTCCAACACAAACCGCCCCGCTCCGTACCACACGCCGTAGCACAGAAACATCTGTCCGTGGAAGCGATACGCCTTGCGAAAGACAATAAACAGCAGACAAAAACCCAGTAAGCACCACAGGGATTCGTAGAGAAAAGTGGGGTGCACGAAACCGAAAGGATCCACGCCCTCTTGGGGGCGTTGCAGGAGGAAAGCGGCGGTTTTGCCGCTTTTCATGCCCCATGGCAAATCTGTATTTACGCCGAACGCCTCTTGGTTGGCAAAATTTCCCCATCTACCGATGCCCTGACCAATTAAAAAGCTCATACCGCACAAATCAAGCAGCTTGCGGAATGAGATTTTCCGCCACTTGCAAACCACAAAACCACCTAAAATCCCGCCAATGAGCCCGCCGTATATGGCAAGTCCCCCCTCCTGAAAATGGAGTATCCGCCAGGGATTACCGCTGAAATGTTCCCACTGAAACGCGGCGTAATAGAGCCTCGCGCCGAATATTCCACAGACAAGACCTCCCAGGAATACGTCGATGATACCGTCCAAATCCGCCTGCCATTTAGGCAGGGAGTAGCGTTGGAGGGTGGGCGATTGCAAAAAGCCCTGCCAGACCTGCCGCCCGCCAAACAGCACCGCAAGAATGACACCCAAACCAATCAGCACTGCGTACCAACGCAGCTCAAAACCCAAAATGCTTGCGATTATGGGGTCAACGGTTAGGGCTTTTTCGCCCCAAAAGCGAAAATATACGTCTGTGGGGAGATTCATTCTTTATATCCTTTGGGATTTTGTATGTATGGGCTTGTTAAAAAACTATCTTTCTTTTTTCTTATCGGATATTTTCCCGTAAACTCATTAATACACAAAATATTTCTTGCGTTTATTGTCTGACGAAAAAATCTCTCGAGAATAAAAGCAAAATCTAGTTTTTCAACATCGCCATGGACATATTATAGCACAATTCATTTTGTATTGCAATTGCATATAATATGTGGTAGAATATGCAGACTAAACAGGCCTCATCGGTAATTACGCGGGCAAGCGAGCTTTGCGGAGAGGTCAAATTAAAGACGAAGGTGCGGTTAGATGACTCTAGACAACAAATCAAAATACATCCGCGCGGCGGCGATGATCGCCTTGACAGGGAACACGGCTATGGCGGCTCTGAAGCTGATTTTCGGCGCGGCGTCAGGCAGCGGCGCCTTAGTGGGCGACGGCATCGACTCCGCCGCCGATGTGCTGATGTCCATAATCACGTTGGCGGTGGTTAAAATCATGGCGCGCCCTGCGGACAAGGATCATCCCTGGGGGCACGCCCGCGCGGAAACCATGGCGACAACTGTCCTTTCCTTTGTGATTTTCTTTGCGGGAGCGCAACTGATTTTTCGCTCCCTGAGCGAGTTGTTCACTGGCGCTCGCGGCGAAAGTCCAACGGGCGCAGCGTTGATAATCGCCGCAGTATCCGTGGCGGGTAAGCTGTTTTTGGCGTGGAGTCAACACACCTTGGCGAAGCGTGCAAACTCGTCAATGCTCCACGCCACAGCGAAAAATATGCTAGGCGACGTGTTCACCTCCCTTGGCGTTATTGTGGGACTGCTGCTGTCAAACTGGACATCGTCGGACATACCCGACACCATTCTCGCCTGCCTTGTAGGCGCTCTTATTATCGTCACCGCTATCAAAATTTTCCGCGACACCAACACTGAGCTGATGGACGGCAGTGCCAGTGATGAGCAATACAAAACCTTGTTTGACGCGGTGAATTCCGTTGAGGGCGCCCACTCGCCACATCGCACTCGCATACGCAAAATCGGCGGTTTTCTGGATATCGATACTGACATTGAGGTTGATCCCAATATCACCGTGGAGGAAGCGCACAAAATTGCGTCCCAAGCGGAGAACGCTATCAAGGAGCGGCTTGAGAACGTCTATGACATCATGGTTCACATCGAGCCGCGCCACCATGTCGGCGACGAGGGCTATGGGCTGTCTGAGACGAGTATTGAGGAGTGAGGATGAGTCTTTTATCCTCACTTCAGCGTTTCATTAAGAGCCTCTTCAAAGCCTTTTTTTGCCATCAGATTGAAAAACATTCCCCTTTGAATGGGCATCATTTTGGCTTTTCGCGTGTTTTTGCGGTACATCTCCGCCAAGGTCTGCTCTTGGCAGTAAAGGGCGGACTTGACCCTCTCGAAAAGAGCCGCCCCCGAAGGAGTGTTGACCTTTAGGCAAGACACGCCGTCACTGCCATCCCCGTCATAATGCTCCTTATATCCCCAAAAGTCGCCGATAGTCAGGTCGGCGATTTTGTTGTCGCGGGTAAACTCGCAGGCATAGCAAGACTTGCGCTGAATAATCCCCCGTGAAAAAGCCTTTTTGAACAAATCATCAGAGTTTTTAACAATTTCTTCAGTGCCGTTGGCATAACGATACTCATTTGCCTTTTGCGTAAAGGGCATTTTTGGCGAGCGGAACTGAAAACCTGTTAGTTTACTGCCCTGCTTTTTCTCCTTGAGTTTTAGCCACTCCCGCAATACCAAGGGCGAGGGCATGGAATTACACAACAAATCAACCGTAACAAGATTAGAATAAACCCTATCACCCAAAAACGCTTTCAGCCCCGCGATTTTACAGGGCGTGCCCGTAAATAACACGGGTTTGCCCGTCTTGAGTGCCGTCAAGGTTTTCGCGAAGATGTCGTTGTCTTGGGGTTCCACGTACTTGGAGTACCTGAATGCCCTAACCCCTTCATCATCGTCGGCAATGTCATAGAGTGCTTGGAATTTTTTGTTCATTCTCACGCCAACAACATAGCCGTCCTGCGCCAAAATCGCCTGTGCCAACGGATAGAAAATCCCGCCGGAGGAGGAGTTTTTGCGGATTTCAGGGTCATTGCTGAAACACAGATAAGCCCGCGGCGAATGGTCGGTGTTCCTCTTTTTGGTGTTATAGGGACAAACCTTGTGGCACTTGCCGCAATCTATGCACTTGTCATTGTCAATTCGGGGGTAGGCAAACTCGCCGTCGTCCAATTCCGTGGAGATTGCTCCCACAGGACAGGCGGCTTGACAAGCCATGCAGCCGTAACAGGTGAATGGGTCGCCGGATACAAAGTAATCCTTGATTCGCGGGACTTTTTTGCCCTTGGTGACCTTGTAGAGAAAATCCAGTGAGCTCTTGCGCATCTCCCACAGCGCCGAATCCACCTTAACCCAGTTAATCTCGCCGATTTCGCCGATTTCCTTGTCCTCGGGGTTGATTATGCGCTTGGACAGACCCAATTTTTTAAGGAAGTGTGTGACACGGTGGTCGGTGGAGTGACTTTTCAGCAGCTGCAAAAAGGGCTTTTTGAATATCAGCCCGAAAGACAGGGCATGGAACGCCTGGGTGAGCAAAAAGGAGGAGTGATATATTGCCGTGACGGGGTTTGTCGGGTCGGCTGTGGAGTCCATGTAGCCAAGTTGGTTGTCGAAAACGATTCCCTCCAGGTTGTGGACAATGGGCAGCCCTAGCTTTTTGGAGAGCAGATTGCCGTACTTCAGCAACAGCGTGCCATCGGCGGTGGGGTGGTGGAGATGGACATATATGTAGTCCTGCTTAAAAGGTCGTTCCCCCACCAGTTCCATGTATTCCGACGCGGGCAAAAGCTGAGTGGGGTCAAGAGTGACCTCAACTTTTTTCCCGGATATTTCCTCAAGCTCATTCTTCCACTTTTTTTCCCGGATGGATATGTAGTCAAACTTGCGCAAATACTTCTGAAACAGTAGCCGCTGTCCGGGGTATGTTGGGTTGCTTGAGCCAAGACTTGGGGCGTAGGAGGCTCTTACAACCTTGTCCCTCGCCCAGTCGGCGAAAAAATAGGGGTGCAGCTTTGTGATATGGCGGCTCCATATTTGGTCACTGCCCGCGATAATCAAGTCGCAGTCGGCCGTGACGTCGCGAAAGGCTTTACGGCTGTCTTTTGTTGGTATAGAAAGGTTAAAATGCTCCTGCTGAAACTTTACATAACCCGTATGCTTTTCATTTTTTGAGATTGAGGGCGTAATAAAAAACACATCATGCCCCATATTACGCAGGACGCGAATCATGGCGTATGCTTGCATGACCGCGCCGAAATTTCTTTTGCCCAGTATTGTGACGATACCTATTTTCAAGTTCATATCCTCCGCGCTATTAAAGTGGAAAGTGTGTAAAAATCTGCCTTGTCCCATATATATTATCAGTTTTTGGCTTATATTCTTCACAAGTCTCAAAGAATATTATAACATAATAAGGGATGATTTTTTTTCTAAATAAGAAAAACGATTTAGAACTAAACTCTAAAAATCGTATATTTCTCCAAATACGGCAAATAATACCCCTTGCACAGCGAAATTTGCAAAGGGGTATTATCATGAAAGCAACAGGAATTGTCAGAAGAATAGACGACCTTGGGCGGGTGGTCATTCCCAAGGAGATACGCCGAACAATGCGTATACGGGAGGGAGACCCTCTGGAAATTTACACCGACACCGACGGCGAGGTCATCTTCAAGAAATATTCGCCCATCGGCGAAATCACGGGGGTCGTCGACCGTTACGCGGAGGTACTTTATAAAAGCACCAATTTGCCTGTAATTATCACCGACCGCGACATGGCTATAGCCTGTGCCGGCTTGCCCCGCAAGGAGGTTCTTGAGCGGCGCATCAGCAGTGAGTTGGAAGCGATCATGGAGCGGCGCAATGGTTGGAGTTGGAGCAGCGATGCTGCGCAAATGCGTCCCGTGGAGGGGCTTGAACGCTATGGCGGCACGGTCTATCCCATCATCGGTTCCGGGGACGTTCTGGGCTGTGTTGTGCTTTTGATGCCTGAGGACGGCGGCGCTCCGAACCAAACTGAGGGAAAGCTTGTCCAAGTCGCCGCGGCGTTTTTGGGCAAACAAATGGAGGAATAAAGAGTAGTACGCTAAAGGAGAAAAAATATGACCTCTCCAGAAAATTACAAAAAAATGGTGGAAGAAGCGTCGCCCAACTCCAAATTGGCGGCAAATACCATCAAGGCATTCCTTATCGGCGGGCTTGTGTGCATATTGGGGGAGCTGTTTTATATGCTCCTGCGCCGGTTGGGATTGCCCGAGGAGCAGGTGCGAATGCTAGTGCCTGTGACACTCATCGGCATCGCCGTGGTGCTGACGGCACTGGGAATTTACGACAAAATCGCACGCCACGCCGGGGCGGGAACAATCGTCCCCATAACAGGTTTTGCCAACGCCGTAGCAAGCCCCGCAATGGAGTTTCAAAGCGAGGGGCGAATCTTAGGCACCGGCGCGAACATCTTCAAAATGGCGGGTCCCGTCATCGTCTTTGGGGTAGGTTCAGCGGTGGTCTATGGGGTGGTCTATTGGTTGCTAGAGGTTAGATTCTAGAAACGGAGGTTTTTATGGCTGAACGAATCGGCTTGAACACAATAATTTTGCACGGCAAACCCAAAATTTCCGCCTATGCCGCCGTTGGGGGATCCATGGAGGGCGACGGGCAACTCAAGGGCAAATTTGCGCGTATTTTTGATGACGATACTCTGGGACAGGACAGTTGGGAAAAAGCGGAGAGTTTTCTTCAACAGGCGGCGGCGCAAGAGACATTGAATATTGCGGGGCTTGAGCCAAAGGAGATTGACCTGCACTTTGCGGGGGACTTACTGGGGCAATGCAGTGCAAGCGCGTTTTCCGCGCGGAGTTTATCCATTCCATTTGTAGGGCTTTACGGCGCGTGTTCCACCATGGCGTTGTCCATAGCCATAGCGGCGATGTCTCTGGAGAGTGGTTTTGCCCAAAAGGCTCTTGCGGGGACCTCCTCCCACTACTGCGCTGCGGAAAAGCAGTTCCGTCAGCCCCTGGAATACGGCGGACAACGTCCGCCAACTGCTCAGTGGACAGCGACGGCGGCGGGGGCCTGCCTCCTCGAAGAGGGTACTGGACAACCCGCGGCGGGAGTGCCCTGTGTGTCGCAGGTACACTTTGGCAAGCTCGTTGACTTGGGCGTTGTTGACGCCAACAATATGGGAGCGGCGATGGCTCCTGCTGCCGCGGACACCATCGGAGGATTTTTGCGGGATACTCAGAGCATTGTGGGGGACTATGACCTGATTTTGACAGGGGACTTGGGCTCTGTGGGCAGCGATTTATTGCGCCAGCTCCTCCTCAACGACTGGGGCGTTGATCTTAGCGACCGCCACAATGACTGCGGAAATATGCTCTACCGCGCGGACGAAGCCAACGAGATAAATGCGGGAGCAAGTGGTTGCGGAGCAAGCGCCGCTGTGCTTTGCGGCGATATTTTGTCCCGCATGGCACGCGCAGAGCTGAAGCGTGTTTTCTTTGTGGGGACGGGGGCATTGCTCTCCTGTGTTTCGCCTCTGCAGGGAGAGAGCATCCCCGCCGTCGCCCACGGCATATTACTGGAAAGCAGGTAACTATATGAACAGCGGAAAACTTTTGCGATGCGCCGCGTCGGGGCTGAAATTTTCGCGAATCCTTGGGGTTTTCTCAAAGATTATATGCGCCTTGTCCTTTGTTTCTCTGGCGGGAGCGTTGGTTATTTTTGTTAAAGATTTGGCGCAATTGAAGACAAAAGGATGAGCCTGCCGCCCCTGCAAATTCAGCATCCAAGTAACGAGGTGATGAGCCGTGACAAACCTACAGCTAAAACGCCGCCTGCGCTGCGCTTTGGGCAGTTTGCGCGGGCAATACCTCAAACACAGCAGACGCGGAAAAAACAAGAGCGAGTGGCTGTTGGATAACTATTACCTGCTTGCCCGTGAGGGAGCGGGAGCATTAAAAAGTCTGCGCCGCAGCGGAGCGGAAAATCACCGCTTGCTGAATTTTTACATGGAACGCTGTGAGAAATACAACAGGGATGTGCCGCTCTCACAGGTGGAAATTCCCTTTGCCCTCACCACCGCGGAAGCGGAAAATCTCTCCCTTTTTTCCACGGTTTCATTGGTTATCGCCGCCGCCGGCGCTGTTAACAGGGATGACGATGAAAAACTGGGTTGGGCAATTTCATCCCTGCGCCAGTTGGGGGACGTGGACTTTGAAGGTCTATCCCGCCGTCTTTGCGCCGTGGACAAAATCCTGCGAGAAGACGAATTTTACGCCCAGATGGACACAACCACCCGCGCCGAATATCGCCGAAAAGTTAGGAAATTGGCGGCGCAAAAGGGAGCAGATGAAAGCATTTTAGCGCGGGAACTTCTTGCGCGGGCAAAGAGTGAACGCAAGCACATCGGCTTTTACCTGGGGGAAAAAAAGCGGAAAAATAGCGGGGCGTTCCTTGCCATAGAGTTTATTCTTCCTGTTCTTGCCGCTGTATCGATAGGTTTTCTAACAGCACACTATTGGCTAATTGCGCTGATTTTTTTGCCTCTTTGGGAGATACTGCGGGTGTTCACCCAACGCTTGGCACTCACTCTCTATCCCTCAAAAACCCTGCCTCGAATGAGTAGGAAATCCGACGAAGTTCGCGGCAAAAAGGCTCTCATTGTAATCAGCACCCTCATGCCCAAAATCAAGGAGCTTGAGAGTCTGAAAAATCATCTGTTGGAGGTCTATCACTCCAACGGCGCGGAAAATATCCGCGTTTGCGCCTTGATGGACTTGAGCGGCGCGGACAGCCCGGAAATCCCCAGTGACAGCCTTTCGATCCGCGCTTTGGGGCGGCTTTTCGGTGAACTTGAAGTCCTTGCGCCAAAAGCGTTTTATCTTGCGCTGCGACCGCGGGAATACTGCAAAACTCAAGCCCAATTCACAGGACGCGAACGCAAGCGCGGGGCGATTTTAGATTTGATAAACGCCGTGAAAGGCGAGGAAAAAGGATTCTCCCTCATTTTAGGGGATAGGGATTTTCTGCGCGGAGCGGACTACTTCATCGCCATTGATTCAGACACTCAACTGCCATTCAAGGCGGCGGGGGATTTGATCTCCATCGCCGCCCATCCCCTCAACAGACCTGTGGAGAAAAACGGGCGTATTGTGTCCGGCTATGGCATACTTGCCCCA
>WRKY01000046.1 GCA_009777895.1 Oscillospiraceae bacterium
GCGTTGTCACATCGGTAATTTGGAAATTTTCATCACCCGCGCCGCGACCTGTTCTCCATGCCGTTGTAGCAGCGTTGGTGCTTACGGTGAGTGTTCCGGTTGTGGAATCGAACACCCAACCATCACCGAAAAAGCCAACCGTCCACTTTGCATAGAGCGATATATCTTCCGTCACAATGTCAACATCAAAGTTCCACTCTTGCGTCAAATCCCCGTCCGTAAACCAACCGCTGAATGTGTGACCCGCCTTGGTCGGCGGCGTGGGTGCGGTGATTGTGTGGTTTTGAAACACACTTACACAGGTCACATCGCTACCATCTTGTAGATCGAATGTAACCGTAAAGGTCGGAACCTCTTCAAGTTTTATATATCTGAAGCCGTAGGTTGCCGCAAAGGTTGTGCTGTCATTGTTAAACACCTGTCTGCCTGTCGGTTCGCCCGTTATGGGGGTTGCAGCAGAGCCCGCCCAATAATCAAATCCGCCGTTTATGGTTACAGCACTGTCCGAGCTGTTATTGCTTGCTCCGATTGCGCGTGCGTCAGTACCGCTTCCCGCTGTGGCGGTTACAGTCCCGCCGCTTATAGTGATATTGTTGGCATCCCCCGCCCAAGGATAATAATCACTTCCATCCCCTATCCCCGCGGCATACATTCCTCCTGTAGCTGTTACCGTGCGGCCAGTAATAGAAATAGTGCCGCCCGCCGCAAACCATCCGCCGCCGATACCGGCACCCCTGCCGCCTCCTGTTGCAATGATTGTACCGCCGTTTATAACCAATATTCCATTGGTGGTGTTAATGGCTGCTCCGGCACCTAAGGTTCCAACATCATCTGCATTATTTACAACCTCGAGCCTTCCTGTTTCACCGATACTACTGTCTGTAATCGTCAGAGTTACACCGCTTGTAATTTTTATCCCGCTAGAATTTTGCCCTCCCGGATTTGAGTCGGGCAGGTCAATTTTAAGAGTATGTCCATTCAAATCAAGGGTAAAGTCTTTGCCTATGGTCAGCTGTTGTGTGAGAATCGGCTCGTTGTCGAGGGTTCCGTTAAAGTTGTGGTATAGTTTGTAAGCATTGTTAGGCTCGTTTCCCGCTGCCGCCGCTTGGCGAAGTAATTCTTCAGGAGAAAAATCCTCCCATTTAGCATAGAGGGTTATATCATCGATTATAACATCGGTCACAAAATTCCAACGCTCTGTGTAATCAGCATCTTTGTACCAACCGGCAAAATGCTGAGAGCCATATGTAGGCAGCGGCGGTGGAGTGAGGGTTTTTCCGGATATTACAACCTTGTCGTCAACAGCACTGCCTCCCTTAGAATCGAATGTGACTGTGTAGGTGATGGGCGGATTTCCCTCTATCAAGGAAAACGTTGTGGGATTCCCGCTCAATAACAGTTCGGTTTGATAGGCTGCAGTTGTTCCGTATGGGATGTACATGGTTGCGAGTGCGGTTGCACCGGAGAAAACAGCACTTCCCAAAAGGGGCGGAATCTCTACCGCAAAAGTGATAGATTCCAATTTTATGCAACCCTCAAAGGCCCACGACCCTAAACCTGTAACATTTTTGGGAATAGTAATATCTGTTAGTTCCTTTGAGTTTGCAAAGGCACTTTGCCCTACAGTTACTAAACTTTCAGGTAATATTACCGAAGAGAGCATATCGCAATCGGCAAACGCCGCATTGCCTATTGTTATAACACCTTCAGGCAAGGTAAGCGAAGTGAGCTTTTTACAGTTTGCAAATGCTGAAATTCCTATTGTTGTAATACCTTCAGGAAATGTTAATGTAGAGAGATTTATACACCCGCCAAATGCCATGTCGCCTATAATTGTAACGCCGTCTTCAATGACGACGGTTTCAACATCTTCCCACGTGAAGTCAGGGAACGGATAATATGGGCTAGTATTATCCCGCCATGCGGTCGTACCATCGTTGGTTGTGAGCGTGAGCGTTGCGGTATTGGAATTGAATGACCAACCGTCGCCGGTAAATTCTGCCGCCTGTGCAGGCAAAGGCATGACAGGGCTTAGGGTAAGAGCAATAGCAAAAGTCAGCACCCACGATAAAATTTTTGAAAATGTTGTTTTAGTTTTCATAGTGTTCCTCCCATATAACGGCTGTGCCGTTATTGCCGACATAATAAGCCCTCGGCGAAGCGTAATTTTCCGAAATCATCGCGGTATTTACGGAGTTTAGCACCAACAAGTTCGGTACACGCCCCTTATTATAGTATACAATATTTCGCATAAGTTTTCAATAGGTTTTATAAAAAAATGAGGTGGAAATGTCTCCCCGTGACTTCACACGCTTGCCTTAACAGCCTCCCAACTCACAGCCCGCCGCTCATCCAACGCTTCAAAATCCGCTTGCCGCAAACTGTTTTCGCAATTATAGTCGCCTAACTTGAAAATCAATGATGAGGAGACAGAAAAAAGGTACTTCCAAAGCGGCAGTACCTTTTGAGTTGTTTTTATTAGCGGCAGATATACACTCTTCATTCAACCCGGAGTATCCCCATTTATATCCTTCAAAGTCTTATCAATATGAATGGCATAGGCAGCTGAATCGTCTGGGAAAAAACGCAACTCAGGGGCTTTGCGCAGACGCAGGCGCAGACCAAGCTCGCGGCGCAAAAGTCCCGCCGCACTTTCAAGTCCCTTGACGGCGAGAGCCGCTTTTTCCGCACCGTCCATGGAACTGACGTAAATGCGCGCTACGGACATATCTCGGGTAAGGTCAACGCGCACCACGGTGAGCAGCTGATTCGCCACACGCGGGTCCTTCAGTTCCCGCACCATGGCGATGAGTTCCCGGCGAATATCTTCGGACATATGGCTTGCGTGTGTTGTCATGTTACACCTCGTTAATAGTTGATCTCATTCAGAGCGGGTCTGTTAATTATACATCTGACGTATATATTATACCACAATTTATTGGTTTTTGCCAACTGCCGTCATCACGCGCACGCCTTCCTATTTTTGTGACAAATTATCACAAAGGGTGAGACACCTCAAAAAACCTGGGATTAAATACCCTCAACCAGTACAAAGCCAAGACAAAATCTAAGCAAGCTCTTTCTCACTTCATATTTGAATTCCAATATTTGCCTGGTAAAGTTTGCAAATATCTAATTTTGTCACAAAAATAGAACGGCGTGGCAAACAGTCAAGCGCCTCTTGTACAGTCGATTAACTTGAAAATCGGCTCAGGATTTGTGAGAATATTTTTCGTCTGGCTAAGGAAAAAAGCGCAGGAATACTTTCGTATTATCAGCATTTTTGACGAAGTCAGATGGAAAATAGACCGCAAAGACCAGTTGATTTTCAAGTTAGGAGACTATAATATCATTTCCTTGATTTCTTTTTTAATCTTTCTAATCGTCCGCACATTTTGCCTTTCGTTCCATCTTCAGTTACGCCTTTTTCTATCGCTAAATTGCATATGTTAATTGCTTCATCATACATACCTATCTTTTCATAAAAAGAGCAGAGCTTTTTAAAAATATCATATCCTTTTTTATATCCGTCACCAATTTCATAATGATTTGTAAGTCCCAATTTATTTAACTCTGTAAAAAATGAAACCAAATCATCATATAAAGCTATATCAGCAAGACAAGTCTGAATATACTCTTGATTTATACTTGATTCATAATTATCGTTATTTTTTATTTTCGTTAAATAAAAATCCATTCTACCTAGTAATTCTCTGTGCTTCTCAAATGTATTCTTGTATTTTGCTTTCAAACCATCATAAATTTTTTGTTCACGATTTTTATGTTGTCCTTTCGCCCTATCGTAAAATGTTTCAATTCTGTCATATCCAATAAATTCATGTGGTCGTATTCCAACACTTAGATTTTCATACATTTTTATTCTATCAAAAAGTCTTTGTTGAGATTCACGGTTGTTAAATACTTGCTTCGCATTTTTTAATAAATCAATAGCCATATTAAGTTGTTTTATTTTTTTGTAAAAATCCGCAAAGGTCAAATATGTTGATAAGCTACTATCCAGTTTTACAGCATTTTTATAGGCGTTTTCAGCATTGTCATATTCTTTTTCACCATAATAAGCATTACCCAAGTCCATCCATACACTTGCTAACAATGAATCCTGCCGCCGTACTTTATTTCCATCCAAAATGATAATGTCATTTGGCAAATCTTCATCCCATTTGTTGCCGCCTAAGTATTCAATAGATGATGTTATGGTTTTTCTACGACAAGTAGCCCCAGCCCACGAATACGCCCGCGCTTTAAGCCGCAAAGCTTTAGGTGTACTTAATATAATTTTGTCTCCTGCCGCTTCAAGCAAATAAATTCTTTCACTAAAATTTTCGCCGCGTTCTTGCCTACATTTACGCTTTAAGCGTTCACATTCAATTTCAAAATGTTTGTTTTGTGGAATTGTTGCGCCAATACTCCCACCATAATGAGCCAAAACGTACTCAACAAAAGCAACATCATTAAATTTGTTTAACGGTTGCGGAAGTTTTGTTTTATTTTGAACGGCACTTGTTTTTTTAAATAAATCTTTTAACCCCATAAAATATTCTCCTCAACAACAAAAGCACCATAGCTGATTACCAAAAACTTATTTTAAGCATGAAGTGAAAACGAGCTTGCTTAGCTTTGTCTTGGTTTTGTGTCGTTTGAGTGTATTTAATACCATGTTTCGTGTGAACTGTCACAAAAATAGAACGACGCGCATCACATCATTCCCCCGCCAAAACGCCGGAAAAAACTGCCGTTTGTGATGCGCTGATGTGTTTGTCCATGTGGAGTGAGCCGAAAAACCAACGTTTGTACTTCACATTGCGGGAGAGTTCCTCAAGGAAAGCGTTGAGGACGGTCACGCTAGTTTCAGTTTTTTGGCGCAGGGTCAGGAACTCCTTGAGTTTCAAAGGCGGTTCGTGAGTGATTATGTAATCCACTTCCATACCCGCGCGTTTCAGCTTATTCGCACCCTGCCGCAGATCCTCCCGTGAAGGAATTTCGGCACCCGACCATTGGGAGGCAATGCCCTGGGAGTCAAAATCCGTGTTTTCCCCGCCACCCATCGCAAAAACCTTTTTGCCGTCTATTTCATAAATCTCCCCCCGGCACAAATGCCACAAATTCCCGCTTATATGCCGCGCCTTTCCCCCGCAAAAATCCTCCACAGAGTATTCGTTCAACAGGTTAAAGTTCTCGTGGGCGCCGTCAACAAAGGCGACGGTATATTTTTTTCTGCCGATTTTCTTCAGGAACGCACGCTCCTCTTTACTGCCGTCCCAAACAAAACCGAAATCCCCGCAAATCAAAAGGAAATCAGTCTTTTTCAGCTTGCTCAAGGCTCTGTCGGAAAATCGTTCCCTGGCTCCGTGCATATCCCCGGTAAAGTAAATCATGCTTTTCGCAACTCCTAATCGCTAAAACTGTACATAATGAAGAATTTGTGGTATAATCATAAAGACCCGCCAACATTATACCATATAAAGTAGGTTTTGTCTATGCGTAAATTATTAGCCACAGCCTCGGCAGCGGCAATTTTGTTTTTGTGTATTATGCCAAGTGCGTTTGGGGCATGGCCCGCAAGCGTTTTACGGGATAGCGGAGTGCGGATGGATTCCGGAATTTATCTCCTGGCAAACGCCGAGGACGGCGAGCTTTTGATCAGCCGCAGCGTCAACAAGCGTACAGCCCCCGCGTCCCTGACAAAAATTGCTACTGCGGCGGTGATACTGGAGGAGTGCAAGGATCTGACAGAAACCGTCACAGTTTTGCAGAGCGATTTGGATGCTCTCTACCAAACAAACAGCTCCGCTTCGGGACTTCGCCGGGGAGAGGTGCGGACAATCCGCGAGCTATTAGCGTGTTTGCTTCTTGCAAGCGGCAACGACGCGGCGGTGGTTCTGGCTCGTCATGTGGGAAATATCACGGAGCGGATGAACGCCTTTGCCCAGTCGGCGGGCTGTACAAACACTCAGTTCAAAAATCCCCACGGTCTGGATGAGGACGGACATTACAGCAGCGCTCACGATATCCTCAGGATGACCATGAAAGCGATGGAATACCCTGTGTTTGAGGAGCTTGTCGCCATGACAGAGTACACACTGCCGGAGCGGGCGGGGTTCCCTCAACGCAAGCTACAGAACATCAACCGCCTGATGAATCGCTTTGTCCCCGACTACTATTCCCCCTATGCCCGGGGGGTGAAAACGGGCTTCACCACCGCCGCCGGCAACTGCTTGGTGAGCTACGCCCAACACAATGGCTACCGCTACTACACAGTGGTATTGCAGGGTAAACGGCAAAAACACGACACAAAATCCTACGAGATCATCACCTCGTTCACCGACACCCGCAAGCTCCTCGCCTGGGCTTTTGACAGCCTGCGCCTTGCCCGGGTAGTCACCCCTGCCGACGTCTTACACGAGGTGCCGTTGCTCTATTCCGCCACAGGCGATGCCATGAGCTTGGGCAGCTCCGGGGACGTTTATATGCTTATCCCACGGGGTATTGATCCGCGGGGATTGCTGATTAGAGCGGACGAAAGTACAATGCCCGAAGAATTGGAAGCGCCGTTAAAGCAGGGCGACAGTGTGGGTAGGGCAAATATATATTACGCCAACAATGAGATTGGCTCCCTTGAGTTGGTTGCCATGGAGGACGCACAGCGCAGCGCGTTCAAGTACGCGGTGAATAAAGTTTCAAATCTTGTGCGGCAAGTGGTTTTCAGATTGGTATTGGCGGTGTTGGCGGTGCTTGCTGCGGGTTTTGTCGTTTTGCGGATTTATCAGAATAAGAAGAAAAAAAGCGGACCGCAAAAGGTTCAGTTCAGGCTCTAGATGTGACGATACAGGATCGAGATAATGCAGAAATATAGTCGCCTAACTTGAAAATCGGCTCAAGATTTGGGAGAATATTTTTCGTCTGGCAAGGAAAAAAGCGCAGTAATACTTTCGTATTGCGAGCATTTTTGACGAGGTCAGATGGAAAATGCACCGCAAAGACGAGTTGATTTTCAAGTTAGGAGACTATGGTTATAGCACCTGGGGAGTGTCAACATTCTCTAGGTTTTAGCACTTAGTGTCCAATAATTCCCTCAACTGCCGCAACTCGCCCTCCAAGCGGCAAAGGCGTTGGGCAATTGGATCGGGTACAAGACGTTGGTCGAATTGATATTCATCTGTGGGCTTGCCGTCAATGCGCACTATCCGCGCGGGTACGCCAACAGCGGTGGCGTTTTCAGGTACCTCCTCCAGTACCACGGCCCCTGCGGCAATTTTCGCCCGATCGCCCACGGTAAAGCTGCCCAATAGCTTTGCACCCGCACCGATAAACACACCGTTGCCGATTGTGGGGTGGCGTTTACCCGTCTGTTTTCCCGTGCCGCCCAATGTAACGCCCTGATATATGGTTACATCGTCGCCTATTTCCGCTGTTTCACCCACCACAACTCCCGTGCCGTGGTCGATGAAAACCCGCCGTCCCACCTTTGCTCCGGGGTGAATTTCAATCCCCGTACGTTTCAGCGTCCACAGACTGTACCACCGCGCCAACAGCTTCATGTTCTTGCAATGCAGCCAATGGGCTATATGATGCCGCCACAGGGCGTGCAGTCCGTGGTACAGAAAAAAAACCTCAAAAGAGCTTGTGGCGGCAGGATCCCGCGCCTTTACCGCGTCAATATCTTCACGGATTCGATTAAACATACTATCCTCCATTACGTAATCGCACCCACCCCCATAATACCGAGAGTGCACATAATATGGTTTACAACACAGGGAACGCTTTGCGCAACCTTAACCTCTGAAACGATATCCGACGCCCCACACAGTTTCAATATATTGCGGTTGGGTGATGTCCGATTCGATTTTGTCGCGGATGCGGTTGATATGCACTGTGACGGTGGAAGTATCCCCATAGGAATTCACATCCCAAACTCGGTCAAAAAGCTCCGTCTTACTGAACACCACATCAGGGTTGTTCACCAAAAATACCAGTAGCTCGTACTCTTTGTTCGTCAGTGCCACTTGATTACCTCGGCACCAAACCTTGCGGGCGGCGCAGTCGATTTTGATGTCATGTATATGAATGACCCGCATGGCGTCGTCAGACACGTTTGAGATGTTGGTGAGCCGCTCATACCGGGCAATATGGGACTTGACCCGCGCCACCAATTGCTGAGGCGAAAAGGGTTTGGTGACATAGTCGTCTGCGCCAAGACCTAAGGCGCGAATTTGGTCGATATCCTCCCGCTTTGCGGAAACGATGATGATGGGAATCTCTTTTTCCCTGCGGATACGGCGGCACAGCTCAAAGCCGTCTAATCCAGGGAGCATCAAGTCCACGAGAACGAGGTCGAAATCTTCCTCTTCTAGTTTGTGTAACCCCTGAGTACCGTCAGAGGTGATGGATACCTTAAAACCGTTCGCCTCAAGGTAGTCCCGCTGAAGCATGGCGATGCTTTCGTCGTCCTCAATAACCAGAATGTGATGTTTTCGTTCGCTTATCATGATATTCTGCCCGCTTTCATTTATATGGTTCACTTAGTGTTGCAATTTTTGCTTACTAAATGATACCACTTGCGGAGGAAAATGTCAAGGGGTGGATTGAGTGGATTCACGCCCATTTCATAAATTTACCAAGAAAAGGGAAAAGGGATAGATTATTATTAGATTTTTGATGAGCATCAGAATAATAGTGGTCAATTGAACCCCACCGATAAACGCTCTCGAGAATAAAGCGCGTTGAAACTCCCCAAAATGACTTGATTCAAGGTACAGTGGTTGAGATCAAAAATCACAACCCTCACCTCACCAATCCGGCGCATATCGCTTGAGTGCATTTTCAATCCCCCGTGCGACGCTGTTGGGGTCGTCCATGGTCTTGTCGCAGGCGACGCGGAAAACCATCACGCCGCCAGCGCCGCTGAACAGGGCATAGGCAGTCTTATCCCCCGCAAGGGCAGGAGCACAGAAAGTGCCGTCATAAATCTGTTCGCCGTCCTGGACGTTGTAATATTTGCTATCCCAATAATTAGCCGTGTCCAAATTGCGCCATTCCGCCCAGAACGGTGTGCCGTTCAGCGGGCGCCCATAAGCGGCGATACCGATGTTGATTTTGCTGATGTCTGCGCCGTTTGCGATGAAGTTGTTCAGCCCCTCCTGCGCCTGTTGCAAAGAGCTTTGGAAACCGTCACGGTCGTTGCCGTCATACGCCATAAATTGGATTTGGTCAAAGCGCTGTAACACCTCGGGACTCATTCCCAACGCCCAGGCGGACAAAGCGCCTGTGAGAATTGCGTCGGGATTGTTCTCGTGGAGTCCGTCGTCCAGACGGGTGATGAACTTGTTGTAAATTGCCCAATCGTTGGCGTTTTGGGGGTACTCCCAGTCGATATCCACGCCGTCAAACTGGTATTTTTCGCAAAACTCAACAATCTTATCCGCCGCATTTTCCCAATATTTCGCCATATAATAATTCACGCTAGTGTGACCTCCACCCCAAGCGCCGTCAGCAAGGGCGGTGACGATGAGTTTCACCTGATGGCTTTGATTTGAACGTTGGGCGATAATCTCACGCAAGGCGGCGATTTCGCGGGCAAATCCCTCCTCGCCCAACTCCCCAAAGCCAAGGTTTCCCTCCTCGTCCCAGTGAGTGGCGGCAAAGATAATCACCGTGGTGTAGACATCGTAAAATCGGGCGTAATTCTTCACATATCCCTCGCCTTTTGCCAAAATTTGAGTGGGAACATCCCTGTCCAGACGCTGATAAGCGGTGACCTCAAAGTCTGTTGTATCGCGTGTGGGCTCGTTATATAGCCGCAAAGAGCGAATTGCCGCAGGTTTGTCGTCATAGCGGAACTTGTCGATGGACAGACGCACCTTGTCGGTAGTGACCGGGTCGAAGCTGAGTAGGCGCATAGCCTCGATTTTTTCACTTTGATATACCGTCTGCCATGCCTCGTTCACATATGCCTGCAGGCGGAAATACTGCACATCGTCGCCGATTTCCTCAATCACGGCGGTGTTGAACGTGGACACCCGCGCCAGTTGGAACTCCGCCGCAGCGTTGTTGACGTCCTCTTGATTTTCGGCAGGTTGGCGGTTGGGTGACTGTGCCGTCCACGCTTTGCCGCCCTCCTCAAGAATGTTGGCGGCATCGGGCTTTTCTCCCCTCACAAGGCTCTCGAACGTGAGGGTCGCCCCCTCCATCAGGTTGGGGGACTGGAAAGTCATCTGGGGCAGCTTATCCCCGTTCCAGCTTGTAGTGGTTCTGTTAAGGAGGAGTGACGGTGTAATCGCTACAGCGGCGATGAGCAGTACCGCCAAAGCACCGCCAAATTTGCGCTTTTTCTCCTCTATAAGGAGGAAAGGCAAAGGCAGCGCCAATGCCACTCCAAGATAGGGCAGTTTTGGTGATACCAAGTAAAGCCCCGTGCGGATTCCCTCCATGTCGATGCCGTTGTCCAGTCCAAAAACCACCACGGCACTGTAGATAACTGTGACCCCTATTACTATGCAAAACAGGGTGTGCAGTTCCCGCAGAAGCGTTTTTTCGCGGGCTTTTTCGCCGAGACTCGTCGCCAGTAAGTAAGCGAAGCACACGGCGTTGCAAGCGAAAATGACCGCTGTGAGAATTGGTACAAACCCCCTGGGATAGAGATCGGATAAGTAGTCGAAATGTTTTGCGCTATCCCAAAAGGCGCAGGCAAGGGCGGCAAGGGCACAGAAGATATAACTGCCCGTTGGGCTGTGAAAGGATTTTGTAAGTTTTTTCATTTGGTGATCTCTTTCCTGAAGTTTTGCGTAAATTATAACATTTACAGCTGAATAGGTCAAGGGCAGTTGAAAGAACGGCTCATTTCCTAATTCGGTGAAAATCAAGGAAAGAGCGGCAGCGGAGCAAAATTGAGCTTGGAGCATTGGAGATAAATCATGGTTGAGTACCCTCTGAAGGTGTGAAAGCCCCTAGCTTTGC
>WRKY01000047.1 GCA_009777895.1 Oscillospiraceae bacterium
CATAGTAGCCCGCTGTGTATTTGCCGTCGCGGACAGCGTACGGGGTCGCATCCAACACGTCGTTATACACGCCCATGACGCAGGAAACCCACTCAGCGGCACGGGGAGAGGAGTCGTCGCCGAATTTTGGAATTGCGTTCACGTCCCTGTGAAGCTCCTCATAGCCCTCAAAGTTTGCGTCAATCGCCTGGATAAGCTGTAAAATTGTGTACTTCTTCTGCTTGTAAACTAACTCCTCAATCACATGGAGAGAGTCGGCGACGTCGGTTACGGCGACAGCTTGTATCCCCGCCGTGCGGTAATTTGTGCCGCCTTCGTAAGCGTCCTTGCCCGTTTCGATGCAGCCCTTATAGAGAGAGGAGGCAAGGGGAGTGGTGAAGTAGTTGCGCAGTGCTTTTTCAATGGTCTGTTGGTCGTCCAAAACAGACTTGGCAAGCTCTCCCAACCTCGCCCTAAACCGGGTGAGCAGCTCATCCATGTCCTTGGGCGGACTGTACTCAAACATACCCCGCTTTATGTTGCGCTTGTGTACCTTTTTCGCTCGCTTTGTCACGGCACTTTCCTTGATTATGCCGTTTTTCGCGCCGTATTCAATAAAGCGGGTGAGTAGTTTTTCAATCTGCATACCCAAACCAAAGTGCCACAGGTCATGCTCATGCCCTTTCATCGCCTGGAGCAGGGGCAGGGCGAGGTTCATGTTGGCGCTGTCGGTGTTGCCGAAATGGTCGTCGGACGCCACAGGCTCAACGCAACCCACAATGGAATAGTTGCGCGCGTTTTCAATGCTCGTATCGTAGTGGCGCAGCAGGCTCTCTATGTAGATGTCGTCGGAGAACAATTCAGGCATGGGGCAGCCGTTGATATAAATCTCCGCAAGGCGGTCGAGGTATTTTTGAGGGCTATCCTTGTGGATTCTGGCACACATATTGATTGCCAAGGGCTGAAGCTCGCAGGCATCTATGCACATATAGGTCACATCGTTGGTGGCGTCCTTGCCGTCCTTGCCAACGCCACCGAAAGTCAATGCTTGGTCAACGGAGAGAGTTTCAAAGAGCTTGCTGATATTCAAAACGCCGTCGCCGTCGTTGACAATAATCACCTCGTCCATCTTGATGACGAACAGGCACAGCAGTTCCTTGGCTTCCTCATAGGTGATACGCCCCGCTTCAAAATCCGCTTTAAAATAGGGGTAGAGAATTTGGTCAAAGCGCCCAAAGGATATGGCGTTTTCGTACGCCTCAATGCACAGCGCCATGTGCAGGAACATCATGCTCTGCAAGGCTTCATGGAAAGTCCGTGCGGGATTTTTCGGCACGTGGTTACAGATTTCCGCCATTTTCTCAAGCTCCGCCCTGCGCTTGGGGTCGCTCTCTTTGCTTGCCAACTCCTCAAGGTGTGCGGCATAGCGCTCGGACCAAAGCTCCAAGGCCTCAATGCTGATTAACGCACCGTTATAGAAGTCCTGATTGTTTTCAGGGTACTTGATTTTCGCTTCCTCAATCTCCTTTTTCATCCCATTGGTTCCCAATTTCAACACCCGCTCAAAGTTCACAACAAAGTGAGCGATTGCCGCAAAGTTGTTGTTGAAGCCTGTAGAGGTTTCCGCGACACGTGAGAGATTCAGGACGATATTAGAAAGACTGCCGCCGCCCCTGAAGATGGTGTTTTTGGTGAGCCAATAGAAGAGAATTTCTTTATAGAAATACTTTTTATCCTCTTTTGAGGCGATGAAAGGCACAGGGGTCTGTTTGTGTGCTTTGTGGAGGAAGGTAGCGTAAAGTGAGCCGTATTGCTCTTCCCAAAGCTGTCCCGCCACGCGCTTTTCGGTGAAATTGCCCACCAACAGTTCGCCGTCATAGACTTTGATAGTTTTGTTCGCCATGACGTGGTGCAGACGTTCGGCGCGGTGTATGTGGACAGGCTTTTTAAAGCCCTTAAACTTTTTGTAATACTCTGTCTTGAGCCGCGCAACCTCAAATGAAATCTCGCGGGGAGCCTCCAGAATCTCGTCGCGCAACATCTTAACGCGGGGTGTGAACTCCGCCATTGGCGGTTTGTCGCGCAGTTCGTCGTTGTCCGCGGCAATGCCCTGGCTATTAAAGAGTTCAATACCCTTTTTCAGGGACACAAGACTTTGGTCGGGGGTGATGCCCAGTAAGGGCACATCTAGCCCCAAACGCTCCGCCTTACCCTCGTGCATATTGTGGTAGCGCATAAGCTCAATGCTGTCTAGCCCAAGCGTTTTGATGTACTTGACGGTTTTTTTGATATGCTCCTCGCCGTCGTTTAAGCCCGGCACCATAAGCATACGCAGCTTGAGGGGAACTTTCGCACTGACGAGCTTTTCAAGGTTTTCGTGAATCAGCTGTGCCGTTTGGTTGGTAAGTTCCTTATGAAGTTCAGTGTCAATTGCCTTGAGATCCACGATGAACATATCAATATAGCCCATCAGAGCTTGGATGTTCTCCCAGGGGGCGTGAAGGGCGGTTTCCGCAGTGATGTGGATGCCCTCAGCTTTCAGGAGCTTGAGCAGTTCCTCAAGAGCGGCGGTGTTTTGCAAAAACGGTTCGCCGCCGGAAAGCGTCACCCCGCCCCCAGAAACGAGGTAGTATTTTTTGTCCCGCAGGACAGTTTCGGCGATGTCCTGGGCGATGGAGCTAGGATCTGTTGTTATGAACTCGTCGCCTACCTGGGAGGAGAAAGAGCGGGTTTCTGGGTTGTGACACCACTTACATTCAAGTCCACAGCCGCGGAAGAAAATGGTGGAGCGAAGCCCCGTGCCGTCGTGAACACAGCTGCGTTGTATCCTAACCACCTGTAGGGTTTCCGAGGAGCATTGCCGGAAGCCGTGTTCTTGTGTTGTGAGCGTTTTCATGGGAATATCATCCTTTTAATGTATTGTTTTCCGCGCTTTGCGCAGGTGTTTTTATATGTAGTCTCCTAACTTGAAAATCAACTGGTCTTTGCGCCCTATTTTCCATCTGACGTCGTCAAAAATGCTCGCAATACGAAAGTATTCCTGCGCTTTTTTCCTTGCCAGACGAAAAATATTCTCGCAAATCCTCAGCCGATTTTCAAGTTAATCGACTATAAAGCCGAGCATTGCCGGTCGCTGTTGTCAATAGTTAAAGAAGAATGACCTATTGTTAAACTTCCCGCATACCTCTCTCCAATATCAATTATATCACTACATCTTGAAAAATTCAAGACTTTAGCAGGTAAATTTTTTGCCGTGTTGCAGTCTGTGCGTACCAAAAATTACGGACGGCAATCTGCCGCCCGTAATTTATAGGCTCTTTACACTGAAACTCTATCCTTTATCCGCAATCACGCGCCCTCTTTGGCATCCTCAATCACTTTCGCCGCAACGTTGGCGGGTGCATCCTCATAGCGGGTGAACTCAAGGCTGAACGAGCCGCGACCCGCCGTCACGGAACGCAATATTGTTGAGAAATCACCCATTTCCGCCATGGGCACTTCCGCGTCAAGCTCCTGCAGACCCGGCTCATCTGCCGCGCCCATGCCCAAAACTCTGCCGCGCCGTTTTGTGATATCGCCCATGATGTCGCCCAAATTTTCGTCGGGCATGATGGCCTTCAGTGTGCCGATAGGCTCAAGAATTGTGGGCTGTGCATTGGGCATACCGTTTTTGAACGCCAAATGTGCCGCCACCTTGAACGCCATTTCCGAGCTGTCCACCGCGTGATAGGAGCCGAAATACAGCGTGGCTTTTAGTCCAACCATGGGATATCCCGCAAGAAAACCCTCGGCAATGCACTCGCGCAAGCCCTTTTCAACGGCGGGGAAATACTGCTTGGGTACAGAGCCGCCAACAATTTCCTCGTCGAAAATGAATTCCTCATCGCAAGGCTCAAAGCGGATATACACATCGCCGAACTGCCCGTGTCCGCCAGACTGCTTTTTATGCCGTCCCTGTGCCTCAACTTTTTTGCGGATTGTTTCACGATACGCCACTTTCGGCACTTTCAGCGTGACTTCAACGCCGAATTTAGTCTTGAGCTTGGACACAATAACGTCCAAATGCTGCTCACCAAGCCCGGAGAGAACCTGCTCGCGGGTTTCCTTGTTCACCGCGAAGCTGATTGTGGGATCCTCCTCCAGAAGTCTGTTGATACCGCTTGCCACCTTTTCTTCCTCGCCCTTTTTGCTGACAAGAACCGCCATAGAAAGGCAGGGTGCGGGGAAATCCAGTCCCTCAAGGGTGACGGGATCTTTCGGGTCGGTGAGGGTGTCCCCTGTCTTGAAGCCCGCGAGCTTGGTGACGACGCCGATGTCTCCCGCAACAATCGCGGGTACGTCCTCCTGCTTTTGCCCTGTGACACGCAAGATTTTGCCCAACCGCTCGCTCTCCCCGGTGCGGGCGTTAAAACCCTGAACGTCGGAGCTGATTTTGCCCCGCACAACCTTGAAGAAGCTCATCTTGCCCACAAATGGGTCGGCGATGGTCTTGAAGCAGATTGCCGCCAAAGAACCGTTTTCGCCGCAGGTAACATCTCCCTCACTGGCAGCCTGTGCGGCGGTGGGTACACAGCGTGTGATTCCGTTTAGGAGCAAATCCACGCCGTCAAGGGTGTAGCCCGCGCAGGCATAGACGGGATAGATGCTCCCCGCCTGAACTCCCTCCACAAGCCCTTTGGAAATTTCCTCTTGGGTAAAAGTTTCACCGTCAAAAAAGCGCATGAGCAACTCCTCATCAGCAGAAGCCACCGCCTCGGTGAAGATATCGCGCATTTCGGCAATACGCCCGCCCTCCGGTACCGGTACCTCTTGGGGCTTGCCGTTCACATACTTGAACGCTTTATCCACAGAAAAGTCCACATAGCACACCACACGGCTATCCTCTATAAACGGCACGACTACAGGGCAAAGCTGACCCTCGTGTACCTCTTTGAGAGCGTCAAAGGTTTTGTAGAAGGCGATGTTGTCCCCGTCACAACGGGTGACGGCGAACATGGCGGACAGACCGCGTTTTTGCGCCGCCTTGAACGCCTTTGCCGCGCCCACGTCATATGTACCGCCGGGAGCGGTGACAATCAGCACTGCCTCAGCGGCGCGAACGCCCTCGGCGATCCCCCCCGCAAAGTCAAACATACCAGGGGTGTCGATGAGATTGATTTTCCCGCCGTTCCATTCAAGCGGCGCGACGGCAGAGGATACGGACAAACACCTGCGTTTTTCTTCTGAATCATAGTCACAGACGGTAGTTCCGTCGGCAACCTTGCCAAAGCGGTCGGTTGCCTTTGCGCTGAAGAGCATTGCCTCAGCCAGTGTGGTTTTGCCGCGTCCTCCGTGACCTGCAAGGCAGACGTTGCGAATTTCGTTTGCGGTGTAAGCTTTCAAAATGTTTTCCTCCAATGTTGAATAGATTTTGTCTATAGCAGATATTAGATTATTCTAATATCAAAGGTAATGAATGGGGGTGCTAGGTTAGCCGTTAAGTTTTCTCTTGTCCCTCACTTCTTGTTGCTAGAATATCCAAAGCATATTATAACACAAACTGAAAAAAAAAACAATTGAGCAAAATGCTTAAATTTGCGCCGGAATTTTTGTGCAAAACGCATTAAAATTATCGCCGCTTTAGGGAACGGCTCGAGCCTTGATTTTCAGGTTAATCGACTATACTATTGCACCTGCACCCAATCTATGTTATAATATACCCAGAAAAAAACGCAGCGGAGAGGTGTCATGAAATTTGACTACACAAAAATTCACGAGCCCACACTACAGACAAAAACGGGTTGGTTCTTTCACAAAATCATCCCAAGGCTCTACAAACCCCTTATTGTCATCGACAAGGAAAACATCCCCGACGAGGGGGCATTCATCGTTGCCTGCAACCATCTAAACGCCCTTGACCCTGTGCCGATTCTCTACTCTGCCTACCCCAAACGCATTATCCATTATATGGCAAAAAGCGAGCTGTTTTCAAACCCCCTTGCAGGGATGATCCTCAGGAAAGGCGGCGCTTTCCCCGTTCAGCGGGGTATCGGTGCAAGACCGGCCCTTGACTACGCCCTGCGCGTCCTGCGGGAGGGTCATGCTGTGGGGATTTTCCCCGAGGGGACACGCTATCCCGGCTGCGCCCCCCGTTGCGACGACGCCTGCACGGGTGTCGCAAAATTGGCGTATACCAGTGCCTCTCCTGTACTCCCCTGCGCCGTCTACAGCCCCAACCGCGCCGCCTTTGGCGATACGGTAATACTGCGTTTCGGCAAGCTCATTGAGAACTCCGCCCTGAAATTGGGCACTGGCGGCTCCCACGACCGCAAGGCGGCGACGGCGCAAATCATGGAGGAAATCTCCAAAATCTGGCACAGGCTGAAGCAGGAATATGGAGAATAAACGTGAAGAATCGGCGGATTTTTCTGTAGGAGATGACGTGCGCACCGTGAAAAAAATCACACTTGCTAAGTCGGCGGGTTTCTGTTATGGTGTTCGCCGCGCGGTGGATATGGCGTATTCTCTGTTGGAGCAGGGGAAGCGTTTGCGTACCTTGGGGGCGTTGATACACAATCCCCAGGTGGTGCGTTCATTGGAGGAGCAGGGCTCGGTAGTCATCGAAAACCCCCAAGAAGCGCGGCAAGGGGACACAGTGTTGATTCGCGCCCACGGGATTTCTCCCGCCGTCAAGAGGTGTTTAGAGGAGAGCGGCGCGGCGATTGCGGACGCCACCTGCCCCTATGTGGCAAAAATTCACAGGATAGTGGAGCGTGAAACCGCTGACGGAACACCTCTTTATTTGTTGGGCGACAAGAGCCATCCAGAAGTTGTGGGAATTCTTGGATACAGCAAATCCCCAGCCTTTGTCTATTCCGACCACAAAGAGCTTGAAAAAATCTTTAGTGAAAATAACCAAAAGAATGGGCTTTTTGTCCAACAAACTACCGCAAATGAAGAAATTTGGCTAGAATGTAAAAAAAGGTTAAAAAAACTTTTGACAAATGGGCGAATTTTTGATACAATATGTGGTGCAACGCTTGAAAGACAGCGTGAGGCTGCTCACTTGGCGCGAAAATGCTCGGCAATGGTCGTTATTGGCGGGGAAGAAAGTGCTAATACGCGGCAGCTTGCGGCGGTATGCCGGCTCTACTGTCCTGTTTTTTGCATAGAGAAAACAGATCAACTCGCTTACTTTGACCTTCCGCAAACAGGTACAATCGGCGTGACAGCAGGAGCTAGCACCCCCGCGTCAATCATTGAGGAGGTTGTAACAACCATGACCGAAGAAAACAAAATTATCGAGGAAAACACAATGGAATCCCAGGCAGAATTTCTACCAGAGGAGGCCGTTGTTGACAATATTGCAGCGGTTGCCGCTGTGGAGGAAGCCGCGGAAACCCAAACGGCACCTGAAGAAACTGCGCAAACAGCGGCAGAGGATGCCGGAGAAACCGAAGAATCCCAGGAAAAACCCCGTCGGGAAATCACCGACGACATGGGCTTTGAGGAGGCACTTGACATCTCTTTAGAGAACCAGAGCATGACTAGCAAGGTCGTGTTGGGAATCGTCACAGGAGTATTCCCGGGAGAGATTCGCGTGGATCTTGTGGGCCGCAAACAGGCGGGCTACATCTCTGCGGACGAATACAGCAGCGACCGCGCTGTGAACCACATGGAAGAGGTCAAAGTGGGGGATGAGTTGGATCTCATCATCATGAAAACCGACGACAACGAGGGCATGATTATGTGTTCCAAGCGCCGTTACGATTCAGTGGCAGGTTGGAACAGCGTGAAAAAGGCATACAAAGAAAAAGCCATCCTTGAGGGCGTTGTATCCGAGATTATCAAGGGCGGACTGTTGATTTATGTCAGCGGCGTGAGGGTGTTTGTCCCCGCTTCACTGGCGTCAGACCGCCGCAGCGAACCCTTGGAGGACTTGCTTGGACAAAATGTCAAGTTCAAGGTTATTGAGGCGGGGCTGAATGACCGCAAGCACAGAAAGGTTGTCGGCTCAATCCGGGAGGCGAACCTTGCGGCGCGGAAAGAAAAAGCCGCTAAATTTTGGGAAACCGCTGAAGAGGGCAACGTCTACACAGGGCGTGTGCGCACCACCACAAGCTTTGGCGCTTTTGTTGACTTGGGCGGCATTGACGGGCTTATTCACATCACCCAATTGTCATGGACCCGTGTTGACAAGGCTTCCGACATAGTCAAGCCAGGACAAGAGGTGGAGGTCTACATCAAAAAGCTCGATCCCGAGAAAAAGAAAATCTCTCTTGGCTATCGCAAAGAGGAAGACAGCCCATGGAATATTTTCACAGCACAATACGGCATTGGTGACGTTATCAGCGTAGAAATTGTGAGCATGACCACTTTTGGTGCCTTTGCTAGCGTTATCCCTGGCGTTCAGGGCTTGATTCACATCAGTCAAATCTCCGACAAGCGCATTGACAAACCTCAAGACGAGCTGAAAGTCGGGCAGACGGTACAGGTGAAAATTTTGGACATCGACGCGGACACAAAGCGTGTGAGCCTGTCTATCCGCGCTCTGCTTGAAGATGGCAGTGACGGGGAAGATGGCGTAAGCTCCGGCGATGCACTTGTCTACTCCGACGATGCGGGTATCACCGCCGAGGACTATGTTGGCGACGACCTCCCCCCAGAGGAACCCCCTGCCGAAGCAGCGCAAGAAGTACCAATTGAGGTTGCGCAAGAAATCCCCGCTGAGGAAAAAGCCCAGGAAGCTCCCGTTGAAGAAACACCCGTGGCAGAGTAAAATACTGAGAAAACGGCACGGGTAACTGTGCCGTTTTTTGTTGCAGAAAGATCTAATATATAGCCGATTTTCAAGTTAATCAACTATACTAAGGAACACCATGAAAATTTTAGCACTGGAATGCGCGGCAAAAGCCGCAAGCGCGGCAATATTAATCGACGGCAAGTGCGCCGCCGAATGTTTCACCGCCAACGGACGAACCCACAGTGAGACCCTGTTGCCCCTTGTCAACGCCGCCCTCACAGCGGCGGGTTTAGCGTGTCAGGAGATGGATGCCTTTGCCGTCGCGGCAGGTCCGGGGAGTTTCACAGGGGTACGCATCGGCATCGCCGCCGTCAAGGGCATGGCGTTACCATTGGGCAAACCCTGTGCGGGGGTGTCCAGCCTTGAGTGTGCCGCCTGCAATATGTTGGGGCGGCGCGGTTTGGTGTTGCCTCTAATGGATGCTCGCTGTTCACAGGTCTACACCGCCCTTTTTCGCGTTGACGGCGATCATCTGGAGCGGCTATTGCCTGACAGCGCGTTGACAATCTCAGAACTTGCACAGCTCCTCGCGCCATACGACGAACCCATATATTGTGTGGGCGACGGCGCGGGCTTGCTGACGGGTACTCCCTTTATCCACCCGCCCGAGCATCTGCGTCTGCCCCGCGCTTTTGCCGTTGCTCAGTGCGCCTACCGCAGTCAAAATTACGTCAGCGCCGGAGAGTTGTTACCCGTCTATTTACGTGTGCCTCAGGCGGAGCGCGTCTTAGGGGCAGGTAAGTCTGTTGCTAGTCAGTAATCAGTTGACCATGCTCGAAATGAACAAATTATTCCTGCTTTTTTTACCTCGTTTGGCAAAAAAAGCGCTAAAAATTTATCTGTTTAACCTACTGAATACAGCTTCTAATTTTTCATCTTAGAAGCCCGCAACAGGCTCCACCCAACCCCTGCAACGATGCTAGCGAGCAAAACAGCCCACACGGGCACTCCAAAGGCAAACATACCCGTAAACGCCAAAACCAAAACCGCCCCGCTGAAGAGATTTTTCTCCCTGATTATCCCTATCACCAAGCCGATGACCGCATCAATAAGCACCGCTATCGCGCCTATACCCATGCCCGTCAGGGCGATGCGTACCCATTCGTTGGCGGCGAATTGGGCGTACAAAAAATAGACGCACAATATGATTAAAAACGGCGGCAGCACAGTACCCGCAAGGCAGGACACTGCCCCCGCAAGCCCTTTTAGGCTATAGCCCGCCATGAGAGCGGCATTTACCGCCAACGCTCCCGGCGCACTTTGGGCAATAGCGATGTGATTGCGGATTTCTCCCTGCTCCAACCAACGGTATTTCTCTACAAATTGCCGCTCCATCAACGGCACAATAACATAACCCCCGCCGAAAGTGAAGGCACTGAGCTTAAATGACGCCCAAAACAGGCGCGGGCAGGTGGGCGGCGGAGCTGAAGCTGTGTCAAGGTTGCGTGAAAACTGCTTTCGCCTTTGCATTTTCCGACTAGTTCTCCTACTCATTCCCGTCGTCGCCAAAGACTTGGGCAATTGCTTCTTTGAAAGCGGCAATGTCCTTAAAACGGTGATATACCGAGGCGAAACGCACATAGGCAACCTCGTCCAGATGGCGCAGATAATCTAGCACTAGCAAGCCGATTTTGTCGCTTGGGACTTCCCGCTCCATGGTGTTTTGCAGAGCGGATTCGATTTCCATGGCGATGTGTTCCAATGCGGCGGTTTCAATTGGGCGCTTGATACAGGCGGTGAGCAGACTGCGCAGGAGTTTTTCGCGGCTAAAAGGTTCGCGGGTGAGGTTATTTTTTACCACCATAATGGGGATTGTTTCGATAACTTCATAGGTCGTGAAGCGTTTTTTGCACTCCTCGCACTCACGGCGGCGGCGAATCCGCGACGCGTCGTCACTGGGGCGAGAGTCCACAACGCGGCTGTCCTCGCAGGAGCAAAATGGACATTTCATGGTATTTTTCCTTTCTTTTGAGGTGGTTTGATGGAGCAAAAAGTTTTTACGTAATCTCACTTTTTGTAGCAAATAACACCTTGCAGGCAATTAAAGTGGTATTATACCACAAATTTGGAGTTTTGTCACTTCTTATTGATGTGTGGGGCACGCCAAACGCATGAATGACGAATCTGTTAAGCATACAGAAACAGCTTATGTAGGGGACGCTCCTCGTTTAAATAAAAAGCTCTTTGAATGTTAGAGGCGGGACACCGT
>WRKY01000048.1 GCA_009777895.1 Oscillospiraceae bacterium
AAAATATTCTCGCAAATCCTGAGCCGATTTTCAAGTTAGGCGACTATAAAAGACAAAAAGAGGGGGTAATTTTATGCAAAATCAACAGTGCAAATATTGGGCAGCGGAGCAAAAACAGCTTCGAGCTCTGGAGAATGAGGAACATTATGAGGGAGAAAAGCCCATACCTAGTGTTTTTCTAAGCCCGTCCACACAGGCGTATAACCTTTACATAACGGGTGAAAATGAGCGCGACCAGATGAACTTGTTGGCGGACGCCATGGAGGTTTTTCTTGACTTGGCGGGGATTGCCTATTGTCGCAACGACCCTGAGGGCAATGTGCGAATAAGCGTTGAGATGAGCAATGAGGGGGATTACGGACTGCACTTGCCTCTGCATTCCAACGCTGCACCGGAGGGACAGAGCGGGCAATGGCGCGGACCGTTGGTGATGTTCTACCCCGAAAACAGCGACGAAGAGCGGGCAGCGACATATCTCGCACAGCAGTTGGCGACGATTTACCCAGACCCCGCCAGTGTGGTTCTTCGCGCCGAGAGCGGACTTTACGAATTGGCGCAAACTATCGCCCCCACAGCCTTTGTGGAGGTGGCATTCCACGACAACCTTGAGGATGCGCGGTGGATTGTGGATAATACCATCGAGATTGCTGACCGCTTGACCGAGGGTGTCGCCAATTACTTTGGCGTATCATACGCCTCAAACCGCCCGCCACACCGCGCTTGGGTGAATGTCCAGACCCGTTTGAATGTCCGCAAGCTCCCCGGCACGGAATTTCCCATCGTGACCCAGTTGGAAAACCAACAGTGCCTTTGTGTCCTGCGTGAAATCGGCTGTAATGGCACAAGCTGCCAGTGGAGCTACATTTGCCTTGAAGACGGGACTCGTGGTTGGGTGGCTAGTGAGTTTTTGCGAGTTTAGCTTGAATGGGATAAGCTATTAGACCTCTTCTACTGCCTTTATCTCCGGCAAATACCGGGCAATAAATTTCTGAATAGTGCCGTAATACAAATCAAACTCATAGCCTGATTCGGCGTGATCTGCGCCCTGGACGGTAAGCTTATCTTTCGGGGCGCGGCAGGCGTCATAGACCTTGTCGAGCATCCAGTAAGGCACAAAGGTATCGGCGTCGCCATGAATAAAAAGCGTGGGTGTTTTAGATTTTTTCAGCTGTTCCACACAGGAGGCTTCCTTGAGCGGGAAGCCAAGCCTCTTCTTCGCCACGGTATTAAGTGCATAAAGTACGGGGAATGGCGGCACGTGGAAAGTTACCTTGGCTTGCTCGACATATTCGTCCCATACAGAGGTGTATCCGCAGTCGGCAACGGCGCAAATCACATTTGGCGGCAAATCCTCGCCGGTCGTCATCATGGTAGTAGCAGCGCCCATAGATACGCCGTGCAAAATGATTTTAGGGTTATCATATTCTTTAACAAGGTAATCTATCCACGCCGCAATGTCAATGCGATCTAACCAGCCCATGGAAATATATTTGCTTTCGCTTTTACCATGAGCGCACAGGTACGGCAAAAGCACGTTGCAGCCCCATTCGTCATGATATATTTTAGCCGCTCCGCCAAAGTCACGGGGAGAACTGGAAAAGCCATGCAGACAGATAAACCAGATATCAGATTTTTTTTCGTTCAGAAACATCTCCGCATGAAGCCGCTCTCCGCGTGGGGAATCTATCGTGATATTTTTCGGCGTATTATCAAAGAACCACTTAAGACCATCGAAAAAAGATTGATAATAGGGTTTATCATAGAAAGCGTCAAGTCCGTCAACTCCGGCTGCCTTATTTATTATTCGCATTAGAAAGCGTTCCCAGGCGCTCATTTGCTGCACCTTTATGGAAGCTCCTGCTTTTCCCAACAGCGCATGCGCGTCAGACAAATCATTGTAGCCGCGTGAGGCCGCCTTTTTCGAAAGCATTTGGCTGAAGAGTGCAACTCCCACTCCATAATAAAAAAGTACCAGTACCGCTGCAATACATACAGCGTAAATCAGAATTTTGACTGCCATGATAATCACCTTTCTTTAGGTCGTGATGACACGCCCTGATATTATGTTACGGCTATATAATACACCATCTGCTTTTGTTTGTCAAGTTTTTTTCTCTCAACTTCCCACAAATCTAAAACAAAAAAAATCTCTCCTGGCAAGTGATAATCGACAATCGGAAGAGTGAATGATGATTTACCAAGTTTTGGCAAGTTTGTGAAATGGGCGGTGAATCCAAGATAATTGCAGTCCACTGAAGCCTCACGACTCAATCACCCCGCCGCCAATAACATAATCCCCCTCATAAATCACCGCTGCCTGTCCGGGGGCGACGGCGTTTTTCGCCTCGTCAAAGCGGATGTGCAGGGTGTGCTCGTCAGTTTGAGTCACAGTGCAGGGGGTTTCCTTTTGGTGGTAACGGGTACGCACAGTTGCCTTCAGGGGCATCTCAAGGGTATCATAGGCGATGAGGTTGATATCCTCCAAGACGCATTCACTCCGGGCAAGCTCATGTTTTCGCCCCAGTGTAACGGTGTTTTCCGCCGCGTTTTTGGCAATAACATAGCGCGGACTGTCAAAAGCTAATCCCAATCCCTTGCGCTGTCCCACAGTGAAACGATAGTGTCCGCTGTGTTTGCCCAGTGTATTCCCGCTAGCGTCAATAAACTTCCCGCTAGCTATTGGGGGCAGTAACCGCGCGTAATTGCCGTCTGGCACAAAGCAGATGTCCTGGCTATCGGGCTTGTCGGCGTTCCAAAAGCCCAGTGCCTGGGCAAGATCTCTCACCTCACTCTTACGCATATCGCCCAATGGCAGCTTCAAGCGCTCCAGTTGGTACTGGCTGAGCATATACAACACGTAACTTTGGTCTTTTCTGTCGTCCAACGCCTTGCGCAATAGCCAACGAGAGCTGTCTTTTTCCACGCGGGCGTAGTGCCCCGTGGCGAGGGCAGCGCAACTCATCAACTCCATCCGTTTAAGGAGGAGCTCAAATTTCATGTAGCGGTTGCAGTCTATACAGGGATTTGGCGTGCGACCTTGTGCATATTCGCGGCAAAATTTGTCGATTACTTGGGTTGCGAATTCTTCAGTGAAGTTGAAAACATAGAACGGAAAGCCCAAATTAGCGCAGACACTTCGGGCATCTTGGGCGTCGGCGAGGGAACAGCAGGTTCGCTCAACAGTCCCTGTGTTGTCGCCACCATAGAGTTTCATCATTGCACCGAGGCAGTCATAGCCGGCGCGTTTCATGAGGTACGCCGTCACGGAGCTGTCCACTCCTCCAGACATAGCGATTAGCGCTTTTTTTTTCATTATTTTTCCACTTTTTTGTGATATAGTGATATAATTTATAGTATAGTCGCCTAACTTGAAAATCAGCTCAGCATTTGCAAGAATATTTTTCGTCTGCCAAAGAAAAAAGCACAAGAAAACTTTCTTAAAAGGAAGCACTTTAGCAAGCGGCAGAAATAAAAGAGATGTTATTTTCGGCGTTAAATTTTTCTTCCGAATTGTATGGCTCACCTTAACCCATCCATTTATACGCAAAAAATATGGGCTTTTGCTTAGAAAAATTTAAGGAGCGTCACAAACTTCCCTCACTACTCAAAACTGCCTCCTGACGACCCTCCAACGCCCGCCGCTCAATAATCCCCAAAAACTCCGCGACAGCTCCTTTGCGGTCGCGGCGAACGACGTGTTCTGCTTTTGCCCTGAAAGAACGCGGCGCGTTGCGGGTGGAGGCGGTGAGGGCGGCGGTTTGTATCATTCCTGTGTCGTTGTCGTAATTACCGATGGCGGCGGTGTTTTTGGGGTCGATCCCCAAAATCTCCGCAAGCTGCAAAAGCGCGGTGCCTTTGTGGGTGTTGGGTGCCAAAATCTCGAAAGAATAGTTGGAGCTCTCCATAAAGTGAACAGGGGCATCCACCAAGGAATAGCAGTATTGTTTCAGGGCAAGGACATCCTTTTTGTGTCCGAAAAAAATCGCCTTGCCCCACCCTTCTTTGGGCACGTCCTTGAAGTTTTTGTGGGCGAAAAAAGGCGTATAACCGTGCTTTGCTACAGTCATGCTGTGCCAACCGGGGTTGTAAATATGTATCTCCTGCTCCAAATACATCTGGAACTGTATGCGCGGGAAGTAGTTCAGGGTTTCCATCGCCCAATCAACTCCCGCGTCGGGAATAGGAGTAAAACGCAGGAACTGTTTTTTTGCGCAGTCATAGACTCCCCCGCCGTTGAGAACCACAGCAGGTGTATCCTCTAGCTTCAGGCGCGTCATCACTTTACCCACCGACGCGGGACTTCTTCCCGAGGCGATGGTGAACTTGCCGCCCAAAGCGCGAAAACGCTCGATAGCAACCCTGTTGACACGGGGCATATAGCCGAGCAAGCCGGTCTGCAACGTGCCGTCAACATCGCTAGCACACAGCCAGTCGGCGCAGTATTGGGCGGTTTCTTGAGTGGTGACTTCCATGTAATACCCTTTCTGACATCCAGAATCCAGTGTCTAGCACACGGCTACTTAGAGCCTGTTGATACGAGAGCAAAAAGCCCGTCTTTTGGCTAATTTTATGCCATGCGGCGTAAAATTTTCTTACAATTAAGTAAAGTATTCTTTCCAAAATTCTTGCCTGACACAAAATTCGCTCAAAAGTTACCCGTTTTATCTCGTGTCGACAGGCTCTAGTATATCAGATTTTGCTTAAGAAGTCAACGAAAAACGCGGGAAGCGGAGCTTCGAGAGTGATGTTTTTACCGCTGCGGGGATGGACAAAACCAAGTTTTGCCGCGAATAGACACTGTCCCGCAAGTTGTTCCTCAATTTTAGGCATTTTTCCTGTACGGTAGACTCTGTCGCCCGCCACAGGTCGTCCAACATGGGACATATGTACACGGATTTGGTGGGTGCGTCCTGTTTCCAAGCGCAGTACCCCATGGCTGTAGGCGGGCAAACCCTGTGGACTGTACTCCTCCAGTACCTGGTAGTGAGTCACCGCCCGGCGGCTGTTGGACTGGGTGACACAGTATTTTTTCCTGTCCTTGGGGCTGCGCCCGATGGGCAGATCAATTGTCCCCTTGCTGTCCTTGAACCGCCCCACGCAGACGGCGTGATATTCCCGCTCAAGGCTGTGTTTTTCCAACTGCGCCGCTAAATGCTGATGGGCGATATCATTTTTTGCCACAACCAATAACCCCGCTGTATCCTTGTCAATTCTGTGGACAATACCGGGACGTAAAACACCGTTAATCCCGCTAAGGCTGTCCCCGCAGTAGTGGAGCAGAGCGTTGACAAGTGTTCCATCGGGATGCCCCCCGGCAGGATGCACCACCATACCCTGTGGCTTGTTTACGACCAACAAATCATCGTCCTCAAAGACAATCTCAAGGGGTATGTTCTGTGGTATGGCGGTGTCAGGTTGGTTTTCGGGTAGGGCAACAGAAATCACCGCGCCCTCCTTGGGACGTTCATTCTTACGCCGCGCCGCGCCGTCCACCAAAACCGCCCCGCTGTCAATGAGATTTTGCGCCTGTGAGCGGGAAATACTGGAAACGAAGCGGGGGATGAGAGTATCAAGACGAGTGGCAGAGTCTGGACTTTTGAAAGTGTGGGCGGGCATTTTTTGTTCACTCCTCCTTAAACTCGAAACTGCCGCGTCACAACAGCGCTCAAACTCTGCCCGCTCTTCTTAGCGGCGACTTTCACTGTGGTGTTGCGCTTGACGACAATCCGCACTTTCGTACCCGCTTTGACTTTTTGGGATTTCGTGGTGGACTTTTTACCGTTAGTGGTGTAATAAATGGTCGTCCCTTTGGGAGCTTTTATGGTGATGGCGGTGTTCTTTTTCACCTTAGCACTGGCGGGCAAGGCTTTTTTCGGGGCGGCAGTCCGGATTTTGTACTTCACACTGGATACCGCACTGTTTTTGTAACCTGCGGCAATTACGCGAAATCGCAGCGTGCTGCTCTTTTTGACAGTCACCGTCTTGCCGCTTTTCACGTAGGGCGAATTTTTGGTTGGGGTCTTGCCGTTTGTGGTATAGTGAATTTTCGCCCCTTTTACCGTGGACTTGAGCGTCACTTTCACCTGTCCCGTGTAGGTCTTTGCCTTTTTGTTTGCCGTGGGCTTCGGTGCGGTGGGGGTTTTGGGCGGAGCTGTGGTTACTGTTGCGGGCGGTTTTGTGGTGGTTTTCTTTGTGGTTACTGTGGTGGAAGGCTTCGCGGTTACAGTAGTAGAGGGCTTCGCAGTTACGGTAGTGGGTGTAATTTTGGTAGTTACAGGTGATGTTTGTTGGGGCGAACTGATATTTGGGTCGAAGAAATTCACCGTGTAGGCGATGGGTTGGGGTGTGCCGCTGATGGACACATCATAGCTCTCCCCCGGGGCGACGACAACGCCGTCAGGGCGGAAGATGACACAACCTTGTTGCCCGTACGTGCCGTTATCCACGTTGAAATAGCCGGCGGAGCTGTCGCCCAATGTGACGAAATTCCACTTCTGCCCGTTGGATTTACGGGTCACAGTGACGGATATTTTACGTCCGGACAGATCCTCACCAACGGACAATGACCAGGGGTAGGCGGCATCAAAAAAGCTCGCGGGCATATTCTGGGCGGGCCACGCCACGTTCTTTTCCTGTGCCTTGGCGTTGCTTCTGTCAAAGCCGTGGTACATTGTGGAGTATGCCCCCATGTTTCCCATGAATTGGGCATTCACGTAGCCGAACCCAATCTTGCCCAAAGAGGGGAATAGCGCCCAACGACGGTGTCCCGCAGTGACAATATTTACCTTATCGTTGTCTGCCATATAGCCCAACAACATTGCCTGATTTGGCGTGCGGGCAGGGTAACTGACGTATAGGTTAGACCGCGCCGCGCCGTCGTATGCCAACTTGTACAGAGCGTCATATTGTCCGCCTGCAATGGAATTGGGACGATTTGGGTAGTGGCTGATTGTGCCGTTCAGTCCGCCGATTAGGGATACCGCTTGGGCGGCTCGATTAAAGTTACTGTCTAGGGCAACGCTGCTCAAACCCGCTATATAGCGGATTTGGTTGATCATGTTCAGGCAGGATTGGAGTGACGCGGCACTCATCTCTCCCGCACTGTAAGAGCCGCTTAGGCTCGGCGATGTCTTGAAACTCACCGCGTCGCTCGCTGCGGCAGGGTGTTGTTTCATGTACGCGTTGATTTGCGCCTGTGTGCGATAGGCGACTTGCAAGCCCTCGGCTTTGGCAGAAAATGGCATTGATAGGGCAATACTCAAAAGCAGCACAACGGTCAATAATAAAGAACTTAATTTTCTCATGATTTACTCTCCATCTAGGATTCAGGGATAATATTAGGATTAATATGCGGTACTCATTGGCGATTTTGTTGGCAAAAAAAGCAGGACTCTCGCCTTTTTGAGCGCTATTCATTCGCTTCAAATCCTAAAGCGCATTATACACCATTTTAGACAAAAAATAATTCTGTATTAGAAAATTGGATGTTGGCAAATTGTGCTTTTGATAATGAGTGGACAAAAAGCACTTAACACAAAAGATTTATAAAACCGAGGAAGTGACAGCATAAATCCTTAGTATTATCATTATTTCTGCCAATGAATAAAGGAATTACATTTACTTTGGTTATTTTACACCACTAGCGTTGCGCATGTTAAGGTGGTGCTATTAAAAAACCCCCTTGACAATTTGACAAAAATGGATTACAATAACATCTGAGATGGATATATTTGTTAATTATTCCAAACTTTCAAAAAATCTCCTAATTTTATGTCACAAAACTCCTCATCCGTTCGTTATTATGTTTGCAGGGAACAATCCACCTGAGATTTGCCCCGCTAAAATTAGAGGTTTCGCCCTCAAGAAAGAAGGTTCCAAAGATGAAACAGCAAGACAAAAAAACAAGCCGGATTGTAAAGTTCTGCCAAGAAAAGGTGAGGCACAACGTGTTGCGCTTGCCGAAACAAGCTCTCGCTCTCCTCATCGCCCTCGTTCTCCTCTCCTCCACGGCGTTTATCGGCGAAGTTTTCGCCTTTTCCGATACCCGCACAAAATCCTACATCGTCGTCACCCGGGACAGAAAAGCTCGCAACCGTGTGGCAAAAGCTGTCGAGATTGACGAGAATTCCGCGCTCCTTGAGAACGATATTCTCGTGGCGGAGTTGACAAACTCAGAAGTAAAAGCCCTCAATAAAGCTGACGACGTCCTCGCCGTTGAGGAGGATTTCGTCATCGAAGCGAGTGTTCTAGACGAGGATGACGAAGATCTAGACATCCCCGACTACACACTCGAGGAGGTCGCGGCGATTAAACAGGCTCGTTTCGAGGCTCTCCAGGAGCAGATGAACCGTGAGTTTGTGCCACCTGATGAGTATGAGTGGAATATGCAGGTTGTCGAGGCGAACGACGTTGATGCGGAAGAATTTGGTGATAATGCACAAATCAAGGTGGCGGTTTTGGATTCCGGCGTGGACATCGTCCGAGGCATCGACCTGAGCGACAGCATCAATCTCGTCCCGGAGGAGCAGTACATCTCGCCCATGTTCGTGGACATGAGCGGTCACGGCACGGGCATCGCGTCCATCATCGCGGGCACGCCCGAAAACGAGGTCCAGGGCGTGAATCCCAATGCGCAGCTGTACTCGGTGAAGGTGTTGGACGGCGAAAATCGCGCGCCATTGAGCCGGATAATCGAGGGAATTTACTGGTGCATCGACAACGAAATGCAGGTCGTGAACATGAGTTTCGGCACGTCGGTGTACTCGTTGGCGTTGGAAATTGCCGTTGAGGACGCCTGGGACGCGGGGATTTTGATGGTTGGCGCGTCGGGAAACAGCGGCGGCGCGGTGGAGTATCCGGCGGCGTTCCCGGAGGTCATGGCGGTTGCGGCGACGGGCACCGACGCTCAGTTGACCGATTTCAGCAACACCGGCGACACGCTCGAAATTGCCGCGCCGGGCGAGAAAATCAAGACCGCGGGCTTTTTCGGCGGCAGCACCGTCACCCAGGGCACGAGCATCGCGACGCCCCACGTGACCGGCGCGGCTAGCTTGCTGTGGCAGAAGGACCCGAGCAAGCCCGCTGAATTCATCCGCCAGTTGCTTGTCCACAGCACCAAAACCATTGAAAACACTGACGATTGCGGGCTTTTGGACGTTGAGTTCGCTCTGTCCATTTACGACGATTTCGCCGCCAATTGGAGCGATGAGGGCTTGGTCGTCACGAGACCCGAGAGGTTGCAGGAGAACGATGCCGCCGCCCAGACCTTCGAGGAAATTGATGATGATGAGGCTTATGTTGAGGGGCGGTGGACTCAGGCTAGCCATGAAGCCACTGTGACGCTGGGGTCTACTGGAAAAGGTTTTACGACGACAGAAAAAAACATACTTAAAGCAGGGGTTATCTATCAGGATCAGACTGCATCCACTGTAGGAGGTTCAGGTTCACACAAAACTTTTCCAGAATGGCATGGATATTATAGATATGAAACAAACAATACTCATGTTAATTACATGGCGGCTTATGAACTTGTCCAAAAAATTGCCATCAGTGGCGGAGATGTTTCTTCATTCACAATAAACAGCGTGAAGGGTTTTACAAACACTGCCTCGTTTAACAGAATTAAGTCTAAGTTTAGTTCTACTGGATTTGGAGGAAAAGCGTGGGGAACTATTTTGTCTAGTTTTAACTACAACTCACAAAGCACGACAACAAAGAAAAAATATAGGCAACTGTTCATCTACGGTATGGCTGCGCACATTCTTGCGGACACGTTTGCGCATTCGGCAATTGCCCCAAAGAATGGCAAGCACTATAACATTAAGCATACGAATGCAACTTATCTTGGCGCTGATAATGTTGGTGAAGTTCAGAACAGATATATTTGCGCAAAATATGGCGTTGAGGAAACTATGTGGAATGCCAGCGCGAGTCTATCATATGGTTGGATTGATTTTGCAATTGCAGGATATTATGGTGAAACCGTTCCACAAAGACCCCTAAATATTCAAACGTTTTATCTTGCTAATATGCTGCAACATGCTACAAACAATAACATGCCCTCAAGTCTCTATAACGCATATGTTGAAACTGTTTATTTTATGAATTATGTTGCATCGGCATAAATTTATCGAGCCCTCATTTTTTACAAAATGGGGGCTCATAAAAAAACTTAAGGAGAAATATCATGAAAAAAACTATAGCAATTATGATTTTCGTTCTAATATCGATTGTGCTTTATTCATGCAATAGTACGACAGAGCGCGAACCAATCGACAAAAATCCAGTGGTAGTTGACGGTTGGGTAACATATAACGGCACATTGAGTGAGTATGTAGGTAACAGGAAAAAAGCAACTTCACCAGACAATGTTACTGCAGTTATCATCAATTCCGAATCCCTGCAAGAGCTGCACCTTTCAGCAGATGTGAAAACTTTTGAGATTGAGAATGCGCCGAAACTCAAAAAATTTACCGTTAGCGAAGAAAATGAATATTTTGTTGCGATAAATGGTAAATTATATGACAAAGATTATGCTGACGTGTGGGGGGAGTATTTAACTCACCCGAACTCCGCCGACTGGCAAATTCAAAATGGACACAACGAAGGTGAGTTTTTCGGTTACTATGAAGGCAAAGCCAAAAAAGCAACTGCTCCAGATTATGTAACAGATGTTCAACTTACTTCAGACAATATAGAGGAGCTGCATCTTTCCAAAAATGCGCAGTCTATTGTGATTTATTCCGCGCCAAACCTAAAAAAAATCACCGTCGACGACAAAAACAAGCACTTTACAG
>WRKY01000049.1 GCA_009777895.1 Oscillospiraceae bacterium
GTTTCAAATGTCAAGCGTTTTTACTCCAGTTTACAAAGATTTTATTTTTCTTTTTATTTTTTTATCCTTTTGTATATATTTTCTTTTCTTTTCAAGTTTGACTTGGAGAGTAAAAAAATGTTATAATATTCCGCACCACTTGGCAAGACGGAGGACGGCATGGAATCACAAATTCTGGAACACAAGAATAACTTCTTATCCGCGCTTAAGGGCGTTAGCGACAACGCCGCGTTGGAGGCTTTACGGGTCGAGTACCTGGGCAAAAAGGGCTATGTGTCCGCCATGATGCAGAGCCTGAGGGGACTGTCCGGCGAAGAGAAAAAAGCGGCGGGGCAGCTCATCAATACCCTAAAAAATGAGCTTGACACCGCAATACGTGCTTTCTCCGAAAATCTGGAGCGGGCAAAACTTGACAAACTAGTCGCCTCAGCGCGGGAGTACGACGTGAGCCTGCCCGGAAGCGGCTCTTACGGCTCGCTGCACCCCGTCACCCTCGTTCAGCGGGAGGTGGAGGAAATTTTTGTGTCTATGGGCTTTTCCGTTGAGGAGTATCCCGAACTGACCGATGATTTCAACTGCTTCGAGGCGCTGAATATCCCCGCCCACCATCCCGCGCGGGATATGCAGGACACCTATTACTTGAGCAACGGACAGTTGCTAAAGACTCACACATCGGCGGCGCAAAACGCCATAATGCGCAAGTACGGCGCGCCTTTGCGGGCAATTTTCCCCGGACGTTGTTTCCGTAATGAGAGTATCGATGCTTGTCACGAAAACACATTTTTCCAAATGGAAGGCATCATGATTGACGAGGACATCTCTATTTCCAACCTCATCTACTTCATGAAAACCATGCTTTCAGAGGTCTTTCAGCGGGACATCAAGGTGCGTCTGCGTCCCGGATTTTTCCCGTTCGTTGAGCCGGGATTCGAACTTGATATCTCCTGTCTTATCTGCAACGGCGAGGGCTGTCCCTCCTGCAAGGACAGCGGTTGGTTGGAGCTTTGCCCCTGCGGGATGATTCACCCCCGCGTACTGGAGATGGGCGGCATTGACACCGCGCGTTATACGGGATTCGCTTTTGGTCTGGGCTTAACTCGCCTTGCTATGATGCGCTATGGTATAAAAGATATTCGGGATTTCAACAGCGGCAACTTGAAGGTTCTCTCACAGTTCAAAAGTTAGAAGCCTATGAGTCCCAATATCTATTATCTCGTGTTAAGGAGTAAAAAATGCTAGTATCAATGAACTGGGTTCGGGATTTCGTCAATCTCGACGGGCTGAATATCGAGGAACTGATTCACCGCTTCACCCTCTCTACAGCTGAGGTTGAGGAGGTCATAAACTACGGCGAGGGGACACAGGGAATCGTCCTTGCCAAGGTTTTGAGTGTGGAAAAACACCCCAACTCCCGCAAACTCCACCTGCTGAAAGTGGACAAAGGCGCCGAAATTGTTGACTGTGTTTGCGGTGCGCCAAATGTTCGAGAGGGTATGCTTGCGGCTTTTGCACCCGCTGGCTCAACTGTGCAGGGACACAGTATCGGCAAGGCGGAACTTGCGGGCTATGAGTCCAACGGAATGTGCTGTTCAGCGGCGGAATTAGGACTAGGCGACGACCATTCCGGTATTTTGGATTTGGATTTTGACGCGCCTTTAGGTACGGCTATTGATGAGCTTTTGGAGCTTTATGACACGGTTTTTGAGGTGGACAACAAGTCCCTCACCAACCGCCCTGACCTGTGGGGAATTTACGGCATTGCCCGGGAATTCGCCGCCCTCACCGGGCGCGAGTTACTTCCTGTACCCCAGGCGAAGTTAACAGATTATGACGATCTCCCCAAAGTTGATATCACACTGGACAGTCCCGCCTGTTACCGCTACAGCGCCTTGAAAGTACGCAACATCACCGCAAAGACAAGTCCTCTAAACATGGCAATCCGCCTTGGTCGTTGCGCGATACGCAGTATCAACCTCCTGGCGGATCTCACCAATTATATCATGCTTGAGATGGGACAGCCCATGCACGCCTTTGACGAGAGCGGCGTCAACTCCATACTTGTGAAAAATTTTGACAAAGAATTGGAGTTCCAAACCCTTGACGGCACGGTGCGAAAGGTTGATCCCGACACCATGATGATTTGCACCGGCAGCGGCGTTCCCGTCGCCTGTGCGGGAATTATGGGCGGCTACGAGAGCGAGATTAAGGAGGACACAGACAGTCTGCTACTGGAAAGCGCCTGTTTCGATCCTGTGGGCATTCGTAAAAGTTCCACCCGTCTGGGGCTGCGTACAGATGCCTCGGCACGTTACGAAAAGGCTCTTGACCCTGAGATGACTGTGCCGGCAATTGCCAGATTTTTGCAGCTTTTACAGGATATCGACAGCGGTGTTGAGGTGATAAGCTCACTTTCTGATGTTCAACACTTCGCTTATCCCCAAAAATCAATCCTACTGGAAAAAAGCTATATTGATCGCTATACGGGAATAGAGATAGACAGCGGGCGCATTGAGAAGATTTTGCGTTCACTGGGCTTTGGCGTGATTTTAGAGGGAGATGCATTCACCGTCGCCGTGCCGTCCTGGCGGGCGACAAAGGACGTGACCATCGCCGCGGATTTGATTGAGGAAATCACCCGCGTCTATGGCTATGACAACTTTGAGATTAGCTCCACAAAATCCGTCCTCTACCCTGTCCGCGAGGACGTTTCACGCAATCAAGACACTGTTGCCAAGGACTTTTTGGCGCAAGTGTGCAAACTCCACGAGGTACATTCTTACTTGTGGTGCGACAAAGAGAAATTTGCCGAACTGGGTCTTGAGATTGAGGACAACGTCCACCTTTTGAACTCCGTCAACCCCAACCACGAGGTACTGCGCAACCGCCTGACACCCACCCTGCTCACCTTTGTCCACGAAAATCGCGGATACACAGATGACTTCGGCATCTTCGAGATTGGGCGTGTGGTCACAGGTCTGGACAGCGAGGGTAAATGTAAGGAACGCAAGCGCTTGGGCATCGTTCTCTACAGCCGCACTGCCAGTGAGGAGGAGCTGTTCTTCCGTCTGCGGGACATAATCATCGATTTGCTCCTCATTATGAAACGCCGAAACCCCGCTTTCGCCAAGGTCGAAACCACACACAGCTGGCAACATCCCGTGAACAACTTCAGCGCGTCAATCGACGTCGAGGAGGTTGCGCGTTTGGGTGTTATTCATCCCGCAAACGCCTTGAAAACCGACAAAAAAGCGGCGATTGTCTGGGCGGAAATCGGCATGATGTCGCTGACGGAAATTCCCACCGCCCCCATTGCCTACAGCGAACCCTCCAAGTTCCCCGGCATTGACGTTGACCTCTCCTTTATCCTCAACAAAGGCGACAGCTTTGCCCAAATTGCCGAGGCAATCACTTCTTTGAATTTCCCTCTTTTGGCGAGTCATAGCCTTGTGGACACCTTTGCCCTGGACGATGACGCCAAGAGCGTAACCATTCGCCTTGCCTTCTCCTCCACTGAAAAAACACTCACCCGCAGCGAAATTCAGAGCTGTTTGGACACCCTCGTCGCCAAACTCGGCGGTGAAGGGATTGAGCTTAAGCAGTAGGCGGTAATAGATGACCCAAATTTGACAAGCCACGCATAATATGCTATAATATCCCCACATGGTGTTGGATGGTGGAGTGAGCGTGGATTTACGGAAAATCTTCAATAATTCGGAGAGAAGCTTGTCTTTTGATACAAGCTTTTCTTTAGGCGAAGATCCGTTTTTTGATGAAGTGCGCGTTGAGGGATGTATCTTGAACCGAGGCGGTGTCGTCACGTTGGAGGCGAAATTCTCAACAGTGTTTGACTTCGAATGCCACCGCTGTCTTGAGAAAACCTCACGCCGCTACACAGGGAAAACCACAAGAACTCTCGTCCTCAAACTCGACAGCGATGAAGATACGGATCTCTTGCTCCTGCCTGATGCCGTGTTGGATTTACCCGAGCTTATCCGTGAAGAGATGTTCCTGCAATTACCCAGTTTGCTGCTGTGCCGCGACGACTGCAAGGGCTTGTGCCACCAATGCGGCGCAAATCTCAATGTTGGCGAATGCTCCTGCACCACCCCCATAGATCCCAGACTGGAGAAGCTTGCGTCAATTATTGACAACTAACAGCCAGATACTTAGGTATTAGCCCGCTAATATCTAATGTCTAATATCTAACTATCTTAGTTTTCGGAGGAAAAAATGGCAGTCCCAAAGAGAAAAACCAGTAAGGCGCGCCGCGATAAACGCCGCTCAAGCGTTTGGAAGCTCGATGCACCCACCTTGGAGCTTTGCCCAAATTGCAAAGAGTACAAGCGCCCGCACCGCATTTGCCCCAGTTGCGGACAATATAAGGGCAGAACAGTCATCCTTACCGAGGCTTAATCTAGCCTTTCGCGATGGTTAAAATCGCCGATGTTGAAAAAAACTCGCTTGCGCAGATGAAGAACATCTGCGCGGGCGGTGTTTTGTTGTCGATAAATGGTAACGCTATCAACGATGTGTTGGATTATCGCTTTTATATACAAGATGATGTGCTTGATTTGGCACTGCGGGACGCTGACGGTCGGTATCGCCTGTTGCGCATACATAAGGATGAATTCGCCGATATTGGGCTGATTTTCGATAGCTATCTTATGGACAAACAGCGTTCCTGCGGGAACAAATGCCTGTTTTGTTTCATCGACCAAATGCCCCGAGGACTGCGCCAGAGCCTGTATTTCAAGGACGATGATGCGCGGCTCTCTTTCCTTTTCGGCAACTATGTCACGCTGACAAACCTGAGCGCGGTAGACGTTGAGCGTATCTGCAAAATGCACATCAGTCCCGTGAATGTCTCCGTCCACACCATGAATCCCGCCCTGCGGGTGCGCATGATGGGCAACCCAAAGGCGGGGGAAGTATTGGGATATTTGGGGGATTTCGCCACTGCGGGGATACGCCTGAACCTGCAGTTGGTGCTATGCCCCGGCATTAACGATGGGAACGAACTGGTCTATTCTCTGAGAGAAATCGCCAAGCTCGGCGAGAGTGTCCAATCAGTAGCGCTTGTCCCTGTAGGATTGACAAAGCATCGCGAGGGCTTGCCCCATATTGAATCGTATAAGCCCGAAAATTCCTGCGAAATCCTTAGAATAGTTGAGGAGTTCAACGCCGATTTCCCTGAAGCTTTGGCGTTTTGCGCTGATGAGTTTTACCTGAACGCGGGCGCGCCGTTCCCCCCTGTGGAGCATTACGGCGAGCTGCACCAGTTGGAAAACGGCGTGGGAATGTGCGCCCTGTTCCGCCATGAGTTCATGACCGCTCTAAATGAGGTGGGCAAACCCGCCCGCGTCGCTCCCTGCACGGTAGTCACAGGTGTCGCCGCCTACCCGTTAATAAGCGAACTTTGCGGGATGTTATCGGAAAACATCCGTGTTGTCGCTGTTGAAAACAAGTTTTTCGGCGGGGGAGTGACCGTTGCGGGCCTACTTTGCGGGCAGGATGTCATTGACGCACTGAGGGCGCGGGATTTGGGGGAGAGGGTTATCTTGCCCGGGGGGATGTTTAACACTGACACCTTGACATTGGATGGCAAGACTCGTGAAGAAATCTCTCAAAAGCTAGGAGTTTATGTTAATGTGACGAAAAGTTTACATGATGTTTATTGACAAATGTCAACTTCCGATGTACAATTTAGGTGACTATATATATATATCCTTATCCCCTACATACTGAGTTGAACGTTCCATTTACAAAAGGGATTAACCATGAAAAAATCAACCAAAACACGCTTAAAAATCCTCTGCATCCCCTTGTCGTTCCTGCTGATTCTTGCTGCAATCGGCGGGATTGGGGTTCTGCGAGACCACATTATGGGGGAGAGCTATCCCTCTCGCTTGGACGAGGCGGAAATTTTTGCCGACGGGTACTCCGGTCACGAGCCCCTGCCCCAGACCATTACAGCGGAGAAAATTTGGGAGCACTACAACAGTCCCTTACCCGAGGGTAAGAGCGTGAAAAAAGCTTTAGTTATCGGGCTTGACGGCGTGAGGGCGGAGATGTTGGGCAACCTCAAAAACCCTGAGCGCAGCGGAATACTCACCATTAAGGAGATGGGCGGCGGAGTCTATCCCATAATCGCCGGCAAAATTTGGGATGAAGGCTTTGGTGCATGGTCGAAAGAGCAAAAAACCTTTACCCTACCAGGTTGGACCACCACCCTCACCGGGGAGTGGGCTGATGTACACGGCGTTTTTGATAACAGTCGCAGTTCGTATGATAAGAATCCACTTCCCGAAACGGTTTTCACGCGGCTTTACAAGGCGGGATTGCTGAATGAGGCGGATTTCATCGTCAATTGGGATGGGCATTTGACCAACAAGAACAAAGCGCGTCCTTTTGCTCTTGAGTCACAGAGTACACAGCGTAATGGGTATAACATCAACTGGACCAAGGTGGGCATCGATTGGCAAACTTTCACAACCGCGCGGCGGCGCCTTGAGGAGGGCAGCGATTTTGTGTTCCTCATCCTTGAGTATAACGACGACTTAGGTCACCGCACAGCAGGTTTTGGCAACCACAGCCCCTTTTACCGTTGGGCGTTTGCCCACGGCGACCGTCGGGCAAAACAGCTGATAGACACGGTTCTCGCCCGCCCTAGCTATGAGGAGGAGGACTGGCTTTTCATTATCGTCAGCGACCACGGCGGTCATGGTTGGAGCCACGGCAAATTCCGACCCGTGGAGCGGCTGATTTTTGTGGCGAGTAATAAGGAGTTTTAGAACCTGTATTAACTATCTTGAAATAGCCTTTTTTTGGCACTGTTTCCGTCCTGAATTTTCCATGAATAACCTCTCCCGTCGCTGTTCACACTATCAACATATAGTCGCCTAAGTTGAAAATCAACTCGTCTTTGCGGTCTATTTTCGATCTGACTTCGTTAAAAATGCTCACAATAGAAAAGTATTCCTGCGCTTTTTTCCTTGCCAGACGAAAAATATTCTTGCAAATCTTGAGCCGATTTTCAAGTTAATCGACTATACAACCGAAAGGAGTGAACAAAAATGGCAAAAAATAACAACAAAAAGAAACCCAAGCAACAAAAGCGCAACAAGATGAAGCAGGATGCCGCCAACGCCGTCGGCGTGAACCTCAGTCAGGACGGGGACAACGGCAACCTTACCAGTCGTCAGGCGGGGGCAATCGGCGGACAGATGGTTAAGAAGATGATTGAGGATTACGAGAGCAAGAACAAATAAGGCGGAACAACGTAAGGGCGGCAATCTGCCGCCTTTTTTCGTGCGTACTACGGGAAGCCGCTCAAGTATTTCCCAAAAAATTACATGGTTGACAATGCCAATTTTATATGGTATAATACTTACATAGAAATGGTAAAGTTTATTACTTAATTAAACAGTAAGAGAGAGGTACTATTATGGGTCTCATGAGCGCAAGCCAAAAGGCAAATGACAGAAGTTGGACACTGATACAAAACGCATTTGCAAAAGCTGTCAGCAACGTTTCAGAGTACACCCTTTGTTATGGATATTGGATGAAGTCCGGATTATTCTCAAAGAAAATGTATAACTTCGCGGTCGGTTTTCGCGCGGACGACAATGAATTCATCCTTGTACAGATTGATTCTGACGGAAATACCGACGGAGAGTCCATGACTTTCTCAAAAAATAACGTCACCGAAATTAAAAAGACCTTGCAGGGCGGATTTAAAATCACCTCATCCCTGACCGACAAGCCGTTGATACTTATCGTTCCCGGCTTTGTGCCCGATAGCATGGAAGATGCATACCAGCTGCCGATCAATCAACAGGAGCAGGCGGCGCAATTTACAGCGATGATGAAAAATTATTAAGCAGCCGTGATAATAAACTATATTTTGCTATCGTTTACCGGAATTTACAGTATCGCGTCAATTATACACCTGAAATCGGGGCGAGGGTGGCTTTCCACTAGGATGTTCGGCGACATCCTGGTGTTTTTGCTGTTCATATTGGTTTTGATCGCCACTTTGTTGAGGATAGACTATAATGACTTTCAAAGTATGATTGAAAGTTGGTTTTCAAGTTAGGCGACTATATATGCTTAAAGCTATTGTGGCAATCTGCGTTTCTCCAATCTAAAACCCTTTTCTTCCCAAACTCGGCGTATCCCGCAACTCGACTTTCGCGCTAGCGGGAAGCTTTTCCAATTCCAAAACGGTTATTGTGTTCTCTTCTTTCAGCAGCTCCTTGGGTACGTATAGGGTTTTTTGAGGCCCGATTTTCCAGTATCTGCCAAGGTGGAAGCCGTTTATCCACGCGTAGCCCTTGGTGAAACCTTTCAAGCACAGGAACGTGTCGCCTTTTTTATCCGCAGCGAACGTGCCTTGATAGAACATCGGCGCGGCACTTCCTCCAGTAAAATCAAGGTTTTCAAGGCTCTCAAGCTCTAGCGGGTAGACATCCCAGTGAAAAAGGAACTGTCCGCCGATGCGAACGGCGCTTGCCCCTTTGCGGTCGCTGACACTTTTCGCGCCGTAGTTGGTGCGCCCCATAGCCTCCACAAGCACATCAACAGTCGCCTCGCCCTCAACCCGTCCAATGTCCACGCCCTCGAAATCCTTGTCGTTGCGCCATTGCAGTCCTTTATACTGCCCGTTAACGAAAAACCACGCCCTGTCCCGCAGTCCGTCCGCAAAGATTTTCCCGCCATAATTGCCCTTGAGGATGTGTCGGTACAAAATCAGCCCGTAATTCTGACCGAATTTTTCCATATATTCAGGGGTGACACTCTTTATCGGTGCGGAAAGCTTATCCAAATTGGCGAATAAGCTTGCCGTCTTTTCCAGTGTCACACAGCCATATCCCGCGCGTTCACCCTCCTGGGGCAGTTCGAGAGGAGTTGCGCCGCGATGTTTCCAGAGGACTTTGCGGGTCGCATGGTATTTTCTGGTATAGCCGCCCCACTCAGTGAGGAGCGCGTCGTAGTCGTAACTGGTGATGGTGGGGGCGTATTTCCGATTTTTTTTCCCGCCGCCGCCCGGGTAGCCGAAGTGATTAGCTCCGCCCATGTAGCCGAAATTCGTGCCGCCATGGAACATATAGACGTTGAGGTTGGCGTCATGTGCCAAAATCTCCTTGAGGGTCATGACGAAGTGTTTGACAGAGCGGATGTGGTGATGCTCGCCAAAGTGGTCGAACCAGCCGTTCCAAAACTCCATGCACATCAGCGGTCCCTGGGTCTGATACTTGCGCAGCTGCTTAAAGTTATACCTTGCGCCAGAGCCGAAATTGGCGGTCTTCAGCAAATGCGGCAATATTCCGCCAGAGAGCATATTGTCGTTCGCCCCGTCAGAGGTAAAAAGCAGCACCTCAATACCGCTGTCTTTGATAATCTCCTCCACAGCGAGGAGATACTCCTTATCGTTGCCGAAGCTGCCGTATTCGTTTTCCACCTGCACGGCGATAATATTGCCGCCCTTGTGGATTTGCATTGGGGCAATTTGTGCCAAAAATACTTGGAAAAACTCCCGAACGTGTTTCAGATAACGGGGGTCGGCGCAGCGCAAACGCAGGGTTTCATCCGCCAATAACCAGGCGGGCAGACCGCCGAAATCCCACTCGGCGCAAATATAGGGACCAGGGCGCACGATAGCATAAAGCCCCAACTCTTGGGCGGTTTTCAGGAAGCGTACCACGTCTAGCATACCTGAAAAATCGAACTCGCCCTTGCGTTTTTCGTGCAAATTCCAACAAACATAGGTTTCAACACAGTTAAAACCGCAGGCTTTGAGTTTTTTCAGCCTGTCCTCCCAGGACTCGGGCAGTGTACGGAAATAGTGAATTGCCCCGCTGTAGATTTTGAATGGTTCGCCGTCCAGAAAAAAGTCGCCGCCTTTGATTGTCAGCATTATGTATTGCCCTCACTTTTTTTACCATATGGCGATGTTGAAAAACTAGATTTTTTAGTCGATTAACTTGAAAATCGGCTGAGGATTTAGGAGAATATTTTTCGTCTGGCAAGGAAAAAAGCGCATGAATACTTTCGTATTGCGAGCATTTTTGACGAAGTCAGATGAAAAATAGACCGCAAAGACCAGTTGATTTTCATGTTAGGAGACCATATTATCGAGAGATTTTCAACAAGCCGGGTACTATTATACCATATTTCGCAGTGTTTGTCCAAGTTAGCGCACTTATTCCGCATATATCCTTCCCACCCCGCATACCATCTACCATGGAAAAAACAAGAACAAGCAAAGTGATACGCGCGACAATCCTCCTGACCGTGTCCGCACTGTTGATGCGCGGGGCGGGGGTGTGGTTCAACGCCATGTTAGAGGACCGCGCGGGGGCGGCGGGAGTTGGGCTGTTCAGCCTGCTCATGAGCGTCTTTTCCCTCGCCCTGACCTTTGGCACGGCGGGTCTGCGCCTATCCTCAATGCGCCTTTCGGCGGAGGAAAAAAATCCCCGGCGTCGCGGCGGCGGTATGCATATGTGCTTCTATCTCGCCGCGATACTGGGCGTTTTTGCGACGATTTTACTCTACTCCACAGCAGAAATCTGTGCAGAGTACTGGTTGGGAGATATCCGCGCCGCCGCATCCCTGCGCATTTTGGCGCTGTCCATACCCGCCTCAGCAATCTCCGCCGCCCTCAATGGCTACTGCATTGCGGCGGGAGCGGCACTGCCTTTCGCAA
>WRKY01000050.1 GCA_009777895.1 Oscillospiraceae bacterium
TTGTCCGAGAGGAAGCCGTATATGGGGTTGTCGATTGCGTCGATGATGGCGTAAATCATCAGGATTGTGCCGAATTGGGAGCTTGAGAGCAGCCCCAGAGTGTTGACCCAAAACGCCGGTGCGTAGGTTTTGAACATATTCACGGGGATGGACGTGCCGAACATTCCGAAAGCGTATCGGAAAGGCTTTGTTTTTTTGACAGTTTGCATACTTACCTCACTTATGTAGTTTTTGCGTTGGCAAGATTATAGCATAAAAGGGGGTGATTTTCAAGCTACTGAACACAGCTTCTAAGTATTGTGCAAAATCTCAACAACATCCCCATCGCCCATGACATATTCCTTGCCCTCACTGCGGACAAGTCCCTTTTCCTTTGCGACCGTCAATGAGCCGCCGCAGGTGTTCATCAGTTCATCATAGCCCACAATCTTGGCGCGGATAAAGCCCCGCTCAAAATCGCTGTGGATTTTCCCCGCCGCCTGGGGCGCTTTTGTTCCCGCGGTAATAGTCCAAGCGCGAACCTCTTTTTCCCCCGCGGTGAAAAAGCTAATCAGCCCCAAAAGAGCATAACTGCAACGTATCATCTGGGCAAGCCCGTTTTCCTCCACGCCGCTCTCACGCAAAAACTCATCCCTGTCCTCGGGGGGCAAATCCGCGAGCTGCGCCTCCAACTCAGCGCAAATGGGCAACACCAACGCTCCGCGCATTTTGGCAAAATCCCGCACAGTTTCAAAGTATTTATTGCCGCCCTGCGCCAAATCATCCTCACCCAAATTACAGACATAAATAACGGGCTTTGCCGTCAACAGAGGTTGCTCTGTCAACCATGCCCGCTGATTTTCGTCCATCTCCGCCAAATTCGGAAGTTTTTCCCTCTCCAAATCGCCTTTGAGTTCCTGAAAAAACTCTAATTGCCCCGACAGTAATTTATCATTCTTTACCGCTTTGCTCAATCGGGCAAGCCGTTTTTCCAGTGTATCCAAATCCGCAAGCACCAACTCGGTTTCAATTATGGAAATATCCCGCAACGGGTCGATAGTACTCTCCACGTGCATCACATCGCCGTCATCAAAACAGCGTAACATATGGATAATCGCGTCCACCTCACGGATGTGGGACAAGAATTTGTTGCCCAGTCCCTCGCCGCGTGACGCGCCCTTGACCAGACCCGCGATGTCCACAAATTCGATGTTGGCGGATATGACTTTTTTGGGCTTGTAGACTTCCGCTAGCTTGTCCAAGCGTTGGTCGGGAACGCTGACCACGCCAACATTCGGTTCGATTGTACAAAAGGCGTAATTGGCGCACTGCGCCTGTGCGTTAGTGATTGCGTTAAAAAGCGTGCTTTTGCCGACATTCGGCAAACCGACAATGCCAAGTTTCATGTATGTACTCCTAAAATCAAATTTCTTAAAAAGCGCCAAAAAGAGAGCGTTTTAAGCTACTGGACACAGGTTCTTAAATAACATAATCCGCTTCTCCCCCCTTATTGGCATTATCCAAAATGTTTTGCAGGGTGATTGAGTCCAGATAGTCGGCGACGACTTTTTCAAGTCCCTGCCACATATAAAGGGTCTTGCAGTGGCTTGCCCGCTGACAGGAGGCGGCGTTTTTCTCAATACAGGCGATAGGGGCGAGTGAGCCGTCCGCCGCGCGTAAAATGTCGCCAACGGAGTATTGGGATGGTTCTTTAGCGAGCATATAGCCCCCATGCTTGCCGCGGTTTGAGCGCAAAAAGTCCGTTCCCGCTAAAAGGGAAACAATCTGCTCCAAATATTGTTTGGAGATGTCCTGACGGCTAGCAATCTCTTTCAGAGCCACAAAGCCGCTGTCCCGATGCTCCGCCAAATCCAAAAGCATACGCAGAGCGTAACGCCCTTTGGTTGAAAATTTCACGATTTCATCTCCTTTTCTAAGACCTGTCTTCAGTAGCTTGAAACGATCTCTTTTTGGCACTTTATCCGCCAAACGTCGTTAAAAATACTCGGAATGAACAAATCATTCCTGCGTTTTTTGCCTCGTTTGGCAAATAAATCGCTCAAAAATAGTCTATTTAATCTACTGAATACAGGTGTTTTGGCGGCTGTAATCTGCACTATCATGGTTGCCATATTTTGAACGAAGCCCCAAGACTTCACCCAATATTATACACCAAAACAGGAAAAAAAGCTAGGCTTTTCAACAAGCTCTTTAGCTAACCAAAATGCCTGCGCACAACCATTGCCCCGTTGGTAATCGCTCTGCGGTGGAGTTTTTCGCTTGCCGCGTCCAGTTCCTCCAACCTTTCCGCGCCAAAAAGCTCGCGGACAAAACGCTTGCGGGAAAGTCCTACAAGCAAAGGACACTCTGACAGCGAGGAAAGATTTTCCAAAAGCTCAATGTGTCTGCCAGTGTCTTTGCCGAATCCAAAGCCAGGGTCAAAGATGATTGCGTTCCGGTCAACACCGAAACTCATCGCCCGATCAAGGCTTTGGGAGAAAAATTCACGAACCGCCCGAACCACACCCTGATGATATTCAACGCTCGCCGCCGCACCGCTTTGTCCGGCGGGATTGTGCATAATCACCCACCCCGCCCTGTATTTTTTTATAAGTTTTGCCATTTTACGCAACACCGCGCCGCTCACATCGTTTATGATTGTAACACCGTTTTCTAGGGCAAACTGGGCGACTTCAGGGTAAAATGTATCCACGCTGAGCGGCAAAGGAATTTTTCCATGAAGTATTTCCAAAACCGGCGCAAGGCGCTCAATTTCCTCCTCTGAGCTGATATTCACAGCGTTGGGGCGGGTGCTTTGCGCCCCAATATCGATGATGTCCGCTCCCCGCTCCGCCATGTCAATGGCGTGTTCCAACGCCGCTTTTGGGTCAAGAAACACTCCCCCGTCACTGAAAGAGTCGGGGGTAACGTTGAGTATGCCCATGATTTTCGGGCTATCCAAATGCCACGCGCCATCTGAAAACGCCTGCATCATGGGGCTTTGTCTAGGGTAATGGTTACAATTTGAGTCCCCGCCCCGCCAGTCAATAAAACGTACCGCGCATCGGGGTAGGAATTCCCCCCTGCGGGGACAATCTTGATGTCCATTCCGTCAGCGTCAACGTCCATATCCCAGGGCAAATAGATTATCGTCGGCGCGTCACCGCCGCCCTGGGTGTAGCTAAGGGTGAACACGCCCTCGCCGTGGTCATAGCGGTAGTTCACATCTGTGCCGTTCACTGCCATGGGGTAGGGGCGCACGAGGAAATCTAGCACATGGCCTCTCAAGCGCCAATCCCCATAATATGCAAACGACCAACCATTTTCGTCGAAAAATTCCGTAAGTACACGGCAATGCTCCACAAAGGGTGTGCCGTACCAACCGCCGCCCCATTCGCCCACGAGGACGGGGACATTCAGCCGCTCCTGACTGCGCCTGTGTTCCTTAAAGATTGCCAAAACCCTGTCGTCACCCGGCTTGTCGTACATATCGGTGTCCACAACCAGGTCATAGCCGTGGGGCGCAAATGCCACATTCGGCTCAATCTCGCCGTTGACACGTGGCAACTCCACGGAGTAGGGAATACTCAAATTGGAGAAGTAGCTGTTGTCCATGAAGATGATACCCTTGTCGGTCTTTTCGCGGACAGCGTTAGTCATTTTCTCCAAAAACGGCGTGTATTTTTCCACATCAAACTTGCGGATTAGCTCATCCCCCGCACTGGTAATTTGGCGCATAGTGTCGCCGTCGAGAAAGTTTAGCAGCTGCAGCCGCTCGCCTCGAACAATCACCGAGAGGATGATTTCTCCAAGGTCGCGGGGACGGCGTATCATCACCTTGACTAAATTCCAGATTAGCTTGCGAAAAACCTTGCCGCCGTCTGTGCCGGGGTGGGGTTCGTTGAAGAAGTTGTAGCCCAGGAGCGCGGGGGAGCCGCCGTAACGCTCGGCTAGCATAGCCCAGATCTCTGCGTAGTGCTCCTGTAGTCCCTTGCCGTATGCCTCCGTGTTGTTCCAAAAATTGTCAAAAGCGTTGTGTACACCCTTGCCCCAAAAATAGCCCTCAGCCCATACCAAATATTGGCGCTTTTGTAGTTTTGCGCCGTCAATCAAGCACGCCCAATCCGGGGCGCCCTTGCCGCCATAGCCCGCCGCCCCGCGTCCGTAAAGATCCTGATGGAGCTCCAACATCAAGTATACGCCGTGTTTTTCCGCCGCCTTAAAAACAGGGTCGATGGCGGCGATGTAGTCCCAGTCGAACTGATCCGGTTCCGGCTCCAACATAACCCAGTAAAGCCCAAGGCGCATGGAGTTGAAGCCACGGGCGGCGTACTCAGCAAAGAACGCATCATCCAGGTTTTCGGGACCGCCGTACTTGTCCACAACGTAGTTGATGCCGTGGAAAATCCGCTCCCGCCCCTCGCTGTCAACAAATCGCTGCTCCTGAACGTTGATTGGCAGCATGGGAGTTTCCGCCGCCGCCGCGCCAATGGATAGGCTTGTGATAATGACGGCTAGGAGTAAGAAAAATGCCAGTATTTTTTTGAAATTTGCTTTCATTGGATGCTCCTTATGGATATTGTATATTTTAGGATTTATGTTACGGGAAAGTCGTACAGCTGTTTTTCTTAACAATATACCGCTCGGGGTCTGTTTCGTCGTCATATAAATACACGTCAGGGGCAAGCTCCCTCAGGCATTTTTTAATGTAAACCTGCTTTTTGGCGGGTCGCAAGAGTTTCAGCACATCCACCAAAAAGCCCTGCCAGTCAACCCCATTGTCCAGTCTCTTATAATTATTCAATTTGCCGATTTTGTAGTGTTCAACGCTGTCATCGCGGAGGGTACGTTGGATAAGATTCAGACTTTCCGATGGATCAATTACCGGCTCAAAACTAGCGAAAGTTCGTATACCCGCTCTGTGTAGTTCTATTAGTGTCTCCAATCTGTCCTCTGGGCTTGCCGTTCCTGGTTCCCAGTGTCTGCTTTTTTCGCTATCCATGAATGTAAGCGTGGCGCCAACCATGATACCATCGCCAAAGGTCTTGAACACATCCAAATCCCGCAACATCCGCTTGCCGCCTTTTGAGAGCAGCGCAACGGGGGCGTTGTAATACCCTAAAAGCTGCAGGGCGGCGCGGGTGGTCGCGCTGTCGTCGGCGTTGCGGCAGTAGACATCACCGATAAAGGAGAGCAGAATTTGTTTTGTATAGCTGTTTTTTTGCAAATCACGTTCCAGATAGTACAATACATCGCGACGCGGTGTTGGTATCCCGAAATAGTCGCGTTGGGAACGTTGCAGGGTGTGGGGTGCGTAGCAATATCGACAGCAATGAGAGCAGCCGATATAGAGATTGCAGGCGTGGGGACTGTATTCTCGCGCCATACCAGTTGGGGTGTAGATTACTGGCATAAAATACTCCTTGTTATGGAATTAGAAAATATCCGTAATGCTTGATATAAGCATCAATAACTTCGTAATAGTTGACTTCTCTTACTGAATATTTTGCCAACATTTCATAGAAGTACATGATTGCATTTGTGTTGAAAAGTGATGGGGCTTGTTTATACATATTATCTATCCCAAGTATATTGATGCATTCATTAGGCAACTGCGTAAAAATGTTAGTGATTGCTGTATAAATTATAACCGTTTCACTTTTAATTCGCTTGTTTTCAAATAATTTTCTGCATATTTCAAAAGGTATCCCATAGCTATCACAGTCTATCACATTAAATTGGGACAAATCAAGAGAATCTATTATCTTCTTTGCATCTGCCGTTAAATTACTGCCTTTGCCCGATACTAATTCTACACCAAAATATCTCTCTTTGTCAAATCCACGCCATAAAATGTTGTTACCTGCAAACAAATCAAGCACATACAATCCGTCTAAATGTTCTGTTGCTTTTCGACGCAAAAAGACCTTGTTAGCAACAGATTTATTATCAGTTTTAGTTACACGTCGCACGAAACTCTACTCCTTCTATTTCTTTTAGTGTTGAAATGATGTCGATAATCCTATCATTGTTATTTACATCAATGCTGATTAAATAGTGCACTCTTTGAATTGCTACCAATTCTTTGTTTTGCAGGTTATCCAATGTTGTGATAAATTTTTCAGTTTCTAACCCATAATTTGCAAAATCATAGTTTTTCAAGTCTTCTAGTTCAGAGAGGAGTATCGCCTCGTCAAAACCGGTTTCCAAACACAATGCATTGTGTGCGATGACATAAGCCCTTTGTTCGTCCGAATTTAGGTGATCTAAACGAATGCAAGGCAAAGTTCTAAATCCAACCTGTTTTGCTGCTTCGATCCTTCCATTACCCTCTAAAATTGTGTTATCTGTTCCTGAAATTGCAATAGGATCGTTGAATCCAAATTCGCGTATCGAATTCGCGATATGGTCAATTTGCTTTTTAGTGTGCACTTTGCTGTTATTTTCAAAAAGCCTCAATTCGTTTATAGGTATCCATTCAATTCTCATATCATCCATATACACTTGTTCTCCTCCTATAATAATCTTGTCAAAGGTGTTAATTTGAAATCCGTCAAAATCTTTTGGAGTTGAGTATTACAATCTTTCAAAATCGAATAATGTTCATTTTCTTTAATAACAACTTTAGGAGTTTGTCCATCCGTGCAGACCCCAGTAACAATACGAATATATTTTTCTGGCTTTTTGTTCCATTCACTCCATGCTCTATCGCGCATAATTTTTACTTGGACATAATGACGAACTAATTCGGCATCTGCCATAGTTTTTCTGTATCTTGTGCTACTGGCTAAAATTTGATAGATGTGTTGCCACGCCGATTTTTCTTCTTCATTTAGTCCTTGCGGTGGTTCGATAAGTTCGTTTGGCTCTTGATCTTCATAATTTTTCATACTCTCTTCCTTACTACAGTGTTATATTAACCAGTATAACACATATGTTCGAATTTGTCAAGTCCACTTTGTAGGAAAATATTCAGAATTAAGCATCGTCAGTGTTCAACCACAGGCAAAATAAAGCCCATACGTGAAAATTCGCCCGCCTTGAGGTTGGTTTCCGCTAGTTGCAGTTCGCCGAAAAACCAACCCTCTGGATAGGGGATTGTGTGCTTTTTCATGACTTTGGTGTAAAATTTGCCGTCGCCCCGCGCTTGGAGCGCTTCACCCTCACCTTTACCGTAAACCTTAGCGATTTTCGCGGATGGTATGTCGAAATAGTCAAAACCATCAGGCACAGGCGCGTCCGCGCTCATCAATCTGCCGATAATGAAAATCTCCATGCTCTCTGGATCCTCGTGGTCGAGGTTGCCGTTGTGCCAAAGAGCGACAGTGTCGGCGATTTCGGCGTAAAGATACTCGTCCATCTCCTCTAGCCGCGGCAAAAATTCGCAGCTCATCTCGTTGAGTTCATCATATAGTTCGTTTGAGGAGTTTCCGGGAATCGCCATGCCGATCAGCCGTAAATCAGGTGCGTCAATGTAGTTGATACGCTCCATTTTCACGATGCGGTTGTCCACAATGCGCTGAGGGTCTTGGCGAGCGATATAGCCGTAAATGCCCACGCTAATGGCAAAAATCGCTATCACGCCCAGGGCGGTTAACCATCTGCGACCGCGTTTTTTGTTTCGCTCTTTTTTCATAATCGACTCCTGTATTTAAATCTTGTTTTCTAGTTTTCAGGGAGTGTTGACACTATTGAAATGCACAGATTTTTGAGATAATTTTTTTCATTTCAAGACAGAGAAAGGAGAAATACTTTGTGTATTTCTACTGACGATAACGCAGATAAGGAGGAGAATTAGCCGTATTTTTCATCTAGTGCCGACAGGCTCGAATATCTGCAATCCTCAATTTATGTATTTACACGATGTGACTAATTATAGCATTTTGTCGGAAGGATTGCAAGAGGGGAACGCGCACAGAACCACAGCGTACGCATGAAAAAAATCAACATTTTTTGGAATTTTTTCATTTGAGTAACACTTCTTTTGAAAGATATAGTCTCCTAAGTTGAAAATCGGCTGAGGATTTGGGAGAATATTTTTCGTCTGGCAAGGAAAAAAGCGCAGGAATACTTTCGTATTGCGAACATTTTTGACGAAGTCAGATGGAAAATAGACCGCAAAGACCAGTTGATTTTCACGTTAGGCGACTATAATTTCGAGATGAACTTCAGTGCTTATGGAGTGAGAATTTCCATCCTGTGAAGAAGTCCCTAACGTCTTTATAAAAAGTCTGTATACTAAATTTCGAGATAGCGTAAAAACTGGTTAAAATGACGAAAGTGATAAACAGAACAGGTATAGCTTTTTTCCCTGTTTTGGTGTATAATACTGAGCAAGAATACAAGGCGACAACCACTTCAACTCTCCAAACGAGGTAAAAATGAATACTAGCGATTTCGACTATCATCTCCCCGAGGAGTTGATTGCTCAACACCCTGCTGACAGGCGCGACGCCTCGCGGATGATGCGCATCGACAAACTCACGGGGGCATACAGTCACGGCAAATTCACCGATTTACCCGACCTTATGCGTGAGGGCGACTGCCTTGTTGTCAACGACAGCAAAGTGATGCCCGCACGGCTTTTGGGTGTGTGTGAGAAAACCCGCTCCCCTGTGGAGTTGCTCCTGCTCAACGATTTGGGCGATTCTTGGGAGTGTTTGGGAAAACCCGGCAAGCGTTTGCGTGAGGGGGCAAGGCTCGTTTTTGGCGATAGCCAGATCACATTGCAAGCGACAGTCACGAAGATTCGCGATGACGGCAACCGTGAGGTGCGCTTTGAGTATGAGGGCGTATTTTTGCAAATTCTGGATGGTTTGGGAGAGATTCCTTTGCCTCCATACATCACGGAAAAGCTCGAGGACAAGTCCCGCTACCAGACCGTCTACGCGCGGGAGCGAAGCATCGCCATGGACAACGGTACTGCCCGCGGATCCGCCGCCGCACCCACGGCGGGTCTGCATTTCACGCCGCAAATCTTTGACGCGCTGCGTGATAAGGGTGTGAAAATCGCGCCGATTACTCTCCATGTGGGCTTGGGGACGTTTCGCCCCGTGAAAACCGCCCGCGTGGAGGAACATCATATGCACAACGAATTTTTCCACATCCCGGTGGAAAGTGCAAGGATAATCAGCGATACAAAGCGCGGCGGCGGGCGGGTTATTGCTGCAGGTACCACCTGCTGCCGGACACTAGAGGGAGCGAATTTTGACTTTGCTCTGGAAAATCCGCGGTCAATAAGCGGCTCAACGAACATTTTCATATACCCTGGCTGCAATTTCAAGGTCATCGATGGATTGCTAACCAATTTCCACCTGCCTCAAAGCACCTTGATTATGCTAGTTTCCGCCCTTTTGGGTCGAGAGCAAACCCTCGCGGTGTACGCGGCGGCAGTGGCGCAGAGGTACCGTTTTTTTAGTTTTGGGGATTGTATGGTGATTTTGTAGGCGGGAGGAAAAGGCACCCCCTAGTTGGAGGTGCCTTTTTTGTTACTGCTTACTTTGTTACCATCTAAACCGTATAATTCCGTACAACAACAGCGCTTGCAATTTCCCCGCTTTTTTGGGCGATAACTTTCACTGTGGTCTTTTTCGTTATCTTAATTTCTGCTGTTTTTCCAGCCTTAACCTTAGTCGACTTTGTAGTTGGGTTTTTACCGTTCGTTGTGTAATAAAGCGCAGTGCCTTTTGGCGCAGTCAGCGTGATGCTTTCGTTTTTCTTCACTGCTTTACTCGCCGGTACTGCCTTGGTGCTTGGTTTTGCAGTGATTTTTTTCACTGTCACCGTGCAAACCGCCTTTTGTCCGCCTGCAAGCTGTGCGGTGATTTTAACTTCGCCAGCTTTTTTTGCTGTAACTTTGCCATTTTTGTCTACTGCGGCAATTTTCTTGTTGCTTGAAGACCACGTAACTTTTTTGTTTTTGATTGATGGGGATACGCTAGCTTTAAGGGTAATCGCCTTACCAACGCCAAGTGTGGCGCTAGTTTTGTTCACTGTGACCCACGCCCTTGAAATCTTCAGATCCTCTATGAGGTCCATGCAAGTATAAAAATAATATGTTTTACCTTTTACAAGTTTGATGGTGTGTTTTGTTACTTTTTTAGTAAATCTATAATGCCCCAACACTTTGCCGTCTTCATTGAATACATACATGCAGGGTTGAAAATAACGTGGTTTTTTTACCGACAGCACATATTTATCGCTAGCGTTTGCTTTGAAGTAACGGAGCGTGCGAAGCGTAGAGTAATCAATTTTTTTGCCCAATGTGAGAGGTTTTAAATCAGTATCATCAGAAATACCAGGATATTTCTGAAACGGACCCCATCGAAAATCTTCCTCGTTTTTCCAAGCAACTCTGAAGGCTTTATCAGCCTTCTTTTCCACTGCCGTAGCGGCGTTGACGCCCACCGGCACAGCCGCCCAAACCCCGACCGCCAACACCAAGGCAAGCAGAACACTTACCGCCTTTCGCCAAAGCCCCAGAGGCTTGCGTTCGCCCGTTCCTGTTGTCGTCGCTGTGTATACAGCATTTTTTGTAGTTTCCATTGTATTTCTCCTTTGGTTTTTTTATAAATAAAGCGGCAAAGCGCCTTATTTCCGCGACAAAAAAGCGACTACCCCACACAGGGGCAACCGCCGAGGTTTACTATATTAACGCCAGACACGCCAAGGTGCAACAAACAGGCAAGGCTAGCTAGTTA
>WRKY01000051.1 GCA_009777895.1 Oscillospiraceae bacterium
AGTGAGAAAACCCGCGCCGTGTTCATCGAAAGCCCCACAAACCCTATGATGAAGGTCACGGACATCGCCGCCGTGCGGGCGTTGATTGGCGATCGGCTGCTGATTGTAGACAATACTTTTTTAACGCCGTATTTCTGTAATCCCATCGCCTTGGGGGCGGATGTGGTGGTTCATAGCGGGACGAAATATCTCGGCGGACACAATGATACCCTGAGCGGATTTTTGGTGGCGGTGAATGATGAACTCCTTGAAAAATTGCGCTTTATACAGAAAACCACAGGGGCAGTGCTGTCGCCCTTTGATTCATTTTTGATAGCGCGGGGGATAAAAACACTGGCACTGCGCATGGAAAAAGCCCAAGAAAATGCCCTGAAAATCGCCACTTGGATGCAGGAGCAGCCCAAAATCACTGCAGTTCACTATGTGGGTCTGCCTGAGCATCCCGCCTATGAATTGTCCAAAAAACAAGCGCGGGGCTTTGGCTCCATGATTAGCTTTTCTGTGGACAGTGTGAAAACGGCTCACAGAATTTTGAGCGGCGTGAAACTAGTTTTGTTTGCAGAATCCTTGGGAGGCGTGGAGAGCCTGATAACCTACCCTCTGACCCAAACCCATGCGGAAGTTCCCGAACCCCAACGCCTTGCCCTTGGCATCGACAAAAAATTGCTGCGCCTTTCTGTGGGTATTGAGGCTGCGGATGATTTGATTATAGATTTGGCAAGAGCGATAGGGTAGCTTTTGAGTTGTGTGTGAATGATACGGAAATGTATCTGCAGTTTCCACGCCAAACGCATGAGTAAAAAACTTGTGAGCAAGTGTATATAATAAATCCTGAAAAAGCTGAGTTAGTTGGAAGAGCTGTATACTGGAAATACTTTCACACACTTAACGTGAATTTTTCCAAAATAGAATTTGACTTACCTCTAAAAATATGTTATACTATCCACCGGCAGATGTGAATATATATTATAAGCTTGCTTTTGCGGATTGGCGTGGAAGTTTTTCGTCGGTTTAAATAGCAATTCGCAAAACGGTTTTTGGAGCAATGAAGATGAGCTTTTTTTGGGAAAGTTACTGCAAAGCGAGGGCTTTGGCGGCGGGAGCGAGCTTTGAAGAGACCGCCCAGTACATGGAGCATATTGAGGATTTGTTGACGACAGCGCAGCTGCAAAGTCTGGACGGGATTGAGCATCACAAGGACACAAGCCTTTTGACCCACGTACGCTGCGTTTCATACGTGGCTTACTTGCTTTGTGCCCGCTTTGGCGGCGACTGCAAAATCACGTCTCGGGGTGGTCTGCTACACGACCTGTACTACTACGATTGGCACGATTTCTCCGACAAATCCCACCGTTTCCACGGCTTTCGTCACCCAACCAGCGCCCTGAAAAACGCCCAAGCTCTTCTAGGCGAGCTAGATAAACGCACTGCTAACTGCATCAAACGCCATATGTTCCCGTTTACCCCCCTCCCCCCCGTCTACCGTGAGGCAGTTTGGGTCAGTGTTGCCGACAAAATTTGTGCTAGTTACGACGTGCTAATTTCCCGCTTCCCCCGTCTGCGCCGCCGCTTTGAAGCCGACACAAAAAAGCTAAAAAAATCAGCAACAAGGAGATAATTTTATGAGTCCTCTCGCAAATCTTGCCTTTATATTCTTTCTCTACAATGTCCTGGGATGGATAGTTGAGTCCATCGTCGTTTCCGTGGCGTCCCGCAAGTGGATTAACCGCGGTTTTCTCGCAAGCCCCATGCTGCCAATTTATGGAAGCGGCGTATTGGTCATGCTCGTTTGCCTGACGCCCATCAAAGAGTTAGGACTCTTTGTGGAGATTTTTGGCAGAGAGATCAACCTCGCCATTGTCTTAGTGGTCATCGGTGGTGTGGTTCTGTGCGACCTGTTGGAGTTCGTAACCTCATATGTGATGGAAAAAATCTTCCATGCCCGTTGGTGGGACTACAGCGGAAAATTCTGTAACCTACAGGGACGAATCTGCCTTGAACACTCTTGTTATTGGGCATTCTCCGCTTGGATTTTACTCTATGTTATTCACCCCTTTACGGAAAAAACTATCGAGTTAATTCCCGTAAATTACCAATATTTCGCACTGGGTATCGCTCTTGCGGTCTTTGTGATTGACTTCCTCCACTCTGTAAAATCTGCCTCCAACATCCGCGCCTACATGGACAAAATCAATGCGAAGATTGATAAAATGCAAGCTTGGGCGATGAATGAGGGTGTTGCGGGAGAGCAGTTGGTATCGGACATGAACGAGACCGAGGACTTTATCGCCGAGCAAAGTCAGGAGCTTGACGACTGGAAATCGGGCACCCACCTGACAGACAGAGCGAAAAAGACCACAAATGACCTTGCCAAGCGCATGGCTCAGATGTTTTACAGCTACCCCAATATGCAGAAGCATACCTACAACGCCCTTGAGAAGCTGCGCGGCTTGCTCAACGACGTGGGTGAGCGAATTGTTGACCCTAGCAAATCTTCGCGTAAGGATGCAAAAATTATGATGGATGAGTGAGATGACGAACTTTGGTTATAATATATCAAGAACCTGTATACAGTAGCTTGAAACGATCTCTTTTTAGCACTTTATCCGCCAAACTTCGTTAAAAATACTCGAGATGAACAAATCATTCCTGCGTTTTTTGCCTCGTTTGGCAAAAAAATCTCTCAAAATTTGTCTGTCTAGTGCTTGTCTAAAATGTAAAAAACGCCGTATATTTTGAGGTAAAACGGGGCGAAACGAGGAGAAAACCGCAGGAATGCTTTCTTATTCCGAGGAGCTTTGACGATGCTGCAGCCCCTTTTAGCCAAAAGGGACAAGTTATTTTATTTTTCAGACAGCCCCTAACCTATTGAATATAGATTCTTAGCAGTCAGGGGCGAGTGTTGGAATTGAACTCTCTGTGTAGATTTACGTTCTCAAACATGAATATTGAATAGTGCATCGGAGGAGCCTATGAACCGTCGTTTTGTCCTGCCCGTCGTCTTGATTTTGTTAGCTGTCTGCGCGGCGATTGCCGCATTTGCCTATTTCGGCAATAAAAGTGACGAGCCGTTGCCGCCTGAAATCCTCAGCACAACGCCTATAACTTCCGAAACCCAGGACGACACACAAGCGGAATTAGCCAATAATACCACATCCCAGTCCCAGACGACGGCTAATACCGCCACCCATACGGGTTTCGCCCCACTTGCGCAGTTGCCTTTCTTTGTGGAGGATGAGGACAAAATACCAGATTTATCCAAAAAGCGCATAGAGTTCAGCTATGGCGTGGCGAAAGATAGTAAGCCCCACCAAATCAGTGTAGACGCGCAGAAGTTCTTTGACGCGAAAGGCTACAAGGCATTCGCATACGATGCGAAATCCAGTGGCAAGCGCTTGTATCTAACCTTTGACACAGGTTACGAAAACGGCGTGACTGCAGGTATTTTGGACACACTTCGGGATAAAAAAGTTCCCGCCGCGTTTTTCTCCACTCTCCATCACGTAAAAACCGCGCCGGATCTGATTGCAAGAATGATAACCGAGGGGCATATTGTGGGCAATCACTCGGTATCGCACCCAGATTTTACCGCTATCAGCCGTAAGAAAATGATTGAGGAAATCCAGGGTTACGACAACTATCTTCGCGTAAACTTCGGCTACACAGCGCCGTTTTTCCGCTTTCCCGAGGGCGCATACAGTGAAGACGCGCTGCATCTGGTACAAACTTTGGGCTACACTAGCGCTTTTTGGTCGGTGTCTTGGGCAGATTGGGATGTCAACGCACAAAGGGGCAAGCAGGCGGCGTTCGATACCATCACCGCCCGCCTACACCCCGGGGCAGTGATTATGCTCCACTCCGTATCCACAGACAACGCCGGCGCCTTGGGCGATATCATCGACTGGGCAAGGGCACAGGGTTATGAATTTTATGGGTTGGACGATGGATTCTAGACACTACTTTTGTCCTTAAAGGCGCATCCACCAATCCACTTGCAGCAAATAGCCCATGAGTTGGGGTCCTGCCATGAGTTGCCCAAACCATGGTTTGCCCAATTCCTGCTCGGAGGTGACGAATTTTGTGACGGCGTCTTTGTCCAATAATGGGGCGAGGGGAGAGGTGCTGTCGCCGAGGAGATTCAGTAAACTCTCGCTCAATATGCGGGTGAAGTTGGGGTTGTAGGTCTTGGGGTAAGGGCTTTTTTTGCGCATGAGCAGTCCAGTTGGTAATAACTCCTTGAACGCGTCACGCAAAAGCCCTTTTACTACGCCGCCGCGGCATTTCATCTCCCATGGCACGTTCCAGAGATATTCCACGATGCGTGGGTCTGCAAAGGGTACTCGCGCCTCCAGTCCTGAATACATACTGGCGCGATCCATACGGGTGAGGAGTGTCTGCATGAACCAGTGGAGATTGAGGTAGGAAATCTGGCGGCGGCGTGCTTCCAGTGGATTTTCGCCATGCAGCGGCGGCACTTCCGCCAATGCTTGCCTGTAAGCGGCGTCGGCATATTCCTCCAGTTTCAGCTCCTGCCTAAACTCGCGCGACAAGAGCATCTCCCGCGTTTCAATGCTGCGCGACCACGGGAATGAGTCCGCGTTGAGCAAGTCCTCGCGGTAGAACCACGGGTAGCCTCCGAATATTTCGTCAGCGCACTCCCCTGTCAACGCCACCTTGTTCTCTTGCGCAACTTTGGCGCAAAAATAGAGCAGCGACGAGTCAATATCCGCCATTCCCGGCAGATCCTTTGCCTCCACTGCGGGATACAAAAGCTGCGCCAACTCCTCCTCGGCGCACTCCAAAAAGCTATGCCTGAGAGGGTATTGCGCCAACATTTTCTCTACAAACGGGCGATCACGCTCGGGTTGAAAAGCGTTGGCACAAAAATGTTTGTCGTTGTCTTTGAAGTCGAAGGAGAACGTATTCAGTACACCTAATTTTTTCGCCGCGACCGCTGTGATGATACTGGAATCCACCCCGCCGGACAGAAGAGAACAAATGGGAACGTCCGACACCAACTGCCTCTCAATGGCATCGCGCACCAACTCCCGCACCCGCTCTACAGTGGCGTCGTAGCTTTCTTCATGGGGGCGGCTCTCCAGTTGCCAATAACAGGTTTGGCGCAGCCCATCAGGGGAAAAAACCGCATAATGGGCAGGCAACAGCTCCTTCACATCCTTGTAAACGCCATTACCTGGGGTATGGGCAGGTCCCAGTGCAAATACCTCACGCAAGGAATTTATATCAATTTCTGGCTGTATATAGGGATGGGCAAACAGAGCCTTGTGTTCCGACGCAAATACCAGAAATCCGTCCTTTAGCCAATAGAACAGCGGTTTTACGCCCACGTGATCCCGGTACAAAAACAAGCTCTCACCGTCCCAAATGGCAAAGGCGAAGGTGCCGTTAAGCCGACTCACGAAACCCTCGCCCCAACAGATAAAGCCGTTGAGGACGACCTCCGTGTCGCTAGTGGTGGCGAAAGAGAAGCCTTTCCGGATAAGCTCGCCTTTCAACTCGTCGGCGTTGTAAATTTCGCCGCTGTAGACGATAGTGAACCTGCCCCGGGTTATTGGTTGCCCGCCACCCGCAAGGTCACGAATGGAGAGCCGCGTGTGGGCAAGCCCCACGTGCTCTGCCAAAAATTCTCCCTCGCTGTCAGGTCCGCGCCGATGTATTTTCAGGCGCATATCCTGCAAAACCTGTCTCCAACGCCCTTTATCATCCAAAAAATCCCTGTCAAAAGATGTAAATCCCGCAATGCCGCACATCAAATCACCCTTCCGCAATAGTATGTACTTTAGTATATTAGTGCGGGGGGTGTTAAGGTTACAACAGACTTCTTAAAAACTAGCAGGCATGAAAAGATTGGCGAGGATTTTTTTAATCGCATTGCTCTGCCAAAAAACTACCCCCAAACAACTCAACAAGCTTTTGAATACGATTACGCTTAGTTTCTTCCTTTTTCGCAAGCTCGATTTTGTTGACCTGCTCGCGCTTTAGATAGTCAGGCTGCTTCAAAAACGCATCCAGAACACCGTGTTCTTTGAGGATTTTTTCAAGAACGGGCGGCGTGGTGAATATCCGCGGCGCGTCGTCTTTCGTCAGAGTGACGCGCACAATGTCGCCGATTTCCTTACCCACGGCGCGGTGAATAAACTCGTTGTAGACAAAATAATGTCCATTGCGCGACCCCAAAAGTGTGTGCTCAAATGCTTGTCCGTCCACGGTGATTTTCACGGGAACACTACCCTTTGTGCCGAAGCAATCCAAAGCGGATTCGGGGAAATAAACAACCCGCCACTGTATTTTGCCCTCAAGTCTTTTGATTTGTCCGTCAAATTCCCAGGTCATTCTAGCGCTCCTCAATTATTATTGATCCTGATCCTTATTATATCATTTGGCAAAACAGGTGTCAAGCGCTAAAAGTATTATAAGCCTCAACGAAAAAGTTCAACACACCCTTTGTGACATTTTGTCATCAAAATATAACGATGTGAGTGCGGGAACGGCAAAATGCAGCGTTTAGATACCGTATCACCGCTTGAACTTTTTATCCAGAACCGTTGCTTTTCGCGGTTCTTTGTATTTGATTACGCGCTTAACGCATTTTGTGATAAGTTCAAAGGGGATGCCAAAGGGTTTCCACGCAAGAAATATCGTTATCGCCAACGCAATCGCTACCAAAATCGGCAGGGACGTGATTGGCGGATAGTCTTTCAAGAAACGGGAAATCACCACAAGTATAGGGATATGATACAAATAAATTGGCAGGGCTCGCTCTCCTAGCGTCGTTAGAAGGGGAACTTTTTTCTGTGGCATAAAGGCGACAACGCAAAGCCCTAACAAGGCGACAATCACGTATTGTAACAACCTTGGCAGTATTGACGCGAAACTGTAGCTTGCATTTTTCACCCATACCATATAGAGAAAATAGGATATCGTTGTTTGTACTTGTTCAATGGAAAACTCGTTTTTTTCAATTGCCATTTGCCTAAAGCACCACAAAACGCCGAAAAATATTCCGACAAAAACGAATGGGGATATCCAACGAAAAGCTGAGTTGGCAATTTTTTGCAACCACTCTTTTTTGAAATATAGTCCCGCTAAAAAATACGGTAGTGAATAAATTGCTTTCCAAATCGAAAGGCGCGAGAAGCTTCCTAACAAACCGTCATTGTTCCAAAACAAAAACTCAATAAATACGCCTAAAACTATCGCGATTGCAAATAGTAATTTTGGATTAATCGCTTTACATAGATGGAGAAGAACTGTAACTATAGCGAGGGAGTACAGGTACCACAGATGATTTGTGCCAGCAATTCCGAACCATCTTTCGACAAGGTTTGTGATGGCAATAACCGTGAGCATGATAGCGACCAATGAACCCACACGGCGCGCAGTAAGGCTTCTGTTTATGACGGCACTCTTTGAGAGATGACCGCTTAGAAAGAAAAACATTGGCATAGCACAACCGTTAAGAAAAAGACAAACACTAGCAAGGAACATCATGTTATCTAGCGAAAAAGATTCAATGCCTGGATTGTATTCTAGATTTCGCAGGTTAATAGACAATAAATCAATAGTATGCAAAAGAACGATGAAAAAACTCATCAGAGCGCGAATGTTATCTATATGGTAATGCCTTGACGGTGAGAGAGTGTGTGGGGGGTGGGAGGGGGCGATTTTTGTACTTGCGGTCATTCTTTTCCCCTTGTGAGGTTACTTTCTGCCGACATTATAACACAAATGAGACGTTTTGGCAAGTCTGATTTGTTGCTAGTTTTTGAGCGTGGGATACGCTTACATAAATAGGAAGACTACTTATAGTCGATTAACTTGAAAATCGGCTGAGGATTTGCGAGAATATTTTTCGTCTGGCAAGGAAAAAAGCGCGGGAATACTTTCGTATTGCGAGCATTTTTGACGAAGTCAGATGGAAAATGCACCGCAAAGACCAGTTGATTTTCATGTTAGGAGACTATACTATATCACAACCAAATCAACAGCCCAAAATCCTCAATCACCAACGCTCTGCGCCCTTAAACCCCAACAACAAAAACAAATAACACCCGACCGCCAACAGCGTAAAATTAAACCCGCTGTGGACAAGCAACGCGACGCCCAGGCAAATCAGCGGTATCAGCACATATACCGAGAGCTTGGCGCAAAAAGCTCTTGCCCGCTCTTCTGAGGCGCCCACAGCGCAGAGAAAATGAAACAACGCCCGCCCGCCGTCGAGAGATTCCACTGGAAGCAGGTTAAAAAAAGCGATGCCCAGATTGGTGAGCATTGCGTTTCTGAAAGCAGGAACTTCAGGAGTTTGCAACAGTGCGAAGAAAAACGCAAGAGCGAAATTTATTGCCGCCCCCGCTAGAGATACCCCGCACTCTTGCAGCAGGGACAAGCCCGCCCCCGCCCGCTCAATGCGCATTCCAAATGCCCCAAGATACACACGCCGCGGGCTTTCTTTGAACGCCAACAAAAGCGCCAAATGTCCGCATTCATGGGCAATACAGGATGCAAGCCCGATTGCCGCCGCCCCGCTTGTATCTAAAATCAACATAAGTGTCACTGCCGCAGCAAATAAAAAATGCATCTCCACGGCGCAATTTTTAATTCGAATTGTCATAATTCAGCACCCAGTATTCATTAATTTGCCCCTCTATTTTTTATCCTCACACCTGTATTCCCCATGGGGTTATAGCGCAGCCCGTTCAAGCGCAGTTCAAGGTGCAGATGGGGACCTGTGGTCTCTCCTGTACTGCCGACGGCGGCGATTGTCTGTCCCGCCGTGATTTTTTCTCCTGTCTGCCCCAAAATCTCCCGCGCGTGGCAGTAGTAGCTCTTGAAGCTGCCGCCATGGTTAAGGAGTATGTAGTTGCCGCCTGTCGCGCTATAGCCCGTTTTTTCCACTGTCCCGCCGTACATTGCCAAAATAGGTGTCCCCTCCGGGGCGGCGATATCCACACCACCGTGCCAACCCATTTCCCCCGTTTTTGGATGTTTCCTCAGACCAAAGGGAGAGGAAATGCGCCCCTCAACGGGCATAACAGCCTGCCCGCTCACCCACAGCGGCGCGAAACTCAAGCCCACAGGCGCGGGTAAATTACTGCCCCCCGCTCCGTCGAGTTCGCTATCGTCAGAAAGTTCCTCACCCACGTCAGGCTCGCTGTTATTGCTAATGTCCTGTTCCCCGTTAAGTTCGCTATCGTCGGTAGCGTTATCCTCATCCTCTCGAGGCTCATACTCCGCGCTGTCATCTCCACTGGCTTCATCATTCCCCAAAACAGCTTCATCCTCTCCATTCCTCGCTCCTACATCATCACTTCTGTCTACAGTATTTGCTTCAACAAATACTGATTCCGCCGCTTTGCTAATTTGAGCGAAAATCTCCGCCCATTTCATGTTTACCGACATATATTGGGCGTATTCATCCCGCAATGCCGCGAAAGGCTCCGGCGCAATCGCCCGCAAGGCGAACGCAAAGCCCACCAACACCGCCACTGCAAGAAACTGCTTGAAAAGCAGCGGCAGCCACCACTGCGCCAAGCTTTCGGAGCTCTCCTCCTCGCCGTATTCCTCGTGATAAAGCTCCCGCTGCCGCCTGCGCTGACGGATAACCTCCAGTTCATCAACCGGATAATCCTGAAAATCATCATTATACATCGCAATCACCTCAAAACAAGCTATGCGCGTACCCCTGTAATAATGTCTACTTTTTCCCATTACGACATATACTAATCTAGGCTTGTTGAAAATCTAAAAAAATAGATACTAGAAACTAGGGGCTGTCTGAAAAATAACTTGTCTATTTTGGCTAAAGCGGGCTGCAACATCGTCGAAATTCCTCGGAATACGAAAATATTCCTATGGTTTTCGCCCCATTTCTCTCCGTTTTACCTCAAAATATCCGGCATTTTTAAATTTTCAGACAAGCCCTAAAAAGGGGTTAAGATGACTTTTGGTGAGTTTCCAAGCAGCAGTGAACGGCGGGTGCGCTTGATCGAGCTGATGTCCATGGGAGTGCAGATACCCTGTGATGACGGGATTATCGTTGGCGAGGACTGCTATATCGGTGAGGGGACACTGATACTCCCGGGGTGCATAATCATGAACGGCACGCGTATTGGACGCGGGTGCGTTATCGGTCCGGGAAGTGTACTGTCGGCGTGTGAGATCGACGACGGTGTGGAATTTTTACACAGTTGGGCGGACAGAGCGGTGATTGAAAGCGGCGTGAAAATCGGACCTTTTGCCCGTCTGCGTCCCAAGGCGTGGATTGAAAAAAATGTGAAAATCGGCAACTTTGTGGAGATAAAAAATTCGCAGATAGGCGAAAAAAGTAAGGTTTCCCACCTGAGCTACATCGGCGACACGCAGATGTCAGAGGGCTGT
>WRKY01000052.1 GCA_009777895.1 Oscillospiraceae bacterium
ATACAGCTCGTCAAGCTCAAGTTTTGTGAATATATGGGAATCAGGTTCAAGGATTTTCGTCGTTTTTTTTAATCCAATTTAACACATTCGCCTTGCTGAAACCCAAAATCTTACCGACTTTTCGCGCCGAGACGCCCGCTAAATAGGTTTTAATGGCGTTATTGCGTATCTCCTCTGAATACGCTTTTGTTTTTGAGTTCAGCGTGTACTTTTTGCCGCATTTATGGCATTTGTACCGTTGTGACCCGGCGCTAGTAAATCCCTGTTTCGTTTGCTCTGTCTTGTCCCCGCAATAAGGACACTGTCTATCTTCACTTATTGTTTTCTTTTTCATGTTTATATTATATCATACTCTGCGCTATTTGTCCACTCCTTTGCATAGCTAGCAAAAAACAGCCAACACTAAAGAAAAAAGAGGTGCCGCCAAATGACTAAATTGACCACTAGGGATTTCTTCCGCCATACCGTGATTGTCCTTGCAGCCCTTGCCCTGCCATACACGATATTTTCAATTCCTGCCAAGGAAATATCTCAACCGCTGCCCGCAGTTGAGGTGGGTGAGAGTTATTGGATTTTGCGGGAATATGATGGGATTTTAGGGGTTTTTCGCGATAGGGAACCCCAACCGTTTGAGATTTACAACGTGAATATCAGCACACTCCCCGATGAGGACAGAGAGCTTTTGCGCCAAGGTATTGTCGCCCACACAGACGAGGAATTGCGTGGGTTGTTAGAGGATTATACCAGTTGAGAGTTTGCTATGACAATCCGCTTCATATTGTCAGCGCACAAATCGCAGAGCTTGGAATCACTTTTGGTCAGCAAGCGGTTTATGACAAAAGCAATGAAATCCCTGCCGTGCGTGAACTTTTGAAGCTGTTGAAGCTTTATAGCTGTATGATTGTAGCTGACGCGCTGAATTGTCAAAAAGAAACTGCCAAAGAAATCATTAAAGGAAAAGCTGATTATCTATTAAGCGTAAAGGATAATCAGAAAAACCTGAAAGAGGATATTGAGGATTATGTTCAGGATGAGCAGCTGCGAAAAGGAATGGATTCGTGCAAAACGATCGACAAAAAACATGGCAGAATTGAGCAGAGAACAGCGTTTGCGACGGATGATATTGATTGGATTTACGGCAAAGATGAGTGGAAAAACCTATCGTGTATTGGTGCTGTGAATACGCAATTTACGACCAAAAAGGGAACATCAAATCAATGGAATGGCACTATTACATCTCGAGCCGAAAACTGACTGCAAAAGAATTACTTCATCACGCTAGAGCCCAGTGGTTGGTTGAGAGTATGCATTGGCTGCTCGATGTGCATTTTGGTGAAGATTTTTGTCCGGTTGAAGATAGAAATGTTCAGCAAAATCTGAATATATTGCGAAAAATCGTAATCACCTGCATTAAACTATTAAAAGGGAAAAACGAAAGCAAAAGACCTGTATCAAAGATTATCTTCGACTGTTTACTAGACTCTCAGAATATTTTCTGCTTGCTAAAATGAAATTTGATTTCCGTGGGGATAGCCGTTTTTGTATTGATTTTTGAAAGGACAAGTGGTATAATATACCCATACAAATTAGGGAGTTTCAAGACGTTTGTTTTTTCGGGGGTTAATTTATAATATCCCCTAACATAAGCTAGTAACCCCCTTATTTTTGAGTAACATCCAAAATTCATAATACAGGAATCACTATGACCACACGCTACTCAATTTCGCCGCGTGAATATGCCGCGATGAATACCGCTCAACTGCGGGAAAATTTCCTGTTGGAGGAGCTTTTTTCCCCCGGTATGCTTCAGCTTGTCTATACACACTATGATCGAATTATTGTTGGATCAGCTGTGCCTAGCGCAGGAGAGATCGCCCTTGCGGAGAAGAAACTTGGGGCGGAATTTTTCCTTGAACGCCGGGAGCTTGGGGTAATCAACATTGGCGGCAACGGCAAAATCACCGTGGACGGCAAGGAATATACACTGGAAAATCGCGGGTGTCTGTACATCGGACGCGGGGCGAGGGATATTGTGTTCACTAGCAACGACAGCAAAAATCCCGCCCAATTTTACCTCAACAGCGCACCCGCCCATAGGCACTATCCCACTGTACATATCCCCCAAAACAGAGCAATTCGCACTGCCCTGGGAACTAAAGATCAGTGCAACGAGCGGGTTATTTTCAAGTACATACTGCCAGGGAACGCAAAGAGCTGCCAGTTGGTGATGGGCTTAACCACTCTCGCGGCGGGGAGCGTGTGGAATACCATGCCCTGCCACACCCACGAATGCCGCGCCGAGGCTTATCTCTACTTTGACATAGCTCCTGAACAGCGAATTTTCCACCTCATGGGCTATGAGAATGAAACGCGCCACCTTGTCATAGGCGACCGCCAAGGGGTGCTGTCCCCGCCCTGGTCCATACACAGCGGCGTTGGCACACAGTGCTACAGCTTTATCTGGGGTATGTGCGGAGAAAATCAGGACTTTGACGATATGCAGGCGTTTAATTTCTAATAAACTATGCAATCCTATTTATAAGGAGTAAAAAATGTCAGATTTATACAAAGGTTTCGCCCAAAAAGGGCAAGAAAAAGAGCTTATCCGTTTTTTGGATAGGGTCTTTACGCGGATTAATTTCCGAACGGTGCCGTATTTTATGTCGCTGCTGCCCAAACTTTACAAAACCTGTTATGATCCCTGCGCCAACAATTTGGTGATTCGGGACGAAAAAGGCTTTCGCGCTGCGGTGGGGCTGTATATGCTCGACTACCGCTGCGGTGATAGTAAGCTTTTGGCGGGGGGCATCGGCAATGTGGCGGTGGACAAAAAGTTTCGCGGTTACGGCTATATGAAAGAACTGATGAACGATGTGTTTGCGGTCTGCAAGGAGCGAAACGCGGACTTCATGGTGTTGGGCGGACTGCGCCATCGCTATAACTACTTCGGTTATGAGCGTGTGGGACAAGTTTTCGAGTACCGCGTAACGAAAACAAACCTGCGCCACGCACTGCGGGGAGTGACAGCCGACGGTTACAGTCTACGCCGCGTTACAGAGAAAGACAGCGAGCTTTTGGCACAGATAAAAACCTTGCGTGAGGGGCAGACGATTCATGTCCCTTGTAAGGACGATGCACTTTTTGACACCATGCGTTCTTGGCTTGCCAAACCATACGCCGTCATGGACGGTGAAAAATTGGCGGGATATTTCATAATCAACAAGCTCGGCACAAAAATCAGCGAGCTGTGTATGTTTGATAACCACCAGTTGCCCGCGGCGGTGACTGCGATTTTTCAACAGTTCATGCGACCCGTCATAAAGTTCGAGATTGCCCCTGCTCAGACGATGAGCAACGAATTTTTCCGCAGACTCTGTGAAGTTGCCGAAATCAAAAGCACGGACAGTTATCTCATCCTCAATTTTCGCAACACCCTGCAGGTGCTGATGGAAAACAGCGGGACGCGGCTCATTGACGGCGAATTGATTGTGGGTATTAAGGGCTTTGCGGGAGATGAAAATTTGCGCATTTCCGTGGAAAACAGGCGCGTTTCAGTCACCCAAACCCAGGGGCCGCCTGAATATACACTGGAGCATCTAGTCGCAACTCGCGTGTTTTTCGACGCCGTCTGTCCCGAACGGGATCTTCTCCCCCCTCCCGCGCAGGCGTGGTTTCCCCTGGCGCTCTATTTTCCTCACGCGGACATGGTTTAGAAATTATAGTCTCCTAACTTGAAAATTAACTTGTCTTTGCGGTCTATTTTCCATCTGACGTCGTTAAAAATGCTCGTAATACGAAAGTATTCCTGCACTTTTTTCCTTGCTAGACGAAAAAAATTCTCGCAAATCCTGAGCCGATTTTCAAGTTAATCGACTATAGAACCTGTATTCAGCAACTTGAAACTTAACAAAAGAAAGGGTGCGGGAGCTAGGTTAAAAAGTTTTTATAAACATTTTCCGGGCAGATTCTCTCGCATATGATGAAAAAATGACAATCGGAATTGTGGGACTGGGGCTTATCGGCGGCTCACTGGCAATGGCGATACGCAAAAAAACGGCACATCACGTTTTGGGAACGGATACCCAAGATGCGGTAGTTTTACGCGCTCAACTCTTCGAGGCAATCCACGGCGAACTGAGCGACGATACCCTGAAAGACTGCGACGTTGTGTTCCTGGCACTCTATCCAAAGGATGCGATGGAATATGTGCGCAACCGTGCTCCGCTGTTCAAAAAGGGTGGTCTGGTGGTAGATTGCTGCGGCGTAAAGGGAGCTATTTGCCCCGAGCTTTTCGCAATAGCCAAGGCGCAGGGCTTCAATTTCGTGGGTGGTCATCCCATGGCGGGCATCGAATATTCCGGTTTCACCCACGCCCACAGCACGCTTTTTGAGGGCGCGTCCATGATTTTGGTTCCCGACGGGGGCGGGGATATTGAGCTGTTGGAAAAGCTTAAAAAACTGTGCATAGAAATCGGCTTCGCCAAAGTACCGATCATCACAGCCAAGGAACACGACCGCGTTATCGCCTATACTTCTCAGCTTGCCCACATCGTGTCCAGCGCGTACGTGAAGTGTCCTCACGCCAAAAAAGACGACCTTTCGGCGGGGAGTTTCAAGGACATGACACGGGTGGCGCGGCTCAATAGCGATATGTGGACGGAGCTTTTTTTACTCAACCGCGACCCTCTTTTGGGCGAGCTTGAGGGACTGATTGACCGCCTTGCTCAGTACGCCGCCGCCCTGCGCGGCAAGGACGAAAAGGCTCTGTGGGACTTGCTTGAAGAGGGCAATCGTATAAAGGTGGGTTTGTAGATTTTATAGTCGCCTAAATTGAAAATCGGCTGAGGATTTGCGAGAATATTTTTCGTCTGGCAAGGAAAAAAGCGCAGTAATACTTTCGTATTACGAGCATTTTTGACGAAGTCAGATGGAAAATAGACCGCAAAGACCAGTTGATTTTCAATTTTTACAAGCACCTATTTTTGTACGATTGGGGACAAAAACGTTCAGCAGACTTTGAATATCTTGCGAAAAATGGTAATCAACTGCATTAAACTATTCAAATAGAAAAACGAAAGCAAAACACCTGTATCAAAGATTATGTTCGAGTGTTTACTCAACTCTCAGATTATTTTCTGCTTACTAAAATGAAATTTGATTTCCCTGGGCTCCCACTCCCACAATTGATTTTTTCCAAATAATATGTTATACTTTATTTGAAAGATAAGTGCAGGAGGTAAACCCAGTATGAAAATCGAAATTATCGGCAAAAAATGCACCCCCCATGAACCTTTTCGCGCAAGGGCGGAAAAGAAGCTTGCCAAGGTGGAACGCCTTTTCGGCAGCGACACATCCGCGAAAATTGTCGCTACTGTCGAGAAAACAAGCAAGTCCGTTGAGATTACGCTGCAAAAACACGGCATCATTTTTCGTGCCCAAGAACGGGCAACAGAGTTGGATGCGGCTCTTGACAAAGCCGTCGACGCGTTAGTTCGCCAAATACGCAAGAACAAAACACGCCTCGAAAAGAAGCTCCAAAGCCCCTCGATCGGCGAAGTTTTTGCGGAAGAAGCCCCAATTGACGAACATATCCCAGAAGTGTTGCGCACCAAGCAACTGTCTTTGAAACCCGAGAGCGTGGACGAAGCAATTCTACAGATGAGCCTGTTAGGTCACGACTTCTATATGTTCCTGAACGCGGACAATATGCAGGTCAGTGTGGTCTATAACCGCGCCGACGGCGGATACGGCTTATTGGTGCCGGATGTTGCATAATTTAGTAGTACCCTGCCTTTTGGGTGTTGAAGGATTTATCGCCGACGAGCTGCGGGGAATGGACGCTCAGGACGTTCGCGCGGAAAATGGGCGGGTCTGCTTTCGCGGAGGGGCAGAGATAATCGCCCGCGTTAACATATGCAGCCGTTTTGCCGAGCGTGTACAAATTTTGTTGGGAGAGTTTGACGCGTGTACATTCGAGGAGCTGTTCCAGGGTACTAAATCCCTGCCTTGGGAGGAGTGGATAGGCGCAAACGACGCTTTTCCCGTCAAGGGCTACAGCTTGAAAAGCGAACTGTTCAGCGTCCGCGACTGCCAGAGCATTATCAAAAAGGCGGTGGTGGAGCGGCTCAAGAGCAAGTACGCCCTCGAGTGGTTCGCCGAGAGCGGCGCGGTGCGGCAGATTCAGTTTGCTATCATGCAAAACCGTGTTTCCCTGTTAATAGACACCACAGGGGCGGGCTTGCACAAGCGGGGTTACCGTCCCGAGGCAAAGGAGGCACCGATTAAGGAAACCCTTGCGGCGGCACTTTGCGCAGCGAACAAATTGCGTCACTACCACACTTTCTATGATCCCATGTGCGGCACAGGCACAATCGCCGTGGAGGCGGCACTCATGGCGCGGAACATTTCACCCGGTTTGAAGCGTACATTTTCCGCGGAGCGTTGGGAGCAAATCCCACGTAAGGTGTGGGAAATTGAACGGGAGCGCGGGAAGGATCTGGAGCGTGCTGCCCCCGATTTCCGTGCCTATTGTTCCGACATTGACGCAGGGGCGCTCGCCCTTGCCCGTCAGACGGCGGCACGGGCAGGTGTGAGTGAGTTGTTTGACTTTTCCGCCGCTGATTTGGTGGACTTTGTGCCGCGAAGCGAGCGGGGTACGGTGATCGTCAATCCGCCCTATGGTGAGCGTTTGTTGGATGCCAACACCGCGCGGGAGTTGACCCGCACCATGGGCAGGGTTTTTCCGCAGCGTCGTGGTTGGAGCTACTCTGTCATCACTCCCGACCCCGATTTTGAGAGCGATTTCGGCCGCAAAGCGGACAAACGCCGCAAGCTGTATAACGGCATGATTGCGTGTACGCTCTATATGTATTACCGTTAGAACCTTAGATTCTAGTTGCTGAATCATTATAATTAAAAGCAGGGAGAAAGTTATGGGTAAATGGGAATATTTATCAGTACGCTTAAAGCCAAAGCTTGAAAAAGAAAGCAAAGTGTTCAAAATCTCGTTCAATGATTGGGACGAGGAGTATTTCACCGAGCAGCTCAATGAATATGCTTGCGAGGGGTGGGAGCTTGTGTCCTGTGTATGTGCGCGGACAAATCTTTCCGACGACAAAAGCGTGGACGACAAAATCCTTGGAGGGAGCTACGCTATCTTCGCGTTCTTCAAACGAAATAATTAAAAACAGTCTAAAATCTAATATAAAAACCTAGGAGTCTTAGTATGAGGCACGTCTTCGTAATTAACCCCAAGGCGGGTAAGGGCAAGGTCAGAATGCTCGAGGTCATCCGCCCGCAGATTGACGCAATCTGTGAAAAGCACTCGTTGAGCTATGAGTTCCACCTGACCGAGGGACCCCACACGGCAATCAACTGGATTAAAGCCCGCGCCCAAGGCGAACCCACAGAGTATTTCCGCTTCTATGCGTGCGGCGGCGACGGCACAGTCTATGAAGTCGCCAACGGCGTTTATGGGTTGGACAACGCAGAGTTTGCCGTAATCCCTCTGGGCAGCGGCAACGACTTTGTGCGTTTATTTGGCGGCAAGCCCGTCTTCCGCAACCTGGAATCCCAAGTCTTGGGCGAGGTAATCGACATTGATGTTATCGACTGCATGAACGGGGGCATCGCTGTCAACCAATGCTCCATGGGCTATGACGCGGAAACCTGTAGGAAACAGATCAAGTACAAAAAATACCCTTTTGTCAACGGCGAGATGGCGTATGTCGCCGCTATGGCGAACAGGTTTTTCTTCCGTATGGGTGAAGACTTTGAGGTGGAGATTGACGGCGTTCGCTACGACCGCAATGGCAAGCAGCTGCTCCTTTGCGCAATCGCCAACTCCCGTTGGTACGGCGGCGGCTTCATGATCGCCCCCCGGGCTATGCCCGACGACGGCTATCTTGACTGCTGCATCGTCACCATGAAGAAAAACAAGTTCCAGATGATGCCTATGTCTGTGAAAATCCGCAAGGGCGAGCATCTTGAGGCGGACAACATCGAGTATATCCGCTGTAAGAAGCTGAAGATTATCGCCCCCCGGGAGTCCGCTGTGAATATTGACGGGGAGATGGACGCAGTGTTTGAGGCGAACTTTGAGATTCGCGAGAAAGCTTTGAAATTTGTCCTGCCCAAGGGTCACACGCTTGAAGAGGTTCGGGCTAAGTGGGCAAAAGAGGAACAGGAAAAACCTGTACCTATCGGGCTGTAAGGATACACCTTGAGTACCATGAACGAACTGCACGCCCGCAGTGCCGCCCTCAAGGCTTTACTGCGGGTTGAAAAAGACGGCGCGTATGTAAATTTGGTGTTGGACAGCTGTCTTGGCGGGCTGTCTCGGCAGGATTGTGCTTTTGTTTCAGCATTGGTGTACGGCGTTTGTGAACGCCAGATAACTTTAGACTTTCTCCTTGAGCAAAAACTTCGGGGAGGGACAAGGTCGCTTCGTCCTACAGTTCTTTGTGCCTTGCGCATGGGGGCGTATCAGCTGCTTTACATGAACGCCGTTCCCCAAAGCGCGGCGGTGAACACCACAGTTCAGCTGCTCAAGAACAACAAATGCGCTTACGCTGCGGGACTTGCCAACGCGGTACTGCGTAAAATTACCGCCGAGGGGCTGACCGCGCTTGAAAAAGCCGATATGGCAGTGCGCTACAGCGTCCCTCAGTGGCTTGTTGAACTGTGGGTAAACTCATACGGCGAGGAAATGGCGGCGGCGATTCTTGAGGCGTCTTTTGACGCGGGGCAAACATATATAAGAGTAAATACAGGCAGAACAACAGCATATGAACTTGCGAGAAAACTAAAGGCAAGACAGTGTGAGGAACTGCCCGGCGCTTTGATTTTGCCAAAGGGGACAGTTCCCCAAAAAACACGGGAATTTGCCGACGGACTATTTCACGTTCAGGGAAAAGCGAGCCAAAATTGCGTTGCCGCCCTTGCGCCAAAGGCAGGGGAGCGGATTTTGGACTTATGCGCCGCACCGGGCGGGAAAACATTCACCATGGCGCAAGACGCCCGGGAGGTTGCCGCCTGTGAACTTCACCCACAGCGAGCTAATTTGATTGAGGAGGGAGCAAGGCGTTTGGGGCTTGAGAATATCAACGTTCTTTGCGCTGACGGCACAGCCCTTGATCCCAAAGAAATAGGATTTTTTGATGCGGTTCTCTGTGACGTACCCTGTTCAGGCTTAGGAACTATCGCCAAAAGACCCGACATTAGGAAAAAACTGGCAAAAACTCTTGACAATCTGCCCAAAATACAGTATACTCTCCTGAGCAACGCTTCGAGCTTTGTTGTTGGGGACGGGCGTTTGGTTTACTCAACCTGCACCTTGAACCTTGAGGAAAACGAAAAAGTAGTTGGACGTTTTCTTGAGGAAAACAGTGGCTTTGAGCTTGTTTCGCAGCAAACGCTATTCCCCCACATTCACGGCTGTGACGGCTTTTTCATCGCCCTGCTGAAGCGGCTGTAACTCTTTTAGAAAGGCGCATTTATGGACATAGCCTCAATGACTTTGGAAGAGTTACAGGAGCGGTTTTCTCCGAATTACCGTGCCGTGCAGATTTTTGACTGGCTGCAGGTCAAAGGCATTACCTCGTGGTCTGAAGCGAGCGATTTGCCAAAAGAAATGCGCGGGCACTTGGAAACCCAATACCCCATCTACTCCTGCTCTATTGAAAAAAAGCAGGTATCCATGGACGGCACGGTGAAATATCTGTTTCGCCTGCGCGACGGAGAGTTCGTCGAGAGTGTTCTGCTCAAGTACGAACACGGCTATAGCCTGTGCGTGTCCTCACAGGCGGGCTGCAACAGGGGATGCCTTTTCTGCTCCAGTACGATCGGAGGGCTACAGCGGGACTTGCTCCCGTCGGAAATCATCAGGCAAATTCACGCGGCGCAAAAGGACGGTGGGCACAGAATCTCCCACGTTGTAATGATGGGCATGGGAGAGCCGCTAGACAACCTAGATAACGTACTGCGCTTTTTAGAGCTTGCTGTACACCCAAAGGGGCTGAACCTTTCATCACGCAATATTTCCCTCTCAACCTGCGGTGTCGTCCCCGGAATAAAACGCCTTGGGGAACGGCGAATGGGAGTCACCCTCTCGGTTTCCCTCCATGCTCCAAACGACGAGCTGCGAAGCCTGCTGATGCCCGTAAACAGGCAGTACCCATTGAGCGAGTTGATTCAAGTCTGCCGTCAGTACGCCAAACAGACATCGCGGCGCATCTCCTTTGAATATACCATGCTGCACCAAATCAACGACACTCCCGCCCAAGCCCGTGAGCTTGCAAAACTGCTCAGAGGAATGCTCTCCCACGTGAACCTGATCCCGGTCAACCCGTCGGCGCGAGGAGGATATCT
>WRKY01000053.1 GCA_009777895.1 Oscillospiraceae bacterium
GGTGCGTTTGCCGGTGCTCTCGTTGCCAGTTTATGCAATGGGTGTGTAGGGGGTTACAATGGGCGGCTTTTCGCCGGGAGGATCTTTGATAAACAAAGACAACCCGCCTTTTCGATTGCACGAAAGACGGGTTGTTGTTTGATGTGAGTTAGTGAAGTTAATTGCTCCACGGCTATAAGAACCTGTATTCAGTAGATTAAACAGACAATTTTTGAGCGATTTATTTGCCAAACGAGGCAAAAAACGCAGGAATGATTTGTTCATTTCGAGTATTTTTAACGAAGTTTGGCGGATAAAGCGCCAAAAAGAGACAGTTTCAAGCTACTGAATACAGGTTCTAAGTGTCTCGTTTACTGGAACTTTATTCGGTCAACAGCTCAGGGAAGAATGCAAATTCACACACAGTAAACTCATCGTTCACCAACGGGATTTTCTCAAGTTCGCGGAAGTCCACCTTGCCCATGGGAGTGTAGGGCAGTCTGTCGACGAGTTTGTAGACAAGTGCCTTGTCACGCTCGGGCAAATGGCGCAGACACAGCTTGTCGATGTCGCGCAGGAGTTTCCCTTCGTCGTCCACCTTAACTTCTTTTTTCATAACCACAAACGCTGTGGGAATGACCCCTGCCATGTGCGCATCGCCCTCTTTTTTCAGCCCCGCCACGGCGCAGGTGTCAACGTCCGGATAGGTGGCAATCACGTTCTCAGCAGGAGCGGGATGCACCGTGTGTCCGTCGGGACGCATCATGCTGCGCTTGTATCGGTCAACGAAATAGAAGTGTCCGTTCTCGCCCAAATGACCTTTGTCGCCCATGCGGTAAAACTTCTTGCCGTCGATATAAATAGTAATTTCCTCGGTTTCTTTCGGACAGCCAAGATATTCTTTCATGCTGCACAAACTGGATACACAAAGCTCGCCGTCCTGACCCAATGGCAGTTCCTTGCCGGTGTCGGGGTCAATGACCGCAACCTCGCAGATGGGCAGCAGCAAGCCCACGTTGCCCTCGGCGTCCCAGTCGTATTCGTCAGTGCTTATGTTGGCTTTGTAGGAGCGCATACCCGACACACAACCGCCGACTTCCGTTGAGCCGTAACCCACGCGAGGTCCTTTCGCCACGCCGTGAGAGGCGAAGCACTCGTTGATTTCCCGCAGAGACGCGAAAGTGATTTTGTCGCCGCCGATAACGGATTCCTTTATGAAGGACAGGGAGTCCGGGGACTTTTTGGTCAGCTTACTGCGGGCGAGAATCTCGAAAAAGCGCGGTACACCCAGGAACACGTTGGGTTTGTGCTTGAATATGAGTTCGTCGAATTTGAGGGGGTTGTAGACGGGTACAAGGATGATGTTCATGCACATCACCAGTGCCATGTGCATTCCGTTGAAGACGCCGTATGATGCGAAAAACGGTATGAATCCGCCAAATGTATCGCCGTCGCTGATGCCGGATTTCGCGCGGATATGAAAGGCTTTTGCCGAGGCATTCAGCCCCGCATGGGTGTGTATCGCACCTTTCATCGCGCCGTCTTGGGAAGTACCGCTAGTGAAGAGAACCAGGGCGTTCATGTCTTTCTCGTATTCGCAGTGGATGTCGCCGTCACAGGTGAATTTCTTCAGGAAATCCGTGTGCCAAATGACGCGGGGATTGTTGTCCAATCCCGATTTTTTCTTCATGCTCTTGTACTTCACGGCTGCCGCCAAGGCGATAGGATTGGAGAAGGTTGGCAATGAATCCGCAGGAGTTACCACGACTATGTTCTCGCAGGGAATGTCGTCCAACGCCGCATCCAACTTGCCGGGGATGATGTCGATTACGGTGATGAAGAGTTTCGCCTTGGCGAGCTTCACGCGCTCGAGGATGCCAAGAGCGTTGGTGCGCGGGTCGCAGGGAACCGCCACCGCGCCGATGCGCCACAGGGCGTAGTAATACAGCACCACCTCTTTGAGGTTGGGCAGACAGAATGCCACGTAATCGCCCTTTTGGATACCGTAGCCCTTGAGGGAACGCGCAAGAGCGTCAACTTCCTTGTCCAGTTGTCCGTAAGTGGTGGTCACTCCGAAAATCGTCAGGGCGATACCGTCCATATTGTGGCGATTTTGGTTGAACATAAAGGTATCCGCATTCTGTTGGATGTCCTTAAAGTTGTCCATCACATCGGCGGGATACTGGTTCATGTGGGGGTTTCGTAAGATAGTATCTATTTTATTTTCCTCTTTTCCAAAATTTTTGACAATGGGGCAATGGGCAAAGTGTCCTACCTCTTGTCACTAGTATTATAACTCTTGGGGAAATAAAAATCAATACCAAAATGAATATTTCGTTCGTTTGCACAAAAATAATATGTTATTTTAATATTTATTGTCTGCTTATTACAGTGTTCGGGCGTATATTGTCACCCTCTACACGAGCGATTCCCAAAAACTTCCTATCATAACTGAACACACGGCACAGTCCGTCAGGGATCGGATTGCAGCGTTTTCTGTCTAATTCGCCGCCGTTGGAAAAACGCGATGCCTGTGGTTGGGATACTTCTAGGGCGGGGTATTCTTTCAGTGCGTCGCCTATGGGTACAAAAAACGGGCGGACTTCAAAAATCTTGTCGGGTTCAATATCCTCCAACTCCTCCTGTGTTATACAGTCAGCGAGGGAAAATCCGTTGGCACTAGTGCGGCAAAGAGCCGTCAGGCACGCCCCGCAGCCTAGCATTTCTCCCAAATCCGCAGCCAATGTGCGGATATAAGTCCCCGCCGAGCAGGTGACGTCAATTGTGTACTCATCACCTCGAGCGTCCAGGAGTTCCAGTGCGCAAATGGTTACCTTGCGGGATTTTCTCTCCACAGTTTTCCCCTGCCGCGCCAGTTCATAGAGCCGCACCCCATCCACGGAAACGGCGGAAAACATGGGCGGTAGCTGCTCAATCTCCCCCCTGAACGCCTTTAGGGCATCTTCCACGTCGGCGGGAGAGCAATTCACAGGGCGTGTTTGTAAAATATTCCCGGTGCGGTCTAGGGTGTCAGTGGTTATCCCAAGCTTAATGGTTGCGCGGTACGCCTTTTCTCCCGGTAAATATTGGGAAAAGCGCGTGGCGCCGTTCAGCAAAACGGGCAGGCATCCCGTCGCCATGGGGTCTAGCGTGCCAGTGTGACCAACCTTGACCTTGCTGCCTGTCACCCGCGACAAAAACCCCCGCACACGGTTGCCCGCGCGAAAGGATGTGATTTTTTCAGGCTTGTTCAGCAATAGTATGTTGTTGATTTTAGGCTCCTTCATTGGGCAGAGAGTTTGACCGCACAGCTCCGCCATGAATTTTACTGCACATGATTGAATTGTTTAAAATCATCTTGATTTTCCTCTGAAATTGTACCATAAAATGGCGGCAAGTGCAAGAGGCAGATGACAACCCCCTCGCATTTGTGGTATAATAAGCAAGAACCTGTGTCCCCGCGCAAATTTCAATCATAAACGGATGCCTATGAAGTGTTTCAATTTCTCTGCCCGCAAAATCGACGCCATGTGTGCTGAAGATGACAGCGTACAGTTCATCGTTTGTGCCGCCAGGGAAGTCAAAAGCCTTGGCGCGTGTTTCGGTTTCGACAGAAGTACCGTTCTTGAATGCACAGATCTTGACGAAAATGTCCGATACGCTGCCTTTGAGGGCTATGATTTCATCTCCGCCGTGCTGCTGCGGGATGACAATTTTGCCCCTGAAGAGCTAGATTTTTACGCGGCTGAGAACTATTGTATTTTGGTGCTGCCAGATAATTCCACAAATTGTTCGGCGGATTTAGCGGCTTCACTGATGAAGCTTGCGGAAAATCTGATGGACAAGTCCGGTGAAAAAATTTCGCTGAAGCACATTTATTATATGTTCTGGCAGGGGCTTTTAGCGCATTATTCCGACATATTGAACGCTCTGGAGGACAAAATCGAGGATATCGCTGAGGAAACGCCCACCGCTCACTACGCGGCAATCGAAACTCTGCGCCGCAAGAGCTACAAAGCCCAAAAATACCTTCGCGCCTTGAGTTTTCTGTGTACACAGATTGTCAGCGACAGCAATGGGTTGCTCAACAAGGAGTATGGACGGCTGTTCAAGGGGATAGAAATTCGCGTGAAGATGCTCCGTGAGTTCGCCGCCGAACTTTACGAACTCAGCGGGGAAGTCATGGCGTCTATCCAAAACCACAAGGCGGCACAGATGAATCGCACCATGAGTACACTCACGGTGATAACCCTGTTTTTTGCGCCCTTAACAGTGATAACCGGCATCTATGGGATGAATTTCCATTTCATGCCCGAGCTTAGGTGGCGTTACGGCTACTTCGCCGTACTGGGGGTGATGGCGGGCATATGCGGCGTAATGTGGTTTATTGCCAAGCGAAAAAAGTGGATGTGATGTTGGATTCCTAGGCGGCTGTTTACAACAATTTTAAGGAGGACATATGGAAATTAAAATCAAGGTCAAAGAAGCGACGGCGGTAAAAATTGCCACGCCCAGTATCAAACTGGACGGATTTTTGAAGCTCTGCGGGGCAGTTTCCACGGGGGGACAGGCAAAAATGCTAATCCAGGACGGGCAGGTGCGGGTCAACGGCGAGATCTTGACTAAGCGCGGCAAAACCCTTGTTGCGGGCGACAAAATCGCTCTTGGCAACGGCTATTGGCAAATAGTAACATGAACAAGGAAAGGAGAACTAGAGGTTGGTAATAGAGTCTAACATCTAGTATCTGGCATTTTGCGCGTAACAAAGCATCAAGTGAAAAATTTTCGCAACCTGCGGGAGCTTGAGTTTGTGCCGTCCGAGGGCATAAACCTGATTTGCGGACGCAATGGCGAGGGGAAAACCAACCTTGCCGAGAGTCTGTGGCTCTTGACGGGCTGTCAGAGTTTTCGCACGAAACGGCTGCGGGAGCTGATTTGTCATGGAGAAAATTCCGCCCGTATTGACGGGGAGATTTTTGCCCAAGAGCGCCGGCAGACCATCGGCATTGACATAGCCGCAAAGCGTCAAGGGCAGCTCAACGGCATAAGCCTACCCACTATTCACGCCCTTTTGGGAACTTTTCCCGCAGTGTTTTTTTCCCCGGATACACTAGCTCTGGTGCGGGAGGGAGGCGGTCATCGGCGGCGTTTTTTTGACATCGCTATAAGTCTGCAAAAGCCCGCATACGCCGCCGCTCTGTCGAAATACTGTAAGGCACTTGCCCAACGCAACGCCCTTTTGCGCAGCGGCGGCGCGGATTTAGCGAGTCTTGAGCCTTGGGATTTTCAGCTTGCCCGCACGGGGGCAAAACTGATTTATGAGCGTTCCCGTTACGCAGAAAATCTGAGTGAACTCTGCGGTGAGATATACGAAAAACTAAGCGGCGGCGGGGAAAAACTCACTTTGAAGTACACTCCATGCGTTGCGAATGAGGAGTGCATCGAGGAGAATTTACTCGCTCTGTTACAGCGTGCCTTTCCCCAGGACAGCCGCTGGCTCTACACTACAGTAGGAGTACATAAAGAGGATATTGCCCTTTGCCTTGACGGGCGGGAGGCGCGGGTTTTCGGTTCTCGGGGGCAGTTGCGTTGCTGTGCATTGTCCCTGAAAATCAGCGAGGCGACCCTTTTGCGCCGCGCCTTGAATGAGGCTCCCGTGGTGATTTTGGACGACGTGATGAGCGAGCTTGACACTGTCCGCCAAAGGGCGCTGCTTGATTATTTGCGCGACTGGCAGGTTTTTATCACCTGCTGTGAGGTGTCGAATATTTTCGCCGACAGCGCCGCGGCAGTTTTTTCGTTGCGCGGCGGAAAAATATTATAGTCGCCTAACATATTTCGTCAAAAATGCTCGTAATAGGAAAGTATTCCTGCGCTTTTTTCCTTGCCAAACGAAAAATATTCTCACGAATCCTGATCCAATTTTCAAGCTAATCTATTATACAAAGGAGAACAACATGATAACAACAGCAACACACAAAGACATCCCTCAACTCAAAGAGCTATTGGTTTCCTGCTTTAACGCTGACGCGGCGGAGTTGGAACGTTTTTTCACTAGGAAGTTCAAAAAGTTTGTTCCCGAAAACACTGTTGTTTACAGGGAAAACGGTGAGATCACCGCCGTGCTTTATCTTTGGGACGCGCAGCTTGTTTGTGCGGGAAAACGCCACAGCGCTAGCTATATCTATGCCGCGTCCACCCGGGAGGACAAGCGCAAACAGGGCATTATGGGCAGGCTCATTGAGGAGGCGGCGCGATTGTCCTCACAACGCGGGCAGGCGTTTCTATTTCTTTCCCCCGCCAACGCGGGACTGTACAACTACTACAATAAATGTGGCTTTTCCATCGCCTTTTACTACAAAGAACTCTGCTTTAGCCGCGAAACACTCACCAAAATTGCGGACAAGAACGCTCGTGTAAACATCGCCTCACCCGACGGCAAAGAACTTTCTGTACTGCGCGAAAACTTCTTCCAACGAGCGGATGGGATTTCTTGGAGCGCACACGCCATAGACTATGCCATCGCCACTCTTACCCACGAGAACGGCGAATTAGTTGCCCTGGAACAGGAGGGCAAACTTTGCGCTTACGCCTTTGTTGATACAAAAACTGGGACGGTGAGCGAATGCGCCGCGAATGCGGGCTTTTTCCCCGCCATTGCGGCGGAGCTATTGCGGGTCTGTCACGTCAGCGAATACCGCTTTATGCTCCCGGCGGATTTTCCCCTGACGGCAGAGAATTTTGTGCTGCAACCTGTTGGAATGCTGCGCCCCTTGAGCGATGACGCGAAAGAGGTTATGGGTATTTTGAAGAACGCCTATTTGGGGTTGACATTGGGGTGAAGTGAGCTTAAGAATTGTCTGTTTAACCTACTGAATACAGGTTCTAAAATGGAATATTGAAAAAAAACAAATGAAAACTTGCAAAAAGTATTTAAAAGTGCTATAATTCGTGGGGCGAATATGCAAGGGCTAGCTTTTGTTTTTCAATCCCTTTATAGCTATGACGAAGTCACCGCCAAATGGGCCAACTGAGGAAATGGAGGTCAAATGGGAAGCACACACCGCTACATAATCATCGGCGCGGGACCCGCCGGGTTGGCTTTTGCCGTTAACCTCTTGCGAAAAGGTGAAAAATCGTTTATAATATTAGAGCGTGAGTCTCAGGCAGGAGGGTTGTGCCGTTCAGCTGTGGCTGGCGGCTATCCCATGGACATCGGCGGCGGGCATCTCCTTGAAGCCAACAACACCCGCGCCTGCAAGTTCATCTTCTCGTTTTTGCCCGAAAACCAGTGGAAGTTCTACATCCGCCAAAACGGGATTTTCTTTCGCGGACAGCTAATCGGCTTTCCCTTTGAGGCACATCTCCACCAACTGCCCGAGAAGATGCGCGATGAGTATATGGACTCTTGGCAAAAGGCGGGGGCAAAACACGGCGAGCCCTGTCCCGAAAGCTTTGTCCAGTGGGTAAAGTGGCAGTTGGGAGAGCGAATCGCCCAGGACTATCTCCTCGCCTACAACCAAAAGCTATGGGGTAAGCTCTTGCCGGAATTGGGTGTGGATTGGCTGCACAAACTTCCGCCCAAACGCACGGACAAAGCCCAGAATTTCGCCGCCCACAACACCTTTTACTACCCCACACAGCATGGCTTCGGCGAGGCATTTTTGCGTATGGCAAAGATACTGGAGGGGCATATTGTCTATGACTGCGCTGTGGAAAAAATCAGCGGCGACAACGTGGTGAACGGGCATTACAAGGGAGCGAAAATCATAAACACCGCCCCTTGGCACACCATCTGTGCGGACTTTCCTGAGGATATCCAAAAGCTTATCGGCGAGCTGAAGTACACAGGGGTCAGCGTGGAGTATCACCACCAACGCATAGACACGGATACCCAGGCGATTTACTACCCCGAGGAAGACATCCCCTACCACCGCGCCGTGCTGCGCTACAACTACAACCGCCACTGGCCCGGTTACTGGACGGAGTCGGCGGTCAGTAAAAGCCAGGCGGCGTATCACCACCGTTTTGCCTATCCCGCGCAAACCATGGGCAGACAAGAGGTGTTGGACAGGCTTTTTGCCTGGGCGAGAGGGCGTAGCATCGAACCCTTGGGCAGATGGGGACAATGGGCGTATATCAACACAGACCAAGCAATTTGCCGCGGCTTAGAGCTTGCGGAAAACTTCACGAAAGGGGGCTTGGGGGTTGGGTGAGGATAAAGGTAAAGCACGAAATAATAATCTTTTGACCAGTTCAATGTGTGCGGACATACAATTCAATAGCGCGGTGTTTTTGGTGGGCGCGTATAACGAAGTACATAGTTTGCAAAAAACAGTACTTGCATTAGTCGACACCTGTTGCCCTGAAGACGTGGAGCAGATTATTATTTTCATTGCCACGCGGGCAACTCCCCAGTGCCTTGCGGCGGCAAAGGAGTTAGAGGAAACCGTGACTAAAATCCCGGTCAAAGCGATACAGCAAACAAAGGGCGGCGTAGGTGAATGCCGTCACCTTTTGGGAACTGTCAGCTTTGCCTCCCACGCGATTTTGTTGGGTTCTGATATGGAAATTCCCCTTGATATCCCGTCAAAAATGTTGGATATGTGCAAAAAACACCCCAACGCCTTGGTATCTCTCTCACGTTGGAAAGACGGCGGCAGCTTTACGGGTTATCCAAAGTGGCAGCTGCCCCTCCACTATATATTCCAAAAGCTTGTCCAAATCTGTTATTTTTCCAAGTCCACCGATGCCACAGCGGGTTACATTGCTGTCCCTAGCGAAATATTTTCACGATTGCGCCTAAAAGAAAATTCCCTGAGCGTTTTTCTTGAATACAAGCTTATTTTGTACAGATTGGGTTTGTCATTGGTAGAAATCCCCGTGTGCTACAGTTCGCGCAGAGAGGGAAAAGCGACCAATACGTTTTGGGGGAAATTGAAATACTTCAAGCCATTTTTGCGTGTGCGTTTTACGCCAAAACCCCACCTTCTGGAAGGGAGTGCGGAAGATGAAGAATAATTTACAGCTCCCCACCACCGCTTTCAAAAAAATCATGATAGGTGTTCTTGCACGAGATGAAGTGAATGGCTTGCGCGAAACTGTGGAAGCACTCGCCGAACTATTGCCCGCTGATGACGTTGAAAAAATCGTTATGTACCTTGCTCCTCATGCAACGCATGAGTGTATTGAAATGGCTAAAAGTTTAGAAAAAACAGTGACAAGAATTGAAACTGAAATGTTATTACAAAAAACCTGGGAGCCGGTTCAAGAATATGTTGAATACTACAAAAACAAAACTCTTTCCAGCCACTTGCTGATGATTTCGGCTGACTTAGAAATTCCGCCAAAAGCGGTCATGCAAATGTTGGAAACCGCCAAAGAAAACCCGAACGCCCTCGTTTCTTTAACACGTTGGAAGAAAGGCGGTAGCTTTGAGGGATACCCAGTTTGGCAATTGCCACTGCAATGGATTTTCCAACAGGTCGTGCGTGTGATGTATGGAGCAAATTTTGCGACAGACGCAACGGCAGGCTACGGCGCATTTCCGCTGAAAATTGGTTTTGGTTTGAACTTGAGAGAAAAACGTCAAGCGGTATTTTTGGAATATAAGCTATGTATGCTGCGCTTAAAGATGCCGCTGATTGAAATACCAGTGGAATATCACGCGAGACGAGAGGGCAAATCCACAAGCGGATTTTGGCACAAGGTGCGGTATTTAGTTCCCCTTATCCGAGTTAGATTTACGCCCCGCCGCAAGCTTTTTCGTTTCGAGGATTATTCACTGCCAACGGATACAACAAATTAGGAGAAAGCAACATGAGCAAACGAAACCTTTACATGGTACAGGTTGACCAAATGTATACCGGCATGACCTTTCAGTCGGCTTATTTGCCTTACGCCGTGGGGTTACTTGTCGCCAACGCCTTTCAGGAGGAGAAAGTGCGCCACGCCTATGAAATGCGGGAATTCTTGATTCTCCGCGAGGATACGGATCGCGTTATGGAACGCATTGAAAATCCCGCTGTGGTGGGCTTTTCTTGCTATGTTTGGAACACGGAATACAACAAACGCTTGGCGGAGAAAATCAAGGCAAAATACCCAGAATGTCTGATTGTTTTTGGCGGTCACAACGTCCCCCCCGATACGCAAATGTTGGAGCAGTTCCCCTTTATCGACGTGCTTATTCACGGTGAAGGGGAGATACCTTTCCGTGCCTTGTTGACTGAGCTGTTGGAAGATGCCCCTGACCTGTCAAAAGTTCCTAGTCTGTCTTTCCGCCGCGATGACGGCTCTTTGGAGCGTAC
>WRKY01000054.1 GCA_009777895.1 Oscillospiraceae bacterium
TTGGCGGCGGCGACCATTTCCTTAAACGCGGGGACGACGCGCCTGTCCAAATACGTACCGTTGCCCGCGCCGGCTATGTCCACAGGGTGGTCTTCAGGGAGGCAGTAGTTAACATTCAAGAGGGTTAAGTACCAGGGATCCATTTGCGCTTCTTGGGGCGTATAACCCGCATAGGCGTACTTTTGCGCATATTTGGGGTAAACGGCGTTAGCGGCTGTGGGTTCGGCTTCAGGTTTTGTAGAGGTAGTCTGGTCACCGGTATTTTCTGTCTTATGTTGAGAGGTTGACGCGCCGGTGGTAATTTCTGTTCTATTTTGGGAGGTTGACGTCGTGGTAGTTAAGTCATTTTGTGGTTCGTCCACGCTGTTACAGGCAGTAAAAACAATCAACGCGCAAGCGCAGACAATGAGAAAAGCGGTTGTGATTTTTCGCAGTTTTATCATCAGTTATAAGTCCTTTAAATTGATGGATAGTTGATGGATATATTATACACTGTTTTTTTCAAATGTCAAGGAGGTTGGCAGAGAATTCAGGGTCTGCACTATTGCCCGCCCAATCCCGTCAATCGCATTGCCTCAGCTAAATTTCCCGCCGGGAGGACGATTAAGTCGCCGTATTGTTTGTTTTTCAGTGACTTGAAGTTGTGGCGCGGGATTATGCATCGCCCAAATCCTAGCCGCGCCGCCTCGCGCAAACGTTGTTCACAGCCGCTGACGGCGCGCAGCTCTCCCCCCAATCCAATCTCGCCGAAAGCCAAAAGGTCTTTCGCAATGGGCAAGTCCAAAAACCCCGAAACCAATGCCAACGCCACAGGCAAATCACAGGCGGGCTCGTCCAATTTCAGCCCTCCCGCAATGTTCAGGTATGCGTCCATGTTGCCGAAAAACATGGATGGCATTTGGCTGTGCCCATGACCGCCGCATCGCTTTTCCAATACAGCGATGAGCATATTCATGCGGCTAGCATCGAAGCCGTTGACCATGCGCCGGGGATTGCCGAATCCCGTTTCACTCACCAAGGTCTGCACCTCCGCCAACAGGGGGCGGCTGCCCTCCAATACGCAGGCGACACAGGAACCGGATGTGCCGTCGGCACGCCCTGAAAGGAGCATCTCTGAGGGGTTTTCCACCTCCCGCAGTCCGCTGTCGCCCATCTCGAACACACCAATTTCGTTCGTTGAGCCGTATCGATTTTTCACCGCCCGCAAAATGCGGTAGGACAAGTGCCGCTCCCCCTCGAAATAAAGCACCGCATCCACGATGTGTTCAAGAACCTTAGGTCCGGCGATATTGCCGTCCTTATTCACGTGACCCACCAAAATACAGGGAATATTCATCGCCTTTGATGTCCGCAGAAACAGGTTTGTAGATTCGCGAACCTGAGTCACCGAGCCGGGACTGGAGGAAAGTTCGCTGATTTGCATGGTCTGTATGGAGTCGATGAGCACCAGTTGGGGCTTCAGCGTTCGGATGGTTTCCGCAACGCTTTGCGCATCGGTTTCGCACAATACAGATAAGCCTTGTGCGTCCACGCCCAGACGGGCGGCGCGCAGCTTCAGCTGATGGGCGGATTCCTCACCTGAAATGTACAAAATTTCCAATTCTTGTCCCATAGACTGACAAATTTGTAATAATAAGGTCGATTTGCCGATTCCGGGGTCGCCGCTGAGCAGTAACAATGAGCCGCGAACCAAGCCGCCGCCGCAAACGCGGTTCAGCTCGCCAAGCCCTGTGTCATAGCGATGCTCACCCTCGGAGGAAATCTCCTCCAAGCGTTGGGGTGAGCGCAAAACACCCTTAGCGCCGCCGCTTTTGCTGCCTATGCCCTGCTCACGAAAGCCCGCCTCTTGCAGGGTATTCCACTCCCCGCAGCCCGGGCACTGACCGAACCACTTGACGGTTTCGTGTCCGCATTGGGCGCAGATGTGTATTGCTTTTTGTTTGGGCATTGGGACTCCTGTTGGGCTTATTGAAAATCTATTCAACAAGCCCTTTATAATTCAGATTAGCCGTTGCGAAATAACTTTGCCGCAAAATACTGGGCAAGTCCGCTTTTCTTACCGTTGAGGAAATCCACAAGCCCTAGGCGCAATCGATCAGCCCTGGGCGCGCCGCGGGCAATGCAGTGGATGGGACTCTCCATCGCCGCGTGGACGTAAAAATCAGGGTTGCTGAAAATGGCATTTTTTGCGGGGCGGAACATGGATTTCGCACGGCGTATCACTGCCGCAATCCGTTCGCCGCACAGGGTTTTTGCCGCCGCCACCTCTAAGCTGTCGTTGACGGTGACCATCTCCCCCTTTTTGGGATTTGCCTTGGGGATGGGCGTACCCAAAAGGCAGGCAAACTCCTCGTTGGGAACTCTCTGAACGTCCGCTGTATAGTAGCTCTTGAAGTGCTTTTTGGGGTAAACGGGACTGCCCGCAAGGGCGTCAATTTCCACTGTCGTGCGCAGTCTGATGTCCTGTGAGGAAGCACCGATAAGTATTTTGTACTCCCCTTTTTCGCTGTCCCAATCGCTCTTGTTCACGTTGTAAAACTGGAACGCACGCTTGTCTAGGGTAACACAGATTTCTTTTTTCTCACCGGGCTGCAAGTAGACTTTCTCAAAGCCTTTCAGCGCTTTGCGGGGATGAAAAGCCTTACCCTCGGGGGATGAAACATAGACCTGAGCCGCCTCCGCTCCCGCGCGGCTGCCCGCGTTTTTCACCGTGAACTTCAGCTCCAGGTTCTCGCCCTGCCACTGGGACGAGAGGTTCGAATACTCAAATGTGGTGTAGCTCAAACCGTATCCAAAGGGGAACATCACGTGTTTTTTTGCTTTTTCATAGTATCTGTAGCCCACGTAAATGCCTTCGCGGTATTCCACCGTCAAGAGATTGCCGGGAAAGTTTTCATAGCAGGGGGTATCCTCCAAAGCGATGGGGAAGGTTTCCGCAAGTTTACCCGAAGGATTCACCTCGCCGAAAAGGATTTCCGCCTGAGCGGCGCCCACTCCCTCGCCGCCTAAATAGCTCTCCAAAACCGCTGAAACCTTGCCTAGCCAAGGCATTGTGACGGGTGAGCCGTTTTGGAGAACAACCACTGTATTGGGCTGTACCGCCGTGATTTTATCTATCAAGGCATTCTGATTTTCGGGCAAATCTAGCGTCACACGGTCAAGTCCCTCGGTTTCCATGACATCGGGCAGACCCGCGAATACCACCGCCACGTCCGCCGAACGCGCGGCAGCAATCGCTTCCACGGCAAGATGCACGTCATACTTAGTATTCCTGGAGCTAAAGCCCCGCACATAACGCACACCAATGCCCATTTCAATAGCAGCGTCAAGGGCATTGTCAACGGTATACGGGTTGATGTGACTGCTGCCATCCCCCTGGAAGCGCGGTTTCTCGGCAAACTCGCCGATAAATACAATGTTGGCGTTTTTCTTCAGAGGCAAAACGCCGTTGTTTTTCAGCAGCACCTGGGTTTCGCGGGCAAATTCCCGCGCCTTGTCGTGGTCGGCATCGCGGCTGAATGTGGGCTGTTCAGCGTTTCTGTAGCCCATTACCGAGCGTTTTATCAGGTTGACAATCCGCTCACAGCAAATATCCAATTCCCCCTCGTCCAAGTCACCGGCGGTTACGGCAGAGATTATATTATTGGTATTTTCCTCGCCGCTAGAGGGCATCTCCAAATCCAAACCTGCGCATATGCCCTTGACTCTGTCGCACACTGCGCCCCAGTCGGATATAACCACGCCGTCAAATCCCCACTCATCGCGCAAGATGTCCGTGAGCAGTCGTTTATTTTCCGAGCAGTAGGTGCCATTAAGCTTGTTGTATGCGCACATCACCGACCATGCGCCGGAGCGTTTCACGACTTTCTCAAAGGCGGGGAGATAAATCTCCCGCAACGTCCGTTCGTCCACCACAGATGAGTTGCTCATCCTGCGCCGCTCTTGGTTGTTCGCCGCAAAATGCTTTAGACAGACACCGACGCCGTTCGCCTGTACTCCATCGGTGTAGGCAGCCGCCATCTCACCTGCGAGATAAGGATCCTCGCTTAAATATTCGAAATTGCGCCCGCAAAGGGGGGAGCGCTTGATGTTGATAGCGGGACCAAGTAAGACGGCGACCCGCTCCGCCATGGCTTCCTTAGCGAGAGTCACGCCAAGTTCCTGAATCAAATCGCGGTTGAAGCTCGCCGCAAGTCCGGCTCCACTGGGGAAGCACACGGTGATTTTCGAGTCGTTGTCACCTGCTCCGGGCTCGTCGGATTGCTTGCGCAGACCGTGAGGTCCGTCGCTTACGGCGATTTTGGGTATGCCAATACGTGGAATGGGCTTGAGCCGCCAGAAATCCTTGCCCGAAACAAGGCTCGCCTTTTCCTCTAGAGTCATTTCGCTCACTAATTCTTTTGGGGTCATTTTACGAACCGCGTGAGATGCGAAGCCACCTCACAGTATCCTTTCGATTATCTGTATTGATCCAAACCAGTTTTGTTATTGCAATATTATACTACAAATTGCGCGAAAAAGCAAAGGGGGAGATACAGGATTGTGGCAAAAAATTTGACAAATGCTCAAAAATCTGATATAATACCACAGCCCTTGTTTCGCCAGGGGCAACAAATCGCACACCTTGCCGCTTCGGTGAATTGCGCAAGGTGGAGGCAAACCGAAGGAGAAACTATGTCAATCGTATCCATGAAATCCCTGCTTGAGGCAGGCGTCCATTTCGGACATCAGACCCGTCGATGGAACCCCAAAATGGCTCCATTTATCTTCACCGAGCGCAATGGAATTTATATCATCGACCTGCAAAAGACCGTTCGCAAGCTTGAGGAGGCGTACAAATACGTCGCAGAAATTGCCGCCGAGGGGCATGAGGTGCTGTTTGTCGGCACGAAAAAACAGGCTCAGGACTCTGTCAAAGAGGAAGCCGCTCGTTGCGGTATGCCCTATGTCAACGCCCGTTGGTTGGGCGGAATGCTCACCAACTTCCACACAATCCAACGCCGTATTCGCCGTCTTGCGCAACTTCAGCGCATGAAAGAGGACGGGACGTTCGATATGCTTCCCAAAAAGGAAGTTATCAAACTACAGCTGCAAATTGATAAGCTCGAGAAGTTTTTGGGCGGCATTACCAAGATGAAAAAGCCCCCCGCGGCTGTGTTTATCGTTGACCCACGCAAGGAACGCATTGCCGTTGCCGAAGCGCGTAAACTGGGAATCCCAATCATCGCTATCGTGGACACAAACTGTGACCCCGACGAAATTGACTGGATTATCCCCGGCAATGATGATGCTATTCGCGCTGTACGTCTGTTTGCTTCTGCCCTCGCTGACGCTGTGATTGAGGGTCGCGGCGGCGCGGACAGCGACGACGAAATTGACACCGTCACCGTTGAAGAGGTTCTCGCGGAGGATGAGACAATCGCCGTTGATGAGATTCCAGTGGTAGAGTAGTTGAGCTGTGTCTCTACTTGACAAGGTATAAAGAAGATATACAAGTAAATCGAGAAGTAAAAACAATTAATCCCGGTAAAAAATAACTAAAGGAGAAAACAACCTATGGCATTCACAGCAAAAGACGTACAAACACTTCGCGAGCGCACAGGCGTTGGTATGCTCGACTGCAAAAACGCGCTAGTCGAGGCGGACGGCGACATAGAAAAGGCAATCGACTGTCTGAGAGAAAAAGGACTTGCTGCGGCGGCGAAAAAATCAGGTCGTATTGCCGCCGAGGGGGCAGTTGTCGCATATCAAGCCGGCGGTGTCGCCGTGCTTTTAGAGGTCAACAGCGAAACGGACTTTGTGGCGAAAAACGCCCAGTTCCAAGCGTTCGCTGCATCGGTAGCGAAGACTGTCGCCCAACAAAATCCCGCCGACATCGAAGCTCTTGCCGCGTTGACAATGGCGGACGACAGCCGCACTGTACAAGAAAATCTCCAGGACAAAATCCTTTCCATCGGCGAGAATTTGAAGCTGCGCCGTTTTGTCCGTGTTGAGGGCGTTTGCGCCACATACATCCACGCGGGCGGCTCTGTGGGTGTGCTTGTGCGTTTTGATGCCGACGCATCGTTGGCAGACAACGCCGAATTCATAGCGATGGGCAAAGACGTTGCCATGCAGATTGCCGCAATGAGCCCCTCATACCTTGATGCGGCGTCAGTCCCTGCCGATGTGTTGGCAAAGGAAAAGGAGATTCTCGTCGCCCAAATGAAAGAGGATCCCAAGATGCAAAACAAGCCCGACGCGGTTTTGGGTAAGATTGTGGACGGCAGAATCGGCAAGTACTACAGCGAGAACTGCCTGTTGGAACAAAGCTTTGTCAAGGACGACAGCATGAGCGTTGCGAAGTACGTCGCCTCTGTGGCGAAGTCCTTGGGCGCGGAAGTGGGCGTTGCCGAATTCGTGCGTTTTGCTAAGGGCGAGGGGCTTGAGAAGCGTCAGGATGACTTTGCTTCCGAGGTTGCAGGTATGGTTAAATAGGTATTTACGCTAGAAACAAGGGCGCTTCTGTGATAGGAGTGCCCAATTTTTTACTGAATACAGGTTGTTATAGTCGATTAACTTGAAAATCGACTCAGGATTTGGGAGAATATTTTTCGTCTGGCAAGGAAAAAAGCGCAGTAATACTTTTGTATTACGAGCATTTTTGACGAAATCAGGCGTAAAATAGACCGCAAAGACGAATTGATTTTTCAGTTAGGAACTCATATGTCACAAAAGTGCCTGTTCAAACGTTATATTGGTTGAAGGCGGAAATATAACCGCCCATCAAAAACTTCTTGCAAAGTATCCGATATGAGAAGACTGGCAAGAAGTCCAATAAAAAGAAAGCAGGTACACATCATGAAAACTAACAATTCAGACATCCACAACTATGGCGCGGAAGTTAACGCTTGCGGCGCAAGGTCCCCTGGCAGCATAGTGAAAAAGGCTTTTTCACTCATTGCGGTAATAGTTTTACTGCTGACACTCATTCCACTGGCACAGGCTAGTACCCCTGCGGATTTCGTCGTCACCGAAACCGGCGTCCTCACCGCCTATAACGGCTCTGCCGCTAAGGTTGTCATCCCCGAGGGAGTGAAAATCATCGACGACGATGTTTTTAACACTTGGAAAAAGAACAAGGCTTTGTCAAAGATTACTAGCCTTACACTGCCGAGCACCCTTGAGGAAATCGGCGACAGGGCATTCACCGGCTTGCGTATTTCTAGCGTCAAGCTGCCCGAAAAACTCACACGCATTGGCGAGGGCGCGTTCATGTACACGAATATTACTCAGCTGAACGTCCCCGAGGGCGTGACCCGCATTGGCAATGACGCGTTTAGAGGTTGCTCCGCACTTAAAAGCGTTGTTCTCCCAGAGAGCTTATGGTGGCTTGGCGACGGGGCGTTTATCTATTGCTCTTCCCTTGAAACCCTGACTATGCCCAAAACGCCGACAAAGGTGGGGCGTTGGGTTTTCAGCCAAACCGCCATAACTAGCTTCACTGTCCCCGGTTACATGACCGTTGTCCCCGAAGGCTTGTTTGATGGCAGCGCACTGGCTAACCTGACCATACCCAAGGGCACCACGGAAATTGGCGCGAGAGCTTTTGCCAATTGTAGTAACCTTGAAAAATTGACCCTGCCCAACACCCTTGTCACCATTGGCGCAGAAGCCTTTGCGTGTAATTACCTACAGTTGCGTCCTGACGATAACGGATATAGTTATCTTGACACATATAACCGCATTTATAAGGACTTTAAAAACAACTATAGCCTTGAATATGACAGTTTTTACCTCTACCATTTCAGTAATTACAACTCTCATGGCGGATTGATGAAAATCTCCATTCCCAACAGTGTCACTTCCATCGGCATTGGTGCTTTTGCGGGACAGACTAACCTCAAGGAAGTCACGCTACCCAAGGGTTTGAGGAGAATCAGCGATGCCCTATTTATGCACTGTGACAGCCTAAAGACACTTACACTTCCCACAAGCGCCTATGTTATCGGAAGTTACGCTTTTTACAACTGTCAGGCATTGACAAGCGTGAAGCTGCCCAAATCTCTTGATTGGATATCTGATAGTGCATTCATGAACACGGGACTGAAATCCATAACATTCCCTGAAAACCTCCAAATTATTGGTTGCTTTGCTTTCACCAACACCGCCCTTTCAAGCGTGAAAATCCCCGCCGATGTCCTTATCGACATAGGCGCGTTCAGTCAAATTGTCAACCTAAAGTCAATCACCGTCAGCAATAAAGACCCAAATTACATCTCTCTTGACGGCATTTTGTACACGAAAAATAAGAAGCGCTTAATACAATATCCCGTGGGCAAAAAGGACACTAGCTTCAAACTCCCAAGCTCTGTGACGGAAATTGACGACTTCGCTTTTGCATTGCCCTCGGAGTATTACACAGGGAAACTGACGAAAGTCACCCTACCCGCAGGCTTGACTAAAATCGGCAAAAGCGCCTTTGCCAATCAGCCCCTGAAATCCTTGACACTGCCTGACAAACTCAAGACTATCGGCGAAAAAGCATTTGAAGGTACCCGGCTAAAGACAGTGAAAATCCCAAAATCTGTCACGTCTATGGCGATTCGCACATTTTCTTCTGAGAACAAGCTGAATATAACATTCGCCGGCAATTCTCCAAAATTCACCGACAGCAGCAAATTAGGAGATTACTACCACAGAATTCAGTGCAGTTCTTTCAACAGCAAGAACACATTTTACTACAAGAAAAGCGCGAAAGGCTTTAAATTGGATTCGCGGGTGTTCAAGTCCTACATCCTCACCACAAGCATCAGCGCAAACCCCAAGTCACTGACACTGAACAAGGGCAAGAAAAAGTCGATCGCCGTAAAGCTTTCAAGCAAGGCGGATCCCAATTTGACCTGGACCACAAGCAATAAATCCATCGCCACGGTGTCCAAATCCGGCGTTGTTACGGCAAAGAAAAAGGGCACCGCAAAAATCACCGCCAAAACAAACGACGGCAGTGGGAAAAAAGTTGTGGTTAATGTAACTGTACGCTGAGGATATTAGGTCGTTTAGAACAGATTAAAAGGCGCATTCCTGTTGAGGATGCGCCTTTATCACTGTGCTAATTTTCAAAATTTTTTCAACCTTGCAACCCCATGCAATATATGCTATAATTATCTCAGGAAAAAAACTAAAGGATTTCCCCATGAAAAAGAAAACAAAAACACTCAAAATTATCGCCATCGCCCTTGCGGCGGTAATGGCGCTCTCATTCGTTATGGTCGCCGGTATTGCCGGCAAGGCGCAGAAAGTGGCGCATCCAATACAGGACGAGAGGTACTTTGATCGGACGGGGAGCGGCGAATACAGCAAGTTTGGCGTTTGGGCATACTGGGTGTTGTCGTGTACCTGGGGTGTTTTTGCCACCGCCGCAGGGGGCGTAAAGGCATTGTCGTGCATGATGGACGGGCTTGAGCCAAAGTATTTCAAGGGCAACATCTACTTTGAAAACGTGCGTGAGATGGGCAGTAATAACTTGGGACCGTTCTTCTTTTTGGGCGAAAACGCTGAATATTACACTCCCTACCACGAGGCGGGACACGGACTGCAGAACATCGTCATGGGTCCCGTTTATCCCATTGTGGTGGGAATTTCCTCGGAGATTTGGTATCAGAAATTTGTCAGCGAATACGCCGAGGAATTGGCTTCCGGCGCATGGGATCCCGATGCCCGCCGCAGCGCCTATGACCGCAACCCCATAGAACGTTGGGCGACCTCTTGGGGAGCGCGGGTTTATGGGTTGGAGTTGGAATAGTAAAAAAAATTTACACCAAAAATCTTGCAATCTGCGTCATTTTATGCTATAATCCCCACTTGAGGTATTGATTTACCCATGGCAGAAATGAATTTATCGTTTCCGCATCAATTGAGTTTTAGCGATGTGGAGCTTCATTTTTCTTGTTTTCAACACGTTTTATAAAGCTTTTTTCACAGTTCGCTGCCTCAAACAAGCCCTCACAAGGAGCATAAAAACTATGGAATATAAAAGCACATGGCTCAAAATCACGGACTTCCTCAACCCCCTCATCGTCCGTGTTTTGCGCACTCGAAATTACGTGGTCGCCTGGATGCAACCTAGCGGTCGCTTCTGTCCCCGCCGCATCGCCGTAGTGGCGTGTTGCATCATTTTGTCCATTTCACTGCTGTTAGGCGGCTTAGGTTTTGGGGTCTACAGCCTGTTTTTCGCCAATCCCGAGGATGTTGACCAAGACGGCTATGCCATT
>WRKY01000055.1 GCA_009777895.1 Oscillospiraceae bacterium
AGCTCAATCCCCTTACCTCAATCACCACCCAGACAATCGCCGCCGCGCGTGCAAAGGAGCAAACGCCCTTTTATCTTTACGACGAGAGCCTGATTGCTCAAAAATGCGCCGCCGCCCTGGCAATGCCCAATGCTTTTGGTCTGCGGGTGCGCTACGCCATGAAAGCAAATTCTTCCCGCCAACTGCTGAAAATCATCAACGCAGCAGGGCTGTATATTGATGCGTCAAGCTTCAATGAGGCAAAGCGGGCTTGCATGGCGGGGATTGCGCCGTCAAAGATACAGCTCACCAGTCAGGAAGTACCCTTTGGTGAAGAGCGCACAGAGCTTGAAGCCTTGATGTTGCAGGGCTTGCGCTACAACGTATGCTCATTGCGCCAACTGGAACTGGTAGGAGATTTTGCCGCCGCAAACAGCATCGACCTGAGTATGCGCGTACATCCCGGCGTGGGTACCGGCGAGAGCTCTAGCCGCAACACTGGCGACAAATATTGCTGTTTTGGCGTTCACAAGTCCAATATCCCCGCTGCCCTTGATTACGCAGGGAAGCGCGGTATCAAGTTCACCCAGGTGCACACACACATAGGCTCCGGGGGCGACCCTGAAATCTGGCGGCAAAATATTGATATCGTGTTGGCGTTTGTGGATGAATTTTTCCCCGATGCGGACACAGTGAACTTTGGCGGCGGACTGAAAGAGGGGCGTCTGCCCCATGAAATCAAGGCGGACATTGAGCTTTTGGGCAACTATTCCAAGGAGCAAATCACTGCTTTTTACGAGCGTACGGGACGGAAACTCTGTGCGGAAATTGAGCCGGGAACCTTTATATTGGCAAACGCAGGCTACATTGTCACGCAGGTTTTGGACGCGAAATCCACGGGGCGTGACGGCTTTGACTTTGTGATTTTGGACGGCGGTATGGAAGTCAATGCCCGTCCGTTGCTTTACGGTTCAGCGCATCCTTTCTATGTTGTTTCACCAAACGGCGAGTTGAAATGGAGCGATTTCCCTCCTCAGGAGGAGTCTTTGGCACAGGACGAGCAGCGGCTCAACAGTCTTGCCTTGGTGGTTGCGGGGCGTTGCTGTGAGAGCGGTGACTGTCAAACCCTCGAGGAGGGCGGCGGCATCAACACCCGCGAAATGACCGCCCCCAAAATCGGCGACAGCTTTATTATCGGCGGTGCGGGAGCGTATTGCGCTGCGATGACTCCATTCAACTATAACTCCCACACCCAAGCCGCCGAATGGCTCTACACCATTGAGGGCGGGCTGCGCTGTATCCGCAAAGCCCAAACGCTAGCGCAAATCGTGGAGAATGAGTGTTAGTCGATATATGGGAGATCCCGCGCGTCACGCAATATTAGGTCGTGTTAACACTCCCTGGAACAGATATTAACTTTATCCTCTACAAAATCCCCAAAAACCAAGGAAGGAGGTTAGATATTAGATACCGATAACAGAAGTTAAACGCTCTGACATCTAAAATCTACTATCAAACTATAAATGCGCGGACTTATAAAAAGCTTCAAATTCGCCTTTCGCGGTGTTTTGCGTACCACACAAAAGGAACGCAATTTCCGCATTCATTTGGTGTGCATGATATATATGTACGCGTTTTTGGGCATTTTCGACTGGTTTGTGTTGGACAAAGCCCAATGGGCAATACTGTTCATCGCCAATGCAATTGTGCTGTCGGCGGAGATTTTCAACACCGCCATTGAGGCTTTGGTTGACCTCGCCACCCGGCAGCAACATCCATTAGCAGCGATCGCAAAAGACTGCGCGGCGGGTGCGGTGCTCATATGCGCCGTGATGGCTGTAGCTGTGGGGGTCATCTTGCTGTGGCAACCTTCCGCTTTCACGGCAATGTATGACTACTTCCGCACACATTTATGGATGTTGGCGGCGTTTGTAATCAGTCTTGGAATTAGCATGACGTTCATTTTTGGTAAAAAAAGAAACACACCAAAATAAAAGGAAAAGAAAAAATGTTTATTGACACGGCGAAAATCAAGGTCGAGGCGGGGGCGGGAGGCGACGGTGTTGTCGCCTTTCACCGTGAAAAATACGTTGCTGCAGGCGGACCTGACGGCGGCGACGGCGGACGCGGGGGGAGCATAATCCTGCAAACTGATTCCAACCTCTCCACCTTGGCTGATTTCCGCTACAAACGCTCCTACAAAGCCGAGCGCGGCGCCAACGGCTCCTCCAATAAAAAAACGGGTAAGAGCGGGAAAGACCTGATAATCAAAGTACCCATGGGGACGTTGGTGCGGGATTTAGAGAGTGAGAGCCTGTTAGCGGATATGTCCGGCGAAAAGCCTTTTGTACTGGCAAAAGGCGGTCGCGGGGGATGGGGCAACGCCCACTTTGCAACGCCCGTAAGGCAAGCCCCGCGTTTTGCTAAAAGCGGCGCGAAAGGGGAGAGTTGGGAGATACAACTAGAGCTGAAACTTCTTGCGGATGTAGGGCTGTTGGGCTTTCCAAACGTTGGCAAAAGCAGCCTGTTGAGCGTGGTGAGCCAGGCGAAACCCGCCGTTGCCGACTACCACTTTACCACCCTCGCCCCTGTGTTAGGCGTGGTGAGCCTGGGGGAGGGGACTAGTTTCGTCATGGCAGACATCCCCGGGCTTATCGAGGGAGCGAGCGGCGGTGCGGGTCTGGGACACGCCTTTTTGCGGCATATTGAGCGTTGCCGTATGCTAATCCACGTGGTGGACGCGGCGGGTTCAGAAGCCCGTGACCCTATCGAGGACTTCGAGAAAATAAACAGTGAGCTTGCAAATTTCCACAAGGATTTGGTGAAACTACCCCAAATTGTAGCGGCGAATAAAATCGACATGGCAACGGAAGAACAGCTTGGGCGCTTGCGGCAATATTTCGCCGATTACGAGTATTTTGAGATTTGTGCTCCAATCGCCATGGGGACGAAAGAGTTGATGAACGCGGCGGCGGCGATGCTTGTGAAGCTGCCTCCCGTGCGTACCTACGAGCCTGAGGTCATCCCTATAAAAGAGAAGGAACACGGCAAGTTTGAGGCATGGGAAGAAGATGGCGAGTATTTTGTGGACGCGCATTGGCTGCGGGGGATCCTGAACAAGGTGGACATGGACGACTACGAGTCTTTACAGTATTTTCAGCGTGTTTTGCAAAGCTCAGGGATTATGGAGCAATTGTTTGAACTGGGGTTGCAGGAGGGGGATACTGTTTGTGTTGGCGGTTTTGAGTTTGAGTATTTGCCTTAGGGGCTTGCATTTTTTTTCGTAATGTGGTATAATACCCTAGCTTTTGCGCTGTTAGCTCAGCTGGATAGAGCGTGTGGCTACGGACCACAAGGTCAGGGGTTCAAATCCTCTACAGCGCGCCAGCGGACAATGTCCGCTGAAAGGTCAACGACGCTTGATGAGAGTAAAACGCTTGTGTCATCTTGCATTACGTTGTGGTCATCAATCAGTTTGTGGACAATGTCCGCTGAAAGGTCACAACGCTTGATGAGAGTAAAACGCTTGCGTCATCGTGTACTACTCTGTGGTCATCAATCAGTTTGTGGACAATGTCCGTTGAAAGGTCAACAACGCTTGATGAGAGTAAAACGCTTGTGTCATCTTGCATTACGTTGTGGTCATCAATCGGTTTGCGGGCAATGTCCGCCAAAAGGTCAACAACGCTTGACAAGAGTAAAACGCTTGTGTCATCTTGCATCACGTTGTTATTGTCAATCGTTGTCCGCCGAAACCCCTAAAGGAGAAAACAATGGAAATTTATGAAATTATTTTGGGCGCATTACTAATCGTTGCCTGTCTTGCAATTGTTGCTCTCGTGCTGTTGCAGGAGGGTAAATCCCAAGGGCTGTCAGGGGCAATCGCCGGCGGCGCGGAGACTTTTTTCGGCAAGAACAAGAGCCGCTCTATTGAGGCAAAGCTAGTACGCATTACCCGCGTGGCGGCAATTGTCTTTTTCTCACTAGTCCTGGGCACGTTTCTCACGTTCCTGTTCCTGTAAAAACCATATCAAGTATTATAAACCTGGAAAGGCACCTCCAAATTAAGGAAGTGCCTTTTTTACTCTTGTGTCAACAGTCTCTAACCAATCTCCCGCAACAACGACTCAAAGTTCAGCCGCAAACTCTTGCCATTGTGCTCAATTATGAACTCGTCGGCGTATCTTTCTGCTGTGGAGTAGGGGTTGTCGAAGCGTTTGTAGTCAAGGTTGATTTCCTCGCCGTCGATGGTGAACGCGCCGCCGAATGAGGTTTTGTATTCCTTTTCGTTGCTTGTGTAGCGCAGGGATGTGCTGTTAAATCTGACCTCGTTTGACTTAATCCGCTCTTGGAAGCGGTTAAAGCTCTCTTTTGAACCGTCGGAAACCTCATAAATCCAATACTGGAGATTACCTCGCTGAACAAGCTCAAAGTGTTTGTCGGGATTCTCCTCAAGACCCATTTTCAGCGCGTTTGCGGACTTTTCTGACCAGGGCAGATACTCTAAATTTCCCGCGCCGATCAAGCCCAAGTAGGCATCCCCTTTGCGGGCAAATGCGTAGTCACCGTCAATGATTACCTCGTCAAAGTGGATTTCAGGCAGATATGTACGGGTGAACTGGGGTACGTCATAAAGCTCCAAAAAGCCGTGTTTTTTGGGAATTTCGTAGATGAGCATCATCACGTTTTTGTCCTGCACACTGTGTGGCGCGCGGCCATAGCCCGTCCAATATCCCGGCGTGCCGGTGACGGATTTCTCCTCCAACTTGGCGGGGTGATTTGTGAACACAACGGAGTTTCCACCGAAACTCAGGGAATTCAAGTACTGCTGCGCCCCAAAACTTCCGGGATGATACCGCTGTACACTGGCAAGGCTGTAAAGGGGCGTTTGGTAGCTGTAGATATTCGCCCGTTGAATGGCAATACCGTTAGGCATGGGGTTGAAACGCCGTGATACCCACTCCAAAGTCGATGGGTGAAGTTTGAGAGCTTTCAGGTTAATGAGCCGAAAATCGTTGACAAATTTGCTAGAGAGCATATTATTTTTGTCCAAATATGTTATGGTGTTGTAGATAACCTCGGGGTTCGTGAAGCTCTCCATGGCAAGTTGGCGCATCATGTCCTCGTCGCTGTGGCTGATGGAGTAGCGGCTGTGAAGCTCTGCGGTGTCCAATCCAGAGGAAGCGCGAAGCTCTTTTTCACTGGTGTCGTTGATTATCTCCTTTAGTACGGGGGGCAGTTCATAGTAGGGATTGCCTTGCGCATCCCTTGCCCGCAGCATGGCGGCGACGTTGACGATCTGGCTGTCGGTGTTCAAATCCGCATCCTCAGTCAATCCATACACGAGATCCGTCAGGCTGCGCAAAGAATCACTGCCAATCATGTTGCCGTATGTGGCTCGCCCCATGGGAGCTGTCATGCCGTAGTCGAATGTGTATAGGGCAATGTCATAGAAGAGCAGATCCAGACAGATTTTCATTGCCTGTACCATTTCAGCGTCATCACTGGCGGCAAATTGGATAAAATTAGAAGCTGGTCCTGCGTTGAAACGGTAATATACGGAGGAGTTGAACTCGGAAAAACCGTCCTCAAAACGCTGCTGCATCCAGTATTTAATGCGCTGACGCCCGCGCTCCATGCGTTCTTGTCCCGTGGAGCCGTCGTTGGTAAATACCTTGTCGTGCCAGTATTGTCCAGCCATGTATTCGGCGACGGCGAACAAAAGTTGGTGGTTTTCCGACCAATAGCACATGGAGTCCTCTCCAGGCTCGCTCATCCAATATTTAGCGCCTAGGAACATATTCTCGATGGTCTGCCAAGCTGTTGGAGAAATTTCACGCAGGGTGTCGCCGTGGGAATAGACAAGGCGCAGGACGGACTGCATACGGAAATCCGCGCAGTCAAAACGCTCATCAACCATGATTTGCACGGGCTTGATGGCGTTTTGTATGTACTCGTCGTCCACAACAATGCCTCTTTTTTCCTGTAACTCGGGGCGTTCGAGCATGAGCAGGAGTTCGTGGACAAGGTGGTGACCGCCCTCAGTGATTTCGCGGGTTTCTCCCTCGGGTAAGTCGGGGATTGCTTTGATTGCCACGTTCCGCGCCACGTCATAGCCCATAAATACAACGCCGCAAAGGAGCACAGCCGCCAACACCCAACAGACGACTCGCCGAGCTTTGGACTTTTCTTTTTTTTGTTTTTTCATGGAATTTAACCTCCGGTTTTTTTAACAAAGTTTTTCCTCTCACATTATAATAGAAATATTGGAAAAAGTCAATGTTTTCGGAGATATAGTCGACTAACTTGAAAATCGGCTCAGGATTTGGGAGAATATTTTTCGTCTGGCAAGGAAAAAAACGCAAGAATACTTTCGTATTACGAGCATTTTTGGCGAAGTCAGATGGAAAATGCATCGCAAAGACGAGTTGATTTCCAAGTTAGGCGATTATAGCCAAAATAGACAAGTTATTTTTTTCAGACAGCCCCTAAACGCTCAAAAAGGCACTCCGCAATCGGAAATGCCTTTTTTCACGCAAGAAGTCTATTGATATTTCGGTCGTGGGGTATATTTTGTGTGGAGAAGCTTGTGAGCTTTGTGGCTGCCAGGTTCGCCAAGATACTCCTCGTAGAGCTTCTTAATCATGGGGTTGGCGTGGCTTTTGCGGATTGGCATCGCCGCGTCAGCCTCGTAAAGCGCCTTAGCGCGTACGCCCTTGAGATCCACAAAGTTACGCACCACCGCGTGTTGGACAGGCTGTCCGCCGCCGTTGACACAGCCGCCGGGACACGCCATAATCTCGATGAAGTGATACTTGCTCTTACCCGCCTTAATCTCCTCAAGAACCTTGCGGGCGTTCTCAAGACCGCTTGCAACGCAGACATTCACGTCCAGGTCGCCCACTTTGTATGTGGCTTCCTTGATGCCTTTGGTACCGCGAATTTCTGTAAAGTCAAGGCTGCGCAGCTCTTCCCCTGTAAGGGTTTCCACCGCTGTGCGCAATGTCGCTTCCATAACGCCGCCTGTCGCGCCGAAGATGACGGAGGCACCGGTGGAGTCGCCCATTGGATTGTCAAATTTCTCGTCGGGCAGGTGCTTGAAGTAGATGCCGGCACTCTCAATCATCCGCGCCAATTCACGGGTTGTCAGTGCGATGTCAACATCGGGATAGCCTGTGGCATTTTGATAATCCCGCTTGGTCTCGAACTTCTTGGCGGTACAGGGCATTATACCCACGCAGAAAATTTTGGCGGGATCAATATTGTTCTTTTCGGCGTACCAACTCTTGATTATTGCGCCAGCCATTTGCTGCGGGGATTTACAGGTTGAGATGTTGGGTATTTGCTCGGGGAAATAATGCTCGCAGTACTTAATCCAACCAGGTGAGCAGGAGGTAATCATTGGCAGCACACCGCCGTTGGACACCCGCTCAATGAACTCATTCGCCTCCTCCATGATAGTGAGATCCGCAGCGAAATCCGTATCAAAAACCTTGTCGAAGCCCAGACGGCGCAGAGCAGCGACCATCTTGCCCTCCACGTTTGTGCCCAGGTGCATACCGAAAGCCTCGCCCAGTGTGGCGCGGATTGAGGGCGCTGTGTGGACAACAACAATCTTGTCAGGGTCGTTGATTGCGGCGAGAACCTTGTCTGTGTCATCTTTTTCACAGAGTGCGCCTGTTGGGCAGTTGACGATACACTGTCCGCAGGATACGCAAGACACATCCGCCAAATCGCGCTCGAAGGCAGAGCCCACGTGGGTATTGAAGCCGCGGGCATTGGCGCCAATCACGGCACAATCCTGTTTTTTACACGCGGCGATACAGCGGCGGCACAGGATACAGCGATTGTTGTCGCGGACCATGTGGGCGGCTGAATCGTCGAAGCTGTAGCGGATATTTTCGCCCTCAAAGTGTGTTTCGTCATCCACACCGAACTCCTTACATAGCTTTTGCAGCTCACAGTTGCCTGAACGTATACAGGAAAGGCAACGCCTGTCGTGGGTGGAGAGGATAAGCTCCAGTGTCAGCTTGCGGGATTGGCGTACTTTTTCGGTGTTGGTGAATACCTCCATACCCTCGGTGACGGGATAGACGCAAGCGGTGACAAGGCTCCTAGCACCTTTGACCTCCACCATGCAGATACGGCACGCGCCGATTTCGTTAACCTCTTTGAGATAACACAGTGTGGGGATTTCCAGTCCCAAAAGCCGCGCCGCCTCAAGGATAGTCGCTCCCTTTGGAGCGGCGACAGGCATATTGTTAATCTTTAGGTTCACAGTTTCCATACTGTTATCCTTTCTTATTTGCTATCTTCTTCTTTGAAAAACTTCTTTGGTTTCGCTTTACCTATGCCTTATAGACAGCGTTGTGCTTCTTACAGGCAGTTTCACACGCACCGCACTTGATGCACTTGTCAATGTCGATTGTGTGGACTTCTTTGACCTTACCGGAGATTGCGTTTGTGGGGCAAGCCCGGGCACAAAGGGTACAGCCAATGCACTTTTCGGGGTCGATATAGTAGTTGAGCATTGCCTTACAGACACCCGCCGGGCATTTTTTCTCGGTAACGTGAGCGATATACTCGTCACGGAAGAAGCGCAATGTCGCCAAAACGGGGTTCGGTGCGGTCTGCCCAAGTCCGCAAAGGGAGCTGTCTTTGATGTGTGCCGCCAACTCCTCCAGTTTTTGGACATCCCCAAGAGTGCCGTTGCCCTCTATTATCTTGTCCAAAATCTCCAGCATTCTCTTTGTGCCGATTCGGCAGGGAGAGCATTTGCCGCAGGATTCGTCCACAGTGAAGTCCAGGAAGAATCTGGCGATATCCACCATGCACTTGCTGTCGTCGATGACAATCATACCGCCCGAGCCAATCATACAGCCGATTGCCGAAAGGTTGTCGTAATCAATTTCGATGTCCAAATGTTCAGCCGGGATACATCCACCGGAGGGACCGCCCGTCTGCACAGCCTTAAATTTGCGACCGTCAGGGATGCCGCCGCCAATTTCGTAGATGACTTCCCTTAGCTTTGTGCCCATAGGAATTTCTACCAAACCGGTGTTGTTAATATTACCGCCCAGGGCAAAGACCTTTGAGCCTTTGGATTTTTCAGTACCCATAGCCGCGAAAAATTCCGCGCCTTTGAGGATGATTTGGGGTACGTTGGCAAAGGTTTCCACGTTACATTCAGTGGTGGGTTTACCGAAAAGTCCCTTTACCGCAGGGTAGGGAGGACGGGGACGGGGTTCGCCGCGATTACCCTCGATGGATGTCATAAGAGCGGTTTCCTCGCCGCAGACAAAGGCGCCTGCCCCAAGGCGAATGTGCAGGTCAAAGTCAAAGCCGCTGCCGAATATGTTTTTGCCCAAAAGTCCGTGTTTTTTTGCGTCGGCAATGGCTATTTCCAAACGCTTTACGGCGATTGGGTATTCTGCGCGGACATAGATGTAGCCCTCTGTCGCCCCTGTGGAGTATCCGCAGATCGCCATAGCCTCAACGACGGCGTGGGGATCGCCCTCAAGGACGGATCTGTCCATAAACGCCCCCGGGTCGCCCTCGTCGGCGTTACAGACCACGTACTTCTGGTCGGCGTCGTTTTGCGCGGTGAAGCTCCACTTCAGCCCTGTGGGGAAGCCGCCGCCGCCCCGTCCGCGCAATCCGCTGTCCTTAACGACTTGTGTGACTTCCTCGGGGGTCATCTGTGTCAACGCCTTAGCCAACGCCTGATAGCCGTCCACCGCAAAGTATTCTTCAATACTTTCGGGGTCAATCACGCCACAGTTGCGCAGGGCAAGGCGGATTTGTTTTTTGTAAAAATCGGTCTCTGCCAATGGTTTTACCGCCATGATAAACTCCTTTAATTTTAGGTTCTAGATATGCTGTCTGCTGACAACTGAATAAAACACTACTGAGTGACTGCTCCGATAGTGTACTCCTCAATGGGGTTGCCCTCAACAAGGTGCTTTTGGACAATTTCCCTCGCCCGCTCGGCGTTCATGTTGACATAGGTGACTTTTTCCTGCCCCGGAACGGTGATTTCCGCGATGGGTTCGTACTGGCACATACCGATACAGCCTGTACGCACAACCTCAACGGTGGGCA
>WRKY01000056.1 GCA_009777895.1 Oscillospiraceae bacterium
TACTTTCGTATTACGAGCATTTTTGACGAAGTCAGATGGAAAATAGACCGCAAAGACCAGTTGATTTTCAAGTTAGGAGACTATAATAACAAGAGGCAAGAAATCATTCCCGCCTCTTGTTTAGTCGTATCTTGGTATTCAAGCATAAAAGTCAATAATTGGCATTTTATCTGCCATCCCCGCAGATTTTGGTGTCAGAATCACGGGTTTCACCGAGTCCACGCCATCAAAAACGGAGATTTCCGGGTAGATTTTGCGCATGAAGCCGGGATGCTCCACGTAAAGGCTGTAGACAGTGCAGGGCATGGTGTGCTTGCCTGCCGCGCCCTCAGGGGAAAGGTTGAACTCGCGGTGAGGAGCCGGCAGTGACAGCGGCTCGATTTGCCCCAAAGCGTCGGTGACCTTGTCGTAAATTACGTTGTACTTGCCCCCCGCGCTGTTGAAGATCACCGCCCTGGCACCCTCTAGCGGAAAGCGCGCCTCGGACTGATAAACCTGTAGTTTCAGCCAACCCTTGCCCCTTGCTGCGCGCGAGGCGGGCGTGAGTGGTAAGGATTCAGATTTGATGGGTTGAGGAGTCCTAGGTTGGCTTGGGGTATTCATTTGCGTTGCGGCACCAATTCCTTTCTCCTGCATCTTCGTTCCTGCATCCTGAAACAGCTGTGCTTGCGGTGCGTTGGAGATATTGGCGATTGCGCCGTTCTCCCTGTCGCCCTCTTGAGTGCTGACCTCAAAACGCACCCTCTCCTGGGGTTTTGCGTTGCTCGCCGCTTGAAAATCTTCGTAGAGAGTAGATGAACGTTGCGGCACGGGAGCTTGCTGTGCCACTGGCGGCTGAACCATGGGAATTTGCTGCACCATTGGCGGCTGAATCATGGGCGTCTGCTGTACCGTTGATGGCTGAACCATGGGCGTCTGCTGCACCGTTGGCGGCTGAACCATAGGTGTCTGTTGCACCGCGGGCATTTGCTGCGTTGAGGGTGTCTGTGAATTTTGCATTGGATATGTAGCTGATTTTGCCGTAGCAGCGGGCTTTGCCGCAACCGCCTTGCCGTGCTGTCTGCCGTACTCAAGCAATTCACGGGAATAGCGCGAGATAATATCCTGCATAGAGTTCTCCATAACTGTACCTCCTAGTTGTATTCAGGACAGTATATGCGAACTCAAGGCTAAAGGTTCAGAATTATAGGTGTGAGGGCTGAAACTCCCGCTCCTTATTATTTCTTCACGACAACACTGCGCACATTGCTGTAGCTCCCATAAACCCGCTTGCCGTTAATCGTCCGAAATGCACGCACACGCACATAATACTTCTTCCCACTAGGCAGGTTTTTCACGCTTGCGGCGGTTACAGTGTTCTTTTTCACGGTTTTTGTGAGGGCATTTTTCTTGAACTTACTGTTGGTGCTGTACTGCAGCTCATAGCCTGATCCGCTAGTCTGCTTGTTCCATTTTACCAGAACTTTTCCGCGTTTATCGCTCACGGCTGATGAAATTTTTGGAGTTTTGGGGATGGTATTCGCGGCTATCGTCTTACTCCACCCGCCGTAATAGACCTTATCGCCCACTTTTTTGTAGGAGCGGACTTTATAATAGTATGACTTCCCCGGGTTGAGCTTTTTGATGAGACGGGAATTTTCACCCTTAACAGTGGCGATGCGTTTTTTCTGCTTGGTGTCGAAAATCTGGTAGCCATCCACGCCGCTTTGTTTCTTCCAACTGAGCTTCAGACTCGTGGGCTTTTTCTGGCTTGCCTTCAGACCGCCAACCTTTTGCGGAACAATTTTGAATTTCTTAACAACTTTTCCGCTGTAATTTCCAGTCATTTTTACAGTAACGCTGTATGTGCCGACCTTCACCCGCCCCTTAGAGTAGGCAAGGTTGTAATCACGCCCATTTTTCAGTATGTTGCCCTTAGCGTCCGTCACTGTGACCTTAGGCTTTCGCTCCTTGCCTGTGGCAGTGTAGTGTGTTTTGGAAAGGCTAATTTGTTTTGATTTTATTGGAGTTTTTGTGACGGTATTCGTTTTTGTTGTGACGATCTCAGTTCTCGGCTCAAGAGTAGTCGTCAGCTTCGTTGAACTTTCAGTTGGTGGAGTTGTGGGCGGGGGAGTTTCTGAAACTTGAGAAACGGGAATTTCCGCAGTGGTTTTTGTGGTTGGGGTGCTAGGAAGCTGTTGTGTGCTTGGCGGGGAAGTGGTTAGCTTAGTGCTTGTCGTTGTTGTCGCTGTGCTTGTCGTTGTCGTCGTTGTACTTGTCGTGGTCGTCGTTGTACTTGTTGTCGTTGTGCTTGTCGTTGCGCTACTCGTCGTCGTTGTTTCAGATGGCGCCGAGGGCAAAGTGGGCGGGGCAGGCGTTGTCGCTGCAGTAGGCGCGGTAGTCAGCCGCGGGATGTCCTCCTCTTCTGCCCGTTCGCAAAATTCGCAAATTCTTCTCCGCAAACCTATGTTTTTTTCAGTGGCGGATGTAATAATCTCCCAATCGCCGTAAACATGAATTTTCGGCGCGGAAGGACGTGTCACCGTGTCCCCGCAAAGACACCTGCTCTGCTCAACCCCCGCTACGGTGCAGGTCGGCTCCTGCACGGTTTGCCACCCGCCGTAAATGTGGTCGATAACGGGCTGAAAATCATAGTTGTAGCTGTCGCCGCAGGAGCAAACATATGTGCTGTAACCCCGCACAGTGCAGGTGGAGGGCGTGGTTTTTTCCAGTGTGTAGTTGTGGATGTGAAGCGTTTTAGGAATAACTTCTGTTTGTTTCATGTCGCAGGCGCGGCAAGTGCGGGTCCGCTCTCCCTCCTCCCGTTCTGTTGCCGGGCGGGTCACCTGCCAAGGCGCGTAATCATGTGACGAGGAGGGCAGTGTGTAGCTGTCCGTGTAACTCGCTCCGCACCCGCAGGAAAACGTTGTAAAGCCGTGAGTTTTGCAGGTGCTAGGGGTGACTGTTTTTGCGTATGTATGGATGTGTTCTGTGGTAGTTTCCTGTGTAGTAGTTGTGGTAGTGGTGAGCGCTTTTTGTGTGGTGGTTGTAGTAGTGGTGGGCACTTGTGTGGTAGTTGTGGTAGTGGTAGGCGTTTTGGTAGTGTTTGTGGTAGCAGTGGGCACTTGCGTGGTGGTAGTGGTAGGCGGCGTTTGGGTAGTGGTTGTAGTAGTGGTGATTGATTGCGTGGTAGATGTAGTAGTGGTCGGTTGTATGGCAGCGGTAGTAGTGATGGGCGGCTGTGTGGTGGTGGTAGGCGCTTGGGTAGTGCCCGTGGTAGCAGTGGGCACTTGCGTGGTGGTAGTAGTAGTGGTGGGCACTTGCGCGGTAGTTGTGGTAGTGGTGGGCACTTGCGTGGTGGTTGTAGTAGCAGTGGTCGCTTGTGTGGTAGTAGTGGTGGGCGCCTGCGTGGTAGTTGTTGTAGTGGTGGGCTGTTCAGTGTTAGGTTCAACTGTGGGCTCAGTTAGAGCGTTTGTGTTGGGTTCTGTCGCATCATCGCTGAAAACTTCAACATACTTGTCAACAATCCCGTAAATATGGCTATTTTCGTTGACAAAAACATAAAAATACACGTAATAATTTTGAGACCCCTCAAGAAATTCGGTGAACTCAAAACTGCCCCCCTCAGGCTCAAGATAATAACTCACGCCTTCACCTGTATAAAGCCAATTTTCGCTGAAAAACGCGACAAAAGCCCTGCCGTCCGCCCCGTTGTCGCGGGAATAATCCGCTTCAGAAATCGTGAATTTAAAGTGGTATTCACCGCTCTGCTCGGGGAGAAAACAAAAAGCCGCACCGCTAAGTTCTTCGCTCCAAAACGGGTCATAGCCAGGAAACTCAAGACTTATTCCATCTCCGGCAATGGCGGGATTGTGGTTTATGTTTTTCGAATCGCTGTAAATAATCTGCCAATCTTCGTTAGAAACCTCAGCTTTTGCATCGAAAATTGCCGCAAAAATGACAAAGGTTATAGAAAATAGCAACAACAACATACACGCAAACCTAGTGCGTGAGCGGATTATTTGAGAATACACAAGTAAACCTCCCGAAAAGTTCTCTATGGAGCATAGTATAGCACACTTTCATATGAAAATTTTTCCAGAATGGAATTATGAACTACCTTTTTCGACTCTTTTCGATATATTTTTCACTAACCCCTTGACACAACCAAAAATAATTGCTATAATATACCCATACCCTCTATAGGTATAGATCTTCACAAAATAAATACTGGCGAAAACAGGAGGCAAAACAATGAAAAAAACGGGCAGCGACGACATCCTAAGACGTCTGGGACGCATTGAAGGGCAGGTCCGCGGTGTCAAAAACATGGTAGAAACCGGTAAGGATTGCGTGGATGTGCTGATCCAAATCGGCGCGGTGAAAGCGGCGCTTCACAAAACAGGACAGGCGATATTGAGCGAGCACCTCCACCACTGCGTTGTGGAAGGTATCCGCCACGGCAACGAGGAGGAAACCATCAAAAAGCTCCTCACTGCCCTTGAGCAGTTTTCGCGAATAGTCTGATTCTAAAATAAGGAGCAAACCATGAAAATATTAGACAAACTCTATGAAATCACCACGTCACTGTGGGCAACGGTGACGGGAGGCGTATTTTTGGCGACTAGCCTGACTCTCATGTTGCTGAAAATTGAGCTGCCCGTGAATGCGGCAGTAGTCGCCCTGCTAATCTGCGGCTACCCACTCCTCTACAACGCAATCTGGCAGATTATCCACGGCAAGGGGATCTACAAAATCTCTTCTGCGATGCTCATCTCAATCGCCATGTTCGCGTCAATCTACATCGGTGAAATTTTCGCCGCAGGGCAGGTGGCGTTCATCATGGCACTGGGCGGTTATTTGGAAGAAATGACTGTACGCAGAGCGAAAAAAGGTATCACAAACCTAATTAATCTTGCGCCGCAAAGGGGGCGCCTCGTCACCGAACACGGCGAAAAAACCGTAAATTTGGAAGAAATCGCCGTGGGCGATGTTCTGCGGGTACTGCCTGGAGAGGCAATACCTGTGGACGGCGTGATAGTATCAGGTAACAGCTCCGTGGATCAGTCAGTGATGACGGGTGAATCGCTCCCAATCGACAAGGGCGTGGGCGATGAGGTATTCTGTGGGACTATCAATCGCTTCGGTGCGATCGACATAAAATCCCAAAAGGTGGGAGAGAATTCCTCTCTCCAAAAACTCATTCGCCTGGTGGAAGAGGCAGAAAACAACAAAGCGCCAATGCAGCGCATCGTGGACAAATGGGCGATCTGGCTTGTTCCCGCCGCCCTATTTATCGCCGTACTCACCTACTTCGTTACGAGGGACATTCAGCGCGCGGTGACGGTAGCGATTGTGTTTTGCCCCTGCGCTCTGTCGTTGGCAACCCCCACCTGTATCATGGCGGCAATCGGGCAGGCGACCCGCCAGGGGGTCATCATCAAATCGGGCAAGGCGTTGGAGAGTATGGGCAAAGCGCGGATTATCGCGCTTGACAAGACGGGGACGCTCACCCACGGCACCCTGTGCGTTAGCGATGTTATCCCTCTGAATGAAATGGCGGCGGAGGAACTTTTGTCCCTTGCCGCGTCGGCGGAGAGCCTCTCGGAACACCCTGTGGGAAAGGCGATTGTTCAGAGGGCAGGAGAAAATATAAAGCCGGTGGAAAATTTCCAAATGATACCAGGCAAAGGGATTTCCGCCGAAGTCGATAGTAAAAATCTACGCGTCGGCAATGCAGCATTTGTTCAGGAGGGCGGCGCGGAAATAAATGAGAAGGCGCAGGGTGTGCTGAATCTTTTGCGGGGACAGGGTAAGGCAGCGATTTTGGTCAGTATTGACAACACCATTGGGGGTATAATCGCACTTTCGGATACCCTCCGCGAGGGGGCAAAGGAGGTTGTTGAGAGTCTGAAAAAGAGCGGCGGAAACGCGGTGTTGCTTACCGGCGACAACGAGCAAACGGCGCGGTATTTTGCAGAACAGGTGGGCATTGACAGGGTTTTTGGCTCGCTGTTGCCCGCCGAAAAGGTAGACAAAATCAAGGAAATGCAGGGAAGCGGCTCGGTGGTTTGCATGATTGGCGACGGTGTCAACGATGCACCTGCCCTAAAAAGCGCGGATGTGGGCGTCGCCATGGGCAGCATGGGCAGTGACATCGCAATTGAGGCGGCGGACATCGCCCTTATGGGGGACGACATCAGTAAAATTCCCTATCTCAAGCGGCTTTCCAACGCCACAGTGCGGCAGATTGTGATAAATCTTATCATCTCCCTGGTTTTCAACATAGGCGCAATCATTCTCGCCGCAACAGGGGTTTTGACCCCCGTCACCGGTGCCCTTGCCCACAACGCGGGATCTATTGCGGTGGTTTTGAACGCGGCTTTGCTTTTTGAGAGAAAATTTAGGTGAATCCTTGCTCCTAGTCCCCAAAAATGTTATAATATAACAAAAATTCGAGGAGACAACATGAATAAGGTTTTTGGGTACCCCCAATTTAACGGCAAAGGTGAGAAAATCCTCACCACATACGAGGGCGATTACAGCAATATGCTCATGGATATCCGCGTATATCGGCTCAGGACGGGAGAACGGCGGCGTTTTTTCTTCCAGGAAGAGGAGTGTGCTGTCCTGCTGCAAGCGGGGGATATCACTCTTGCCTACGAGGGCAATGAAAATCGCTGTCGGCGCAAGGATGTGTTCAGCGAGGGGCTGTGGTGTCTGCACGTGTGTTTTGGCGTGGAAGTGGTCGTTACCGCCAATATGGACAGCCAAATACTCGTGCAACGCACACATAATGCACATACATTTGCCAGTAAGCTTTACTCTCCTCAGGACGCGCCTTGGCAGAGCGTCTGCAAGGGAATGTTCGACGACACCGCTAATCGCCGCGTCAGCACCGTGTTTGACCACAGCACCGCGCCGTATTCCAACATGGTTATCGGCGAGGTTCTAAACGATAGCGGCAATTGGTCGGGCTATATCCCTCACCACCATCCCCAACCCGAAGTTTACTACTTCAAATTCAACCGCCCTGAGGGTTTCGGCGCGAGTTTTGTGGGCGACGATGTCTATAAAATCACCGACGGCAGTTTTTCGGCAATCCCCGGCGGACTTACCCATCCCCAAGCCAATGCTCCAGGCTTTTTGATGTACACCTGTTGGATGATCCGCCACCTAGACGGCGACCCGTGGGTTGACAGGATTGACGATGAGCGCTATGTTTGGCTCTATGGCTGACGAGGAGGTCTATTCAAAATCATCCTGCCCCAAAAAAATCACAAATACCGGACAAAGTACACACACCGCACTTAGGTCGGCGCGCAATACAAACATCCCGCCCATGGAGCACACAACGGTGACAAAAATCGTTGCTGTGTTCGGGGGGGAGCAGTTCACGCAGCTGCATCTCAACCTTGAGAGGATTTTTGCTGTCCGCAAGCCCCAAAAGGTTGCTGATGCGTATCACGTGGGTATCCGCTACCACGGCGGGCTGCCCGTAAACATCCCCCATTATAAGGTTGGCGGTCTTGCGCCCAACCCCAGGCAATAGTGTCAATTTCTCGATGCTGTCAGGGACTTTGCCCCCGAAATCCTCCAGTATCATCTTGGAAAGCGCTACCAAATCCCGCGCTCTTGCGCGATAAAACCCGCAAGAGTGAATGAGCTTTTCCACCTGTTCAACAGGGGCATTTGCCATAGCCTGCACTGTGGGATACGCTTCAAAAAGCCCGGGAGTAACTAAATTCACCCGCGCGTCAGTACACTGCGCCGAGAGCCGCACCGCCGCCAATAGCTGAAATGGATCCTCGTATTCCAGTGAGCACAGGGCTTGTGGGTACTCGCGGCGCAAAAGTACCTCCGCCTGACGGGCTTTCTCCTTTAGCTTATTCATTTTATGCTCTCCAATGTGATGACAACCACCTCCGGTCGGTTGAAAACCCGTGGGATGAGGTAGTAATTGCCGATTCCGCGGCTGACTACAAAGTGATTGTCATTTACTGTGAATACGCCGCTGTCATATTTGGGAAATATTTCCTTTTGAGGTGAGATTAATCCGCCTAAAAAAGGGATGCGAACCTGTCCGCCGTGAACGTGACCCGAAATTATCAGGTCAAATTCGTCCTCGGTGAACATATCAAGCATATTTGCGCGGTGGAAAAGCAGGACGTTGTAGCCCTCTTGTGTGTTTATCAAATCACGGTTTTCCCTCGCGTAACGGGCAGTGAGGTAAGGCTCACTAAAGCCCGCGTCGGCAATGCCGTGGAGAAAAATCACCTCGCCGTCCCGCTCAATTTCCACGCTCTCATTCTCTAGCATATACAGTCCCAAGCCGTGCCACTCCTGCCGCCAAAGACGCTCAAAATCTGCAGTTGCCGCGTCGTGGTTACCGCTCACGGCATAGCGCAGTTCAGGCAAAGCGCCGCTCTCCAGTAAGCGGCTGATGATTTTCACGCTGTCATCTATACGTGAATGCGCCAAATCTCCGGGAAAAACCGCTAAGTCCGCCTGTTCATCCGCCGCAATATTGAGAAGCTTTTCGCCGAAGTCCGTGCCTTGAATATCCGCCAAAACGATGATTTTGTAACCGTCAAAAGCGGCGGGGATGTCCTGATGGGCGATGGTATAGCGTGTCACGCCGATAGTGTTGTTCTCCCAAATCAACTCTGCAACAAACCCCGCCGTCAAAATGGCAAAGCAGATTGCGGCTATTTTGAGTGCCCGATATTTCTTCTTCATTGGACTTTTTCCTTGATTTGTGATACTATATATTATAACATAAAACGCTAAAGAGGGCAAACACAGTGGTATTAATCGCATCGGCGGACAAAAACTGGGGCATTGGCTATAGGGGTAAGCTGCTTTGCGTGACGCGGGCGGACATGGTGAACTTGCGTAAAATCACCATGGGAGGCGTGCTGTTGATGGGAGGCAGAACCTTTCGTTCCCTGCCAAACGGTGTGTTGGAGGGGCGTGTGAATGTGATCCTCTCTCGGACACAAAAGGCAGGTGACGACGGCGGAATTTTCGTGGATACCCCTGAAAAAGCGTTGGAAACCATCGCTCAATATTCCGGTAAAACCTGCTTTTTATTCGGCGGTGCAGAGGTTTACAGGCTATTTTTGCCTCACTGCACAAAGGCGTTCATCACCAGATACAATCGTACTTTCACCGCCGATGCCTTTTTGCCGCTCTTGGATAAACACGGTTGGGAAATATCGGAGCGTTCGCCAACGCAGGAAGAGGCAGGGATTGAGTTTTGGTTTGAGGTTTGGCGCAAAACTTGACATTTCGCCGAAAATCCTATATTATATGCATAGTGTCCGAATAATGTAGAAAGAGGGAGATTGCTAGCAGAGGGCATACCCAAAAATAATCTTTCGGCTTTACGCTTTCCGCTAACAAACGCTCCCAAAGGTAACAAAAATGCCCGACTTTAGAGAAGCGCCCATACTCTATGTCATGGGCGGGCTTATGTCGTTGTTTCTTGTGACGCAGGCGGTTTTTTTTGGCGCGAAAGCGTGGAAACGAGCGTTAGAAATCGGCATCAGCTCCGCACAGCTGCGCAAAACCGTCGTCAGCTCCGCCCTGTTTACCCTCGCCCCTGCCCTTGCAATTCTTGCCACAGTTTTGGTATTGGCTAACGCTCTAGGACTGCCGCTGCCTTGGGTACGCGAAATTGTCATCGGCAACATCAACTATGAAGTGACCGCCGCCCAAAGTGCCCTAGAATCCTTTGGTCAGACAGCGGGCATCAGCGAGGCGGTGACTGACAAGGCGATATTCTCCGCCGCCGCTTGGGTGATGACGCTTGGAAGTATTTTCCCGTTGGTGCTGATGCCGTTTGTTGTCAAGCGGGTGCAGAAAAAAGTAGGCAAGAGCCTTGAGGGCGGCAACGCAAAATGGGCTGATACTATGGCGGCGGCGGCGTTTATCGGCATAATCAGCGCGTTTTTGGCGCGGGCGATTATCGGGCTTGGTGAGGAAAACGTCCCCGGCGACGGCGCGGGCTTGATGAGTTGCGCCGCTCTTTTTGCGGCGATAATGCTCACATTAATTTTCCAAAAACTCAGTAAAC
>WRKY01000057.1 GCA_009777895.1 Oscillospiraceae bacterium
TTGTCCTTGGTGCAGGTACGGGTTCTTATTCCGGTAGCGGTACAGGTTGCGCTTTTTGTAGTAATCCACGCGTTCCAAGTGTGTCCCGTAGAGTTAACGTTCTCCGTTTCTTCCGCACCGCAGATTGTGCATTTGCGTGTGCGTATACCGGTTGCAACGCAGGTTTCGTTTGTGGTTATCAACCATGCGCCGTAGTTGTGGCTGTGGATTTCAGACAGTTTTATGCTGAAACTTCCTGACGTGGAGCTTGAATAAAAGAAGACTCTGTACACATATTCAATCCCTGCTTGCAGCGTATAGGTGAGTGCAAAGTTTGTGCCGCTTCCCCCGTCGTCGTCAATGGATATGAAATAACCATCGATGTTCGATGCGAGATACAGTTCTGCTTTAGTGTCATAGCTTCCAGTGGATTCAAGCTTGTAGCTTGAGGTTCGGGTTGGAGTGAAAGAGAATTCGGCGTAATTGCCTCCTGAAAGCGTTACGCTCTTGGGACTATTAAGTGCAATTTTTTCCGCGCCTAATGCTCCCAGAGGCATGACGACCAGAACTCCTGCAGCTAATACCATTGCCAGTAAAATGCTGATGAGTTTCCTCGTCACTGTCACGGGCTTACTTTCACCCGTTTGTGTTGTTATGCCGTTTACGGCAACTCTCTTGGGTTCCATCATGTTTCTCCTTGAATCTTTTATAAAACAAAGCGGCAAAACGCTCTATTTCCATTACAAAAAAAGCGGCTGCTCCGCACAGGAACAACCGCTGAAGTTCATGATATTAACGCCGGACACACCAAGGTATGACAAAAACGCAAGCCTAAACATTTGCAGGTTTGCAAAAATATTGTAGCGCGAACTTATGCTCATGTCGATTCCTTTTTATTGACTATTTATAATTTCTTTGTATAGATAATAGGATGTTCATGGGAAGTTCGGTAAGCGCTTCCTATTATACATGAGGTTGGAAAATTTGTCAAGTTTTTTTGGATATTTCTGTTATAGTCGATTAACTTGAAAATCGGCTCAGGGTTTGCGAGAATATTTTTCGTCTGGCAAGGAAAAAAGTGCAGGAATACTTTCGTATGGCGAGCATTTTTGACGAAGTCAGATGGAAAATAGGGCGCAAAGACGAGCCGATTTTCAAGTTAGGAGACTATAAAAAACAAAATGCAGGGACGGCTCATTTTGCCGCCCCTGCACGTCTAGCTTCTGGAATTACCCCACATACTCCTTAAAAAACCCGTCAGCCGCGGCATAAAAGTCCTCCGCAGTGCCGTCGTTTTTGATGACAACGTTCGCCATTTTCTCGCTCTCACTGGTCTTGAAAATGCGCTCCTCCTCTGCATCCAGACGGCGGAAGGTGTCGTTGTCCACGTTGTCGCTGGCGCGCCCGCGTGCCGCCATGCGGGCGTAACGCACCTCGTCGTCAGAAATCACCACGTCAACAAGGATGAAATCCTCGCCGAAAGCGTCCTTGAGCACCTGCACATCCGAGGGAGGACGTATGCCCGATACCAAATAGCGTGGCGCGCCCGACTCCTTGATTTTCTCGCAAATCTGCGCCGGAAAGAAGTCCTGTCCGTGGGCGGACATATACTTCTGACTCGTTGCGTGGAGAGAGTCGCGGCTGTGGTCCAACCCATCCTTTGTGGCGAGCTCACGTGCCACGTCGCCGATTGAAATCATTGGCAAATCGTAGGTCTTTGCCAAATACTCCAAGAAAAAGTCCTTACCTGTGCCGTTTTTACCTACTGCTGCGATTACCATTTTTTTACCTCCGATATTTTAGATTATAGATACACCTATAGTACCTAGCCTAGTATGTGCTTCTCCACCACATCCGCCATGTTACCCGTTTTTTCCCAGAGCTTTTCAGTTTTTGCCTGCCATTTTTCAAAGCCGTCGGGAGTTTTTGGGTAATTCTTGTGGTGTGTACGCAGTTTTGCGCCGCAAAGGACGCCTTTAATCAGATTGCGCAGACTGGAAAAGCTGATATTCCCCGTCGCCGCACCGACCACAACTTTGCCAACGAGCTTGACAATTTCCCCAAGAGGCATATCCGCGCTGAATGTGCGGTTGGTCAGGGTGATTAGCTTGTCGGTGAATACGATGCCCTTTTTGAACTCGTATTCGTTCTCCTCGTCGGTGCAGTCAACAGCGTTGACTAACGTCGCCGTGAGATTGGCGAAATCCGCGCCTTGTCCTTGCGCGTACAGGCGGTTGTAGTCCCACAACGCCACTTCCGTTGGATACGCACCGTTTTTCATCGCCGCGCCGCAGACCTGTGCGGCGATTTTTACCGTCACCCACGCCGCTGAAATTCCCTCGCCGCTAAAGGGCTTGGTCATACACGCCGCGTCGCCCAAGCAGATAAATCCACTGTCCACCATGGAATACGGGGCGCGGTGATAGGGGGTGACCCCCGCCTCCCAACGTCCCGGCAATCCACGCAGAGCGGGAGGCAGCTTGTCCTTGGGGTGCTCTCCCTGGTACTCGTCATATGGCGGAGCTTTTACCACGGAGCGGAATTTTTCATGGCACTTCAGGGCGTATTCAAACGAGAGGTTAGACCCTGTACCGAACAAAAAACCGTCGGGATCCTCAGTGGAGCCGAACCACGCTTTGTATTGGGCATAGCCAGTGGGGTATGTAATGCGTCCATCGGGATATTGCTCATGAATCGGCACATCAGCGGGGAAAGGCTGCCCCGGATTTTTCAGCTTGACGTAGTGGAGAATGACGTAGAACATATCCCGCCCGGTAATCTCGAAGTTTTCCACGCGGCTGCCCGTCATCTTGCGCCGTGCAACGGAGGGGATTCCGGAACAGTCGGCGACAAGGCGAGCGGAAAATTCTGTGGGAACGCCGTCAATCTCGATTTTCGCGCCGCTGATGTTTCCTTTGTTATCCCGCAAAAAATCTGTGAATTCCGCGCTGAAGCAGTAGCTTACTCTCCCTGTTTCGCTTGCCCAATTGCGCAGACGTTTGAGGAACGGGGTCAGGCGCAGGACGAGGAAAGGATAGTCGGCGCGCTTGGGATGGTTGTCGAACGCGGATTTTGTGATGCCGAAATCGAACCGCCCCACGTAGTCCTCATCGCCGGGTTGAGGGATTGGCACACCGTAAGGCTCAAAGTGTTCCAAATCCGTGTGGAAAACTCCCAAGCGTTCGCCTTGCCGCTCCTCGGGCAGCTTGTCGAATACCACCACTTCATAGCCCTGCACCGCCATTTTCTGGGCAAAGAGCAGTCCCGCCGTCCCCGCGCCGATGACCAAAACATCGTAATTTGTTTTCATTGTGTTTTCTCCTATATTTCGGTTTTTTGTTCCCGTATATCCTTCCCTAAAAAGGCAAATGTTTCGTAACCGCCGTAAAGTATTCGTGACGCAATGCGCCGTCCGTAACATCCCTCCAGTTCCTCCGGCGTGAGGTTGGTGTTGATTATGGTGGGCATAGATTTTGAAAGACGCGTGTCGATTAAGTTATAGAGCAATTCCCGCGTGATTGAGTTCGCCGCTTCTGCGCCTAGGTCATCCAATACGCACAAATCACAGGCGAGAAGAGCGTGCTGTGTCAACTCCCGGGAGTTGTTGTCAAAACGCTCTTTTGTCATCTTAGGGAAAAGCTGCGGGGCACGACCATATTCCACTCCGAACCCCAAGGCAATAACCTTGTTTATGATTGCTCCCGAGAGGTGGGTTTTTCCAAGTCCCGTTTCACCGTAAAAAAGCAAACTGGGCAAGTCCTTATGGAAGCACTGGGCGTATTCACGGCAGGTTTCCAGTGTCCCCGCCATCTCTTCACGGCTTTCCTGTGGATAAAAATCCAGTGAGAAGTTTTCAAAAGTGAAGTTGTCTAGTGGGAAATTTTCCCGCAAGCGTTCATGCTCAAGATCTTTCAGCAAATATTTATGACACTCACAAAACTGTCCGTTTTCGGCAAATCCTGTATCGTCACAGACAGGGCAGGTGTAGCGAACGCGCAAGGCATCTGAGGGAAAACCGTGTTTAGCAAGCAACTCACGTGCCTGTTCCTGTGCTTCCAAATTCTTGCGCTTAATCTCCTCAAGGACACGGTAGGCATCCTCACCAATGCCGATAACCTTACAGATGTCACTACAGGCGGAAGCGATGGTGTTCTCTAATTCCACAAGTTCAGGGATTTGCGCCAACGCCTTTCGGCGTAATTTAAGATAGCTGTTTTCAGCCTCTCTGCGGCGGCGGCTCAATTCCGCCATAGCCTTGATTTTCACCTGTGGCAAATAGTACATTTCTAGTCCTTTTTCTGTGGTAATTTGCGTCGTCCCCGCCGTGAAAGAGCCACCGCCTTGTCCAGGTCATAACTTGGAGCGCTCTGGGAATTGCTCGCCCCCCCTTTTTTCGGCACATCAACCTTAGCCTTATACTTCAGCCGCGCCGCCCATTCAGCCCGGGAACGCCGCACATCCTCAGGGGTGGATATGCCGTTTTCGTGCCAATCCTGTAAAACCTTGTCGGCAAAGGAAAATGGCATTTTTGCGGGCTTGTCCAAAGCTGTCTGATAAGCAATGTCGATCATTTCCTCGCTGAAATTCCAGGAAATCCACCGCTCAAGCTTTTCCCTTTGTGATGGCGTGGGCTTACTGTTTGACAATTGCCACTTGACAGAGAGGAAAGTAAACAGCTTCGGCACATCTCTATAAGCGGTGAAAAAGCGCTCCGCATCCTCCGCAGAGCTTGCTCCTGCGTTGTATAACTTCTTGGCATAGCTTTCATAAGTCTTAATCCCGGTTTTGCCCTCCAACGCGGTGACGGAATGGAGCAACACCAACAGCACATCCCAAGGTAAGCCGTAATAATCATGGTCGGAAATCAAGCTAGACATGGCGGGAACGCCCATTGTACCGATAATTTTCTCCGCATCGGCGAAAAATGCCCTCATCTCCGGATCATTCTCCAAACGCTGTGCAATCTCCTCACTGCTAGATTTCACTCGAGGCGCGTCGGGAACTTTGGGCAGTGCAGACTCTGCGGGCTTTGGCACTTTTGCCGCCACAACGGGGACTAACTTCACTTTTGTATCAGGCAAGGGTTCATCGGTCATGCAGAGATTTTCATCAAAAATGCCGCATTCTTGCAACGCGGTGATGAAAACCTCAGGGGCGTCCTCCCAACCCGCTGCCCGTGCGATCAGCCAGTAAGGAAGCTCGGTGAATGCCCCTTCCGGGACGTAGTCCACAGCAAACTGCTCCAAGGCGACACGCAACCCCAAAGCAGAATATCGCGGTATTCCAAGGGCGTGCGCCAACATTGGCGTACGCTCGTCATGGTGAAGTCGTTGCTGAAGCACTAGATTTCCATGACCTCTTTTTCCTTTTCGGCGGCGAGGGCATCAATATCCTTGGCAGCCTTGTCGGTGAATTCCTGCACCTTTTTCTCGCCGTCTTTCAGGTCGTCCTCTGTGATTTCAGAAGCCTTCTGGGACTTTTTAAGCTTCTCGACAGCGTCCCGCCGCTCGTTGCGAATCGCTACCTTGCACTGCTCGGCAAGATGTTTGATTTCCTTACACAGCTCCCGGCGTTTTTCCTCCGTCAATGGCGGGAAAACAAGGCGAATAACCCTGCCGTCGTTGGAGGGGTTGATGCCCAAATCACTGGACTGAATCGCCCTTTCGATGGGGTGCAGTGTGGACACGTCCCATGGTTGGATATTGAGAATTCGCGCTTCAGCGACAGAAACCGCCGCCATTTGTTGGATTGGTGTAGGTACGCCGTAATAGTCCACGAGGATTTTGTCCAAAACGGCGGCTGTGGCGCGACCGGCACGAATGGAGGCGAATTCCCGCTCCAAAACGCCGATAGTCTTTTTCATCTTCTCCTGTGTGCGGGCATAAAGCTCTTGCATTTCCATGGTTGGTACTCCTTTGTATTACTATAATGTGTAAACAGCATAAACGGCACGAGTGCTCTTGGTGAAGACATCCGGAGTCTAGTTCTCCTGCACCAATGTCCCGATTCGCTCACCCAAAACGGCGCGGACTATGTTTTGAGGGTCGCTGAGGTTAAAGACTAGGATGGGCATTTTGTTGTCGCGGCAAAGACTGGCAGCAGTGGCATCCATGACCTTGAGTTGGTTCGCCAGCACATCACTGTAGCTCAGGGTGTCGTATTTTACCGCCTTGGGGTTGGTTTTCGGGTCACTGTCGTAAACGCCGTCAACGTTTGTCGCCTTGAAGATAATCTCAGCATCGGTTTCAGCGGCACGCAGGGCGGCGGCAGTGTCGGTAGAGAAAAACGGGTTGCCTGTACCGCAACCGAAAACCACAACGCGCCCTTTTTGGAAGTGGCGGATTGCCCGTCCGCGTATGTAGGGTTCGGCGATGCTGTTCATGTTGATGGCGGTCTGTATCCGCGCCTCAACGCCCAGGGATTCCAGTGCATCGGTTAGGGCAAGGGCATTCATAGCAGTGGCGAGCATACCGATGTGGTCGGCGCGGGTGCGATCCATTTTGTCGCTCGAGCGTCCCCGCCAGAAGTTGCCGCCGCCCACGACAATGCCGATCTGCACACCCAATTCAGCACATTTTTTGATGGGCTCGCAGATTTTCAGTACCGTGGCGATGTCAATGCCCATGCCTTTGCCCCCCGCCAGGGACTCGCCGCTGAGCTTGATTAGGATTTTTTTGTAGATAGGCTTGACCATGTTTACCTCACGTTTTTATTAGGTCGTGTTGGCACTGTGCAAAATGTACATTTCAGTAGTGCCAACACCCTCTAGATTTCTTGCGAAATATCAGATATGAGAAGATTGGCGAGGTTTTTTTTGTTCTGTCAAGGAAAAAAAGGAGAGTTGCGGTATAAGTATACCATAAAGAGACGTTCGGCGCAAGGGGGGCGCGGGAAGAATTTAGGAGACTGGATACAGGAAGAAAGGGGTGAAAGCTGAGAGCAACTCCTGCACAACACACCTATGGATCTACTCCCGATTTCCCAAATCCACTTGCAATCTTCCTAAAAATAATGTAAAATATACAGGCGGCACACAGACACGTCACAGGAACAGGAAAAAAGGGCTTGCAACCCTGAAAGAAAGGGCAAATATCAGTGATAATGCTTTTACGCGCCTTGGTTAGAGGCATTCGCTATCTTGGCAAACTTTTAGGCAAGGTCATTTGGTTTTTTCTGCCGCCTAGCGCAAGGAAAAAAATTGCTATGCGTGGCAAATATAACAAAGAAAAAAAAAGCAGAGATCAGTACATCGACTCTCTGCGCCGAAAAAACAGAGCGGGGATTGTTGCGCGGTACATCTTTTTAGGCGTGTACGCATTTCTCTATTTGGCAATGATCGCCACACTAATGCGCGATTCGGACATTACGCGGCAAGGCGCCACGCAAGTTTTGGTATTTTTAGGGCTACCCTTTTTGTTTACCGCAAATTCCCTGCGCAAAGCTCATAGCCAGAGCATAATCCTCAAGCAATACGGTATTTACATCGCTGCGCTGTTTTGGAATCCAGAAATTACTATGGAGGAATTGGCGCAATACGCACGAGTTTGGAAGAACGTAAAGCATCTAGGGACTGTGCCGTTTCATTCAGTGACTCCTGCAGAGATTACTCTGCGGAGCAATCAATCACCGAAAAAACTTACGGGTAAGCAGTTGGAACGCGCCAAAAAAAGGGCGCAGAAAAACCTGATTTACTTCATGAAAAAGCGGCTGTTTCCCGACGCTTACGTGAACATTCACGCCGAGCGGGCGGGGAGCTTGAAGTTGGACAAGGAGCGCCGTGAGCGGGACGAGCTCCTTGCTGAAACCGGCGCGATAGTGGATATTGTCTGTATTTCATGCGGCACGCCCGCCGCAATTAATGTGGGTGAGTTCGCCGAGTGCGAGAACTGCGGCGCCCTCCTCGCCGAGCGTGAATGCGACCCATGCTGCCCGCATTTTGGCGATGCGCTGCTTGATTATTGCAGGTGCTGTGAGCATTATAGTCTCCTAACATGAAAATCAACTGGTCTTTGCGCTCTATTTTCCATCTGACGTCGTCAAAAATGCTCACAATACGAAAGTATTACTGCGTTTTTTGCCTCGTTTGGCAAATAAATCGCTCAAAAATTGTCTGTTCAGGTAGCCCCTAAGCTACTGAATACAGGTTCTTAGAAACGGCGTTAATTCACTCCAACAGTCCCGTTCCCCGCGTCCACCGTGACCATAGTGCCGGGCTTGAGAAGTCGTGTTGCGCCTTCAGCTTCGGTGACGATGGGCAGCCCCAGAGTTTTCGCCAATGTCGCCGCCTGACCGTCGCGATCCATACCCTCCAGTACCAACGCACCCGCCAGAGGCATCAGGGGCAGGAGCATATCGGTGATTTCCTCGGCGACGAGTATGTCCCCGCGGGCGAAAATGTCCGCGGTTTTCCGGTCGTCCACAAGGCGGACAGTTCCCATGGCACTGCGCTTGCCAATGCCTACGCCTTTGCACAGCACGTCGCCGATAAGATGCACTTTCAGCATATTCGTGGTACCGGAAATGTCCAACGGCACACCTGCTGTTACCACTATCACGTCGCCGTTTTTCACCAATTGCGTGGTCATGGCACAGTCAACGGCGGTGGAAAAAAGCTCGTCCGTGGAATGAACCACGTCGCTGAGGACGGGGTACACGCCCCATGAAAGACGCAACTGACGCAGGGCTTTTTTACTGGTAGTGGCAGCGATTATAGGGCATTTTGGGCGAAAACTGGAGATGCGCCGGGCGGTGCCGCCGCTTGTGGTGACCGCCACTATTGCAGTGGCGTTGAGATCCATGGCGGTGGTGCAGGTGGCGTGGCTTATGGCTCGGGTAATCCCCGACTCCGTGCGCTTTTCGTTCTGTAAAAACCGCTCCCAGTAATCAAGGCTCTGCTCGGCGGATTTGGCAATACGGCGCATTATTTCTAGCGCCTCGATGGGATATTTTCCCACTGCTGTTTCGCCGCTGAGCATAATCGCGCTAGTGCCGTCAAAAACCGCATTGGCGACGTCGGTAACCTCGGCGCGAGTTGGGCGGGGGTTGCGCATCATGGAGTCGAGCATCTGGGTGGCGGTGATGACGGGTTTGCTTGCCTGATAACAGCGCAAAATCATGTCCTTTTGCACCACAGGAATCTCCTCAACGGGCATCTCGACGCCTAAATCCCCGCGGGCAATCATAATGCCGTCGGCAGCGCGGATAATTTCGTCCAGATTCTTCACGCCGTCGCGATTTTCAATTTTGGCAATCAGACGTATGCCCTGACCGCCCCCTGCCTCTTCAATCTCACGGCGCACCTCGGCAATGTCGTATTTTGTGCGTACAAAAGACACGGCAATAAAGTCATAATCGTGCTCCACAGCGAAGCGAATGTCGAGCTTGTCCTGCTGGGTCATTGAGGGCAGGGAGAGGGTTGCGCCGGGTATGTTTACACCCTTGCGGGTGCCGATTGTACCGCTGTTTTTGGCGACGCAGTGAATCTCATTTCCGCTGATTTTCATCACCTCAAACTCCACTAAGCCGTCGTCAATAGAGATTTTATTGCCAACGCACAAATCATTGGGCAGTCCCTTATAGCTGACACTGGCGCGGTTTTGGTCGCCGTCAACTTCCTGTGTGGTGAGGAGATATTTTTGCCCCTCCTGTATCTCCACATCGCCATTTGGGAATACCCCCAACCGGATTTCAGGACCCTTTGTGTCCAACAGCACGGGAATATTCTGGCACTCCTTAGCACACAGCTCCCTGAAAGTGTTCAGCCGCGTCAGTTGCTCGTCATGAGTTCCGTGGGAGAAGTTCATGCGGGCGACGTCCATGCCGCCCCTGATGAGCTTGCGTAAAATGCCGCGGTTGTCCACGGCAGGTCCCAGTGTGCAGATTATTTTGGTCTTAATCATTGTAATTAGCCTTTCGTTGTACCGGATGCTAGCTTAGGGAGTGTCTGAAAACTTGTCTATTTTGGCTAAAACGGGATGCAACATCGTTGAAACTC
>WRKY01000058.1 GCA_009777895.1 Oscillospiraceae bacterium
AGGAATGACTGTGGTGAGTGTCACTGTAACCGCCTTGGATGGCACAAAAAAGACATACCAAATTTTGGCAAATCGCGCTGAAGACCCTGAAAGTACCACTCTCCCAAACGAGAACGCGGGCGCGAAAACTCTGGCAGAGTTGAGCGTTGACGGCGGGATTATCTCCCCCGCTTTCAATAGCGAGAAATACGATTATTACCTAATCATGCCCCTTGGTACGCAGCGGATCACCGTTAACGCCGTCCCCACAGACCCACAGGCGCAGGTGAACATCAGCGGAAATACCCGCCTGAACATGGGGACGAATCTTGTGACTGTCCGTGTCACCGCCGGTGACGAGAGTGTGCAGGAGTACAAAATCACTGTGCAGGTAGGGGACACGGTGCCAAAGACCACTGAAATCCCTGACGATATTTTCATCCCCGAACTCCCTGCGCCGCCTGAAGTTCCCCCCGAACAGAACGCTGAAGCCGGCGGCGGCGATTTCGCTTGGTGGTGGCTCGCCATTGCCGGCGGCGGCGGCATAGGCATCGGTATTTTACTTGAGCATTTTGTTTTGCCGGCATTTGATAAGAAGCGGCAGTTTTAGGGTTTGGAGGTTTTTCTCCATTAAACTTGTGTTTTTTGACTCATGAATCTGTAGGGGCGGCAACAAGTCGCTGTCACAATGAGGTGAGATATGCTACAATTTGAAGAACTAAAACAAACACTGCAGGAGCAAAAGCCCAAGCTAGAGCACTTGAAAGAGGCTCTGGTTCTCGGTGACGTTCAGGCGGAAATTGCCGAACTGGAGGAGAAGAGCGCGGCAGAGGGCTTTTGGAATGACATGAACAGTAGCAAGCAGGTCTTGCAGAGAATCAGTAGGCTCAAGGCAAAATTAGCGGATTATGAGAGCCTGTGCGCGGAGTACGACGACGCGCTTATGATGCTTGAACTTGCTCTTGAGGAGCGCGACGAGAGTCTGCTTGAAGACTGTATGGCAAACAATGAGCGGTTTATCACGCGGCTTGACGCGATGACATTGGCGACTATGCTCTCAGGGGAATATGACGGACAGAACGCGATTTTGACCTTCCATGCGGGAGCGGGCGGCACTGAAGCCCAGGACTGGAACGCTATGTTGGTACGAATGTATCAGCATTGGGGAGAAAAAAATGGCTTTTCCGTCAAGATTTTGGACTTCTTGGACGGTGAGGAAGCGGGCTTCAAATCCTGCGTACTGGAGATTGCCGGTGAGAATGCTTACGGCTATCTGAAAGGCGAAAACGGTGTCCATCGCTTGGTGCGGGTGTCGCCCTTTGACTCTAGCGGACGGCGGCACACCTCCTTTGCGTCCATTGAAGTCATGCCCGAAATTGACGACAACATTCAGGTGGAAATCAATCCCGACGATCTGCAGATTGACTACTATCGCGCAAGCGGCGCGGGAGGGCAAAAGGTGAACAAAACCTCCTCAGCGGTGCGCTTGACCCACCTGCCCACCGGGATTGTGGTCTGCTGTCAGGTGGAGCGCAGCCAGACTCAAAACCGCGCCGTGTGTATGAAAATGCTCAAATCCCGCCTCCTCCAAATAAAAGAGCAGGAGCATCTTGAGAAAATCGAGGACATTAAAGGCGTGAAGATGGAAATCGGTTGGGGATCACAAATCCGCTCATATGTGTTCATGCCCTACCAAATGGTGAAGGATCACCGCACGAGCTTTGAAAACGGCAACATTGGCGCTGTCATGGACGGCGACCTCAACGGGTTCATCAATGCGTATCTGAAACAGGAATCGATTGCCAGGCGATAGATTATATATTTCGGAAAAGAGATTAAAATTGCGAATTATTGACATAAGCCGTGAAATACTGTCTTCTCCTGTGTATCCGGGGGATGTTGTGCCGCGTCTTGAGAGGAAAATGTCCATCGCCGACGGCTATGATTTCAACTACTCCGCCGTCACCATGGGGCTTCATTCGGGAACACACATTGATGCGCCGCTACATTTTATTGAGGATGGCGGTGATGCGGCGTCCATCTCCAACGAGGCTTTTGTTGGGAATTGTACCGTCTTGGAAACTCCTGCGGGGGCGTTGACCGCCTCATATGTGGAACATTTTTTCCCGGCAAAGTGTTCCCGATTATTACTAAAGACCGGCACCTCACCAAAGCCACGTCCGCAAAACACCTTGGAGAGCATACTCCAAAGCTCCCACGCCCCAAACGAGGAGATGGTCATTGAGGGCGGCGAATTCACGACTTTCACCCCAGACGGCGCGGAGGAACTGGCGCGGCGGGGTCTGCGGCTCATTGGCACGGAATCTCTATCCATCGCCCCTGCGGGGACGGAACGCAAAAGTCACCTGCCGTTTTTGCGCAGAAATATCGTCATCCTTGAGGGGCTTGACCTCTCCAACGTTACGGCAGGGCGGTATTTTTTGGTCGCCGCACCACTGAAAATCGCGGGGGCTGAAGGCGCACCGGCTCGAGCGCTTTTGTTGTTGGAAAACTAAGAACCTGTAATCGGAGAACCCTATGAACTTCAACCAAACCCAATTCACCGCCGCCTATGGCACTTCACGGCAGCTGCCAACCTCAAAAAAGCCTGAAATAGTGTTTTCCGGGCGCTCAAATGTGGGCAAATCCTCACTGATAAACAAGTTGTGTCAGCGTAAAAATCTTGCGCGAGTAAGCGGTCAACCGGGAAAAACCGCTACCATCAACTTCTATGCCATGGGGGAGGTTTTCCTTGTGGATTTGCCTGGATACGGCTACGCGAAACGTTCTTTTGACGAGAAAAAACGTTGGGCAGAGTTAGTGGAGGGCTATTTTGCCCAAGAGCGAAACATCGCACTTTTAGTACAGTTGGTGGATTTTCGCCATCCCATAAGCGAACTGGACAGACAGATGCTCCAGTTTTGTACCGACAGCGCAATACCCTTGATAATCGCCGCCACAAAGTGTGACAAACTCAATAAAGGTGAGCGGGCGGCGCGAACTCAGGCAATCGCTGAAGAAACCTTGGGCTTCAGCCATCGCGCCTTACTTCAGGTTTCCTCACAAACGGGAGAAAACATACAGGAACTGCGCACGGCAATACAGCAAATCAGTTGTGAGGAATGAGGATACAGAGTTGAGGATAACGCGGAAATGGGGGATCCCCAAACCTCCCTACTGAGTACTTATTACTGTGCCTTAAGCTTTATAGGTCGGGGTGCTGATATGCGCGCCTATATATTCAAGACAAGAAAGGAACAATCATGACACAACGAGCTAAAAAGGGCGTTGGGCGAGCCTTCAAGGAGGGCAAAACCGCATTTGTCGCTTTTGTTACAGGTGGCGATCCCGACATAGAAACCAGTGAGCGATTGATTGAAACCATCGCCCAATACGCGGACATCATTGAGATTGGCATCCCCTTTTCCGACCCTGTGGCAGAGGGTCCCATCATACAAGAGGCGGACGAGCGCTCGTTGGCGGCGGGTTGTACTGTGGACAAGCTCTTTGCCATGGTTAAACGTCTGCGGGAAAAATTAACTTTGCCCCTGCTGTTCATGACATACGCCAACCCAATTTTTGTCTACGGCAGTGAAAAATTCATGAAAAACTGCGCCGAAATCGGCATTGACGGCGTGATCGTGCCTGACCTGCCCTTTGAGGAAAAGGACGAGTTGAGCGGTCTTTGCAAGACTTACGGCATCGAGCAAATCTCACTAATTGCCCCCACATCCGGGGAGCGTATCGCGAAAATCGCGAGTGAAGCCGAGGGCTTTCTTTACTGCGTTTCCTCCACAGGGGTGACGGGCACGCGCAGCACCATCGGCAACGCCGCCGAGGATATGATAGCCCAAGCAAAGCGGGCAACAAATCTTCCCTGCTGTGTGGGTTTTGGGATATCCACGCCCCAACAGGCAAGAGAAATGGCAAAATTTGCCGATGGTGTCATCGTCGGTAGCGCAATCGTCAAAATCGTTGCGGAGCATGGGCGCGATTGCATTGGAGCTGTGGAAGAGTTTGTGCGGGATGTTGGGAATTCTTTAGACACCAAAGGCAATTTCTCCCTGATAGCATAGCGGCGCAAAGCCAGGAAAAACTAGTGTCATCAATAGTTTTTGGAGCGTTTTTTGCGTAAGAAAATCAGGATTATTAGCTTTTTTGTGGCGCTGACCGCGCTTTTTTCTTACTCCTACATGGCGAAAGAGCGGCAGTGGCAGGACTTCCATAACAGCCAGGAGCGTCAGCGCTTTGAGCTTGTGTTGTCGCTGAATCAGCACGCGGGAGAAATTGCCAACGCTGCGGATAAGGCGGCGCTAACTGCCTCACCCGCGTTTTTTGCTGAACAGACGGGCATAATTGTGGAGAACACGGCGGCATCTCGGCAATTGTTGCAGGGGTATGCGGATGGGGAGCTTGACCATTTGCGGAGATTCTTTGCCCAATTGGGTGAGTATTATCTTCAGGCGCAAGGGAATTTTTTTCGCGAAAAGAAGCTCACACAGAACAATCGCACCGCTCTGCGTCAGCTGTCTAACTTCTGCACAGAACTGAAAAATCACTTGGAATTGACCAGTATGCGCCTTTTGAAAGGCGAGGAAGATACACAGACCTCGGTGCACTCGTTGGCAGAGTTGCCTAAAATTGCCTTTGGCGGCGATGAGCGCCCCAATACAGAAAAAACAGCTCATATATCCAAGGATGAGGCGGCAAAATTAGCTGCAAAGACATTGGAAATCAATGCAATTTTGTTGCGTGAACTCCCCGATCAGGACGAGCCATACCCCGCATTTTGTTGGTATTACGGCAAAAGCCGCGTGAAAATTTCCAAAGAGCGCGCATTGGTGAGCGAGCTGACACAGGGAGTGCGTGTAGGGGAAATTTTGGTAAGTGATGAGGACGCGGAAAAGGTTGCGCGGAAATTTTTGGAGAATATGGGCTACAATAATATGACGCTGACCCATTATGTTCAGAGAGATGGGCTAGGAATTTTCGACTTTATCTGCGATGAAAACGATCTGCTGTGTTATCCCGATAGCGCCCGTGTAAGTGTCGCCATGGATACGGGAGAAGTCTCGGGCTTTGATGCAGGGGCGTATGCGGCGAATAAAAAGCAGCGAAAAACCGCTCCAAAAATTAGCGCAGAGCAGGCGCAAAGCGAGATTTCCCGGGAACTGCGTGTCATTGAAGAACCGCGCCTTGCGATTATCAGCAAGAACGGCAGAGAGTTTTTATGTTGGCAAATTCGTTGTTTCTCGGACACGAGCGAGGTAAAAACCGTCAGCGCAAATGCTGAAGACTCTTTGCGGGAATATATTATTTTTGTGGACGCCAAAAATGGAATGGAATTAGAAGTCATTATAGTCACCTAACTTGAAAATCAACTGGTCTTTTCGGTGCATTTTCCATCTGGCTTCGTCAAGAATGCTCTTAATACGAAAGTATTCCTGCGCTTTTTTCCTTGCCAGACGAAAAATATTCTCGCAAATCCTGAGACGATTTTCAAGTTAATCGACTATAAAACAGAAGGTTGAAAGTGTAGAATTGCCAACTTTCAGCTTTTAACTCAACCGCAACCTAATCTCAAGATCACAATTGAGTATATCCTCCCCATGATGCACCAAAATCACCAACCCATTCTCCGCAAAGTTTTTTACCGCCTGTTTTATTATGGCGATGTTGTCGTTGTCAAGTCCGGTGAAAGGTTCATCGAGGAGTAAAATTTCGCCGCCGTAAGCAAAAGCGCGGGCGGCGGCGACACGGCGGCGCATTCCGCCGCTAAGCTCCGCGGATTTTTTGTACATTGCCGCACCCATGGCAAAGCGCGTCAACCACTCCCGCGCCCGCTCCCTGTCGCTGACTATCGCCACATTTTCTAAGGCGGTGACACCGGGCAAAAGTCTGTCTTCTTGGAAAATATAGGAAACACGTTTATTCTCAAGCCCTGTAATTTCCCCGCTGTCGTGAGTTTCCAGACCAGCCAATATGCGCAAAAGGGTAGTTTTTCCGCTCCCCGACTGCCCCCGCAGAGCGACGATGCCTTTCTCAGGCAGGTTTGCGCTGAAATCCCTCAAAATTTGCTGTGTGCCAAAAGCTTTGCAGACATTGCGCAACTCAATCATGTTTCCAACCATTTGCGAGAGAATTCGCTAACAAAATGTTATAGTCGATTTTCAAGTTAGTCGACTATAATGAAAACTTCTATGCTAACTCCCGCGTCCTTTCTTTTGGTTTATTTCAAACATCCCGCCCAATTTTCTCACGGAGAACTTAATCAGAACCTCAAGGCAAATGCTCAATGCCACCACTGCCGCGGTCCAGGCGAAGAGGGCGGCGGAGTCAAGGTAAATTTTGCTGTTGTAAATCTCCGTGCCGATTGCCTGACGGGGTATACTCAAGACTTCAGCCGCGACCCCCGCTTTCCAACCTAGCCCAATAGCCGCCACGCAACCAGACAGCACATACGGTAAAATCTGGGGGATATATAAGAAGCGCAGTTTTTTCAAAAAGCTGATGTGGAAAATCGCCGCCATTTCCCGCAGTTCCACGGGGGTTTCGGCGATTGCCTGACGGGCGTTGCCCAAGAGGACAGGACCGGTCATAATCGCCGCGGCAAAAACGGGCACGCTCTCCTTGCTCAGCCAAATCAGGGCAAGGATTATGATTGATGCCACAGGAATTGACTGGACACAAGACACTATAGGTCGCAAAAAGATGTCCAAATAGCGCAGCGAACCGGTGAGCAGCCCCAAGGTGATACCCAAGGCGATACCCAAGGCGCAGCCCGCGATGATGCGTCCCAAGGTTAAGGCGATTGTCCGCCAAAAGGTGGGGGTTTGCGCTAAATTTATCAGCTTTTCCCACACAACCAAAGGGGAGGGCAGTAGAATTTCTTTGCCTATTCGCCACGAAAAAAACGCCCACACGCCCAACCAAAACATCACTGAAACTAGGTACAGCAAAACACGGACATATGGTTTTATTGGCGGTTTTTGCGCTTTCATGTTGAACCTCCTCGTAAAATAGATTTGCGGCGTTTATTCGTTTTTTGTCGTCCCAACTTCGTCAAAAAATCCCCATAAATCCGTCCACGCCCGTATTCTATATTGTACTCTTTGTGAATATCATTGTAGAGATAATTTATACATAGTATACCACAAAGAGTACATGGAGGCAAGCATGGTAGAAAATCAAGTTAAGACCCACCGGGACGCTGAGAGGGCTTCTACACAGCGGCGGGCAGTTGAGTTGGCGGAATACATAGTGGAAAATCAGACGACGGTGCGTACGGCGGCGAAGCAGTTCGGCGTGTCCAAATCCACTGTACACATGGATGTCGCTCAACGCCTGCGGCGAATGAACCCCGGGCTGTATAACGAGGTGCGGCAGGTTTTGGATGTGAACAAGTCCGAGCGTCATCTGCGCGGAGGCATGGCGACTCGGGAGAAATATCAGGGTTTGCAGCTTAGTTGTGAGGAATGAGGGGAGATTGAGGCGTGGGGGAGTTTCAGAGCAAACGCACGAGTTAAAGAATTGTGAACGGAAGAAAAGAGTTGTATAATAAGCACCGAAAGGGGCTGATGTTGTTGGTGAGTTGCCGAAATATCTTGAAATGGTGAGGGATAAAGTAAATAGTAGTCATAACACATTTTCCTCCAACCATTTTGCCACGCCGTCGTTGTCGTTGGTATCACAGAGATAATCGGCAGCAGCCTTAGCTTCGTCAATGGCGTTTGCGACAGCTACACCGATACCGCACTCGCGGAGCATTTCAACATCATTGTAGTCGTCACCGAAAGCGGAAATCTCATTGGCGGAAATATTGAAGTGGGCGGCGACTGTTTGAATGGCGTTCCATTTTGTAGCTGTGCGGTGCATGATAAGAATCAACCGCTCCTCACAGAGTTGGGCGTAAATATCTTCATGTAACAATTCGAAAACTTTATTATATATCTCAACACCGGCGTTGACAACTATTTTTGTCGCGTCAATGTCTAGCGGATGATCGATGTCATTTACAATGTCGGCAAACCAAACCTCGGACTTGTCAAAATTAGCAATTTTCAAGTGTGGATATTCAATTGAAGTTCGTTCATTTGGCACTGCTGCCACAAGCTTCCTCACAAACGGTTTTGCAATGGCAGCAGGGATACCAAATGAATCGGTAATTTTATTGTCCATGTAAACGACAGCGCCATTATCGCTAATAAGCGCACTAGCGATATTTATAAACGAAAAAATATCTATACGATTTTTGGGTCTTGCCGTTGCAAACACGATTTTCACACCTTGTTTGCGGCAGCGATTCAATACCGCTGCCGTTTTATCGGAAATAGTTTTATCAGTGCGAAGCAACGTACGGTCAAGGTCGGTGACTATCATTTTAATTGACATTGATTTCCCTCCGTATCATCGCACCTTTCATATATTCAGATTCATTATGAAAACCCATGATGATGTTCTTTTCTTCTTCAGAGCAACCAATCAACAGCTTAATTTCCGAATCCTTTTTGAGCAAATCAACCGTGCAAATAACGCCATCGCATACGGCATCGGAAAGACTGCCGCGCCATATATCAATCCCACCGCCGTCCATAGACGATGTGCCTTTCAAATAACCATAATCAAGCGGGAAGATTAAATCAAAACGCGGATGCTTTGTCCCTTTCGGACGGTCAATGGCTATCTCTGATTTCGAGATAAGCGTATCAATATTAGTCCAAAAATCACTTGTATTCTTTATTTTTTTTGAAAAATGTTTGTTTGCATTCCATTCCAACGCTTTTTCCTTTTCGATTGCAGTATGCTCAACCCACGCCGGACGAAATCCGCTTTTAATAGCGTTTCGCACCGAGCCGAGATTTGACCACGCACAACAATAAAACGGAACTTTTTCTCTTTTGAGCACTTCAACCGCCAATCGGGATGTCAATGCGGCGGCAACCCCCTGTCGGCGATATTCCGGCAAAACATCAATCCCAATTTGCCACATGGTTTCGCAATCAGCGGAGCAACCTGAAAGACCAATCAATTTATCACCGTCATACGCGCCAACTCCAAGCCTATCCAAATGCGAGCGGGTCGAGGATAGCGCGTTACTCCATTGCGGCAAATATAACTCCTTGAAATCACGCTGCTCTAATACCCGTGTTTCATATTTACACGGAAGCTCTTTTAGCAGCTCAACATCCGGCAACCAGTATTCCGCTTGATAACAGGGTAAAAATCCATATTTTGAAAATTCATTTGTCAAGTGGTGTATCTGCGGCAGTTCGAAACATCCATGAGGATATTTCGTGTCTATATATTTTTGCACAAAATCAAAAATGCGCTCATCAACAGAAGCCACTATATTTGAACCATATGTAATCAAGTCGCAGAAAAACGGCAAATTTAAGTAACGCCGGGCGTTTTCATTCGGCTTAGAAATAACGACTATATTATCCGTTCGCGTAAAATCGTCAGGGGAACAATTCGCATCAATAGCGTGTTGTTCCATTGCAATGCGTAAAATATCAGCGTTCGTCATTTTTCCTTGTCCGCCTTTTTAATATATTTACTGCTCTTGATCCGGGCATCAGCGGTTTTTTTCTGCGTCGGCAGGAATCAACCATGCAGAATATAATTATTATAATCCTTGCAAGGAATAATGTCAAGAAGTGATTTTATTGCAGGAGTGGACACAGTGCGCACATTATAAAAAATCCAACACAGAAAAAGGCAACTCGCGGGAATTAGGGTCACGGTCGAGCCGATATTTCGCTTTCGCAACACCAAACCGATTGTAAGCATCAACAAAAACCTCTAATACAGATCGTAAAGTTTCAAGCTTCCTGGGAAAACATCGACTTCGCCGCCTTAAAATGGGAATATAGTGCCGCAAATCGGCGTTCACGCCCTCGACTGTAAATGTGTCATTTTTGTTGCGTACATTGCGAATATGTTTGCCGGGATAAACAATATCTACA
>WRKY01000059.1 GCA_009777895.1 Oscillospiraceae bacterium
AAAATCGGCTCAGGATTTGCGAGAATATTTTTCGTCTGGCAAGGAAAAAAGCGCAGGAATACTTTCGTATTACGAGCATTTTTGACGACGTCAGATGGAAAATGCACCGCAAAGATGAGCCGATTTCCAAGTTAGGCGACTATAGATTTCATTTCTTCATTTTTGCATTTTTGTCATATCATTCTCGTTTTGAGATTTTTTTATCAGTATTTAACTTGATTTTCATGTAAAAAAAGTGTATAATGTACCCCCTACCCACTAAAAAAATAAAAGGCGGTAGCCCAATGAAAATTTGCCCAAAATGCGGGACAAAAAACAAGCTGAAAGACAAACGTTGTTTCGGTTGCGGTTTGGAGTTGAACCTTGTCCAACCGCCTAAGGACTGGAATTTGCCTACACCCCCGATGAACAGTGAAACACAGCCGCAAGCGCCTGCTCAAACGCCGCAACAACTACCGCAGCAACCGGCAAATTACGAACCACCCATATCTTTCCCCATGCCCAACCTGAAGCTTTGGGCTGTGTTGGTATTTTGCGTTGGCGTGATTGCGTTCATCATCGTCGCTATCGGCGGGTCGCTAATGTACCCTGACGATCCCTATTATTACACCGATTCGCCCCGCGAGCGGATTTATTCCCTGGAACCCACCACGGAGGAATTCATATACGACGTTTTCGGTCTAGGTGAGAGCATAGTTTTGGACGACTTTACTGTAACCGCCCAGAGCGTCCGGGAAATTCAGCCCACACCCAATGCCATACCCGACGACGGTAATATATTTCTTGAAATTGTCTTCGATTTTGAAAACAACACTGACGACATCCTGAATCTTAGATTTGTGCGACTTTTTGGGATCTATGTCGACAACTATCATACATCATTTTCCTACAAAGCGCAACAGGCTAGTACTTCGCCCTTACAGGGTTTGGGCGCGACTGTTCCCACTGCCCTTGATGTTGGCGAGAATGTTAAGGGCATCTACTGCCTTGAAGTACCGTGGGATTGGGAAGTAATTTCAATCAGCATTCGCGATGCGGAATTTTTAATTGAAAATGACCTAGAATAAACTTAGAAGCTGTGTTCAGTAGATTAAATAGGCTGTTTCAAGCACTGAAAACAGGTTTTTATCTTTTAAAAACTATGTCAGTACCATAGTCTCCTAAAATGAAGTCCTCAAGTCAATAAAGAGAAGATTTTTGCAATGTTGACAGGCTCATTTTACCTTGCAATTCACTAAAAAAACTGCTATAATCTACTTAATTTCCAAACGAAATGCAAATGAGGTACACAACATGAAAAAAATCAAATCCCCCGCCCTGCGCAAGGCGCTGCGTGTTTTGTGCGTGATTATCCTCGCCATGACGCTCTTTTTCGGCGGTTTTACTTACTGGCTCAACGTGCCCTATAACAGGCAGTACGTCCAAAGCGCGGCGGAAAAGCTTCTGCCCGTATCAATGTTGCCCCAGGGTGGTGATGTACAGCGCATTCACTTTCTTAATACGGGCAACAGCGATGCGATTCTCATTGAATGGCGGTTTGAGGGGGAATCGTTTTTTGCCCTGGTGGATGGGGCGGAGGACACCGCCTATCCTGCGGACAAGGAAAAGCTTGCCCTTGAGGGTTTTGAGGACTACGTTTTAGATTATCTGCGCCGTGTTGCCGCCGACGACGATGGTAAAATACATCTGCGTTTTATGGTGGCTACTCATGTCCATTCGGATCACACAGGCGGACTGGACACGATTATAGCCGCCGAGGATGTCATTGTGGATACTCTGTACCTGAAACGCTACAATCATGATGACAAAAATTCCCTTGAATATACTTGGGACAACGTGGAGGTGTATGAGCAACTCCTGACGGCGGCAGAGGAAAACAATGTTGAGATTATACAGGATGTCCCCGCGGAGCCTTTTGAAATAGGCAATTTGGCGTTCCAGTTTTTTAATACAGAGTATCGCAAGAACTTGGGCGGCGGTGAAAACGACCAGTCCCTTGGGTTATTGGTGACGTTGGGCAGTAAGCGGGCATTTCTCGCCGGGGACATCAACAATTGGAGCCTTGCCGAGCGGGATATCGCAAAAGCAATCGGGCAAATTGACCTGCTCAAGGCGGGGCATCACGGACATTTCGGCTCTGGATCTGTGTATTTCGGCGCGGGACTGAAGCCCGCTCATGTGGTGGTCACCGCGCGGAAAGTACCGCTGACGACCCTCTCCAATTTTGCCCTTTTCGCCCGCAGTGAAATCTACTCCACAGGGGTTTCCGGGGGCGTGGTTGCGGATTTTGCGGATGGTGAAATCAACTTTTATTCAATTGGAGACTTTGATACGGGAGCAGAAGCGGTTAGCTATCAGACTGAAGCATCATAAAACATAAGGAGTACACCGTGTTTCACGAAAAAATGAAAAGCTTCGCCAAGTTCTTTGGCATATTTGGGTCGATTGTCACAATCACAATTGGTAACTTTATTCTCTATGAGTTTTTAGATGTACTTGGTGTTCTTTTAGGGAGTTTGCTAGCAGTTTTTGTCATACCCTGTATCGCTTGTTGCCTGTACGCCTATGGCGAAAAACTTCAACAGAATGAGCGAATCGCCAAAAGTTTGAAAGAGATTGCGAAGGCGTTGAATGGGCGAGGGAGGTAAGCATGACCTTCAAGGAAAACAAAATAGTCCTCACCCACCCCAAAAGTCACCTCATTTACGGGTTTCGCGGGGCGGGGTGTTTTGTCGTGCCGCCCCACTATCAGCCTAAATGTTTTGACGGCGACACCCTCCTATGGCTATTGCCCGCGAATCCAAACGGCGGAAGTGCTTACAAGATATCATGCGGCGAATATCACATAAAGGGCGGTGTTATCAGCTTTTTAGGGGAATACAGCAAGGAGGAATTCCCCCCACGCCCCTGCTGTGACTTTTTAGGTCAGCGGTTCTCATTGGACATTGAAAACGGCGAGGACTTTCAGCGGGCATACGCATGTTTTTACTGGGATAACCTGCTGCCGCAGATTGCCGAGAGGACGTTTTTGCGCCGAAAACGGGATATCCGCGACGGCTATGTGCTGTCCACGCTGAACAAGAAAGCGTATGCGGGAACCTATCCCGCCGTTGACCACGAGTTCCATATGAAAGGGCGCCTTGCCGTGGGAGGCGGCGCGGAGGCAGCTCTGATTCGACGTATGTTGGTACTACAGATGAAAGTCATGCGGGAAGACAAGACGGGGCAGTCCAAAAACCTTTGTGCCGTTCAACCCAATGGAAGACGGGAATATGATGTGTGGCGCAAGTCAAAGGACAGGAGCCAAAAGGCGCAGATGTTCCGAATCACCGCCAATATTGAGTTCGTTGAGGGGATGTATAACTACTATTGCTTGACGAAAGATTTGGATTTTTTGAGAACAAATATCACGGCAATGGAGAAAAATTGCGCATACATAGAAAAATTCGTCACAGTCGATGGCTTTTTGGACTCCCATGTCTACTACGAGGATCAGGTTATCAAGGATGGTGCGGTGAGCCAAGCCCAGTGTTTTGCGGTGAATTCTTTACGCTTAATGACAAAGTTAGAGGGCTTATTGCAACGGGAGAAAATGGCAAAACGTTATGATAACATCGCAAAGTTCTTGGGGGATACTATTCCCAAAGACTTCCCCAAAGGCTTTTGGGACGGGGAAAAAGGACGCTTCATCGATTGGATACACTCCGACGGCAAAGCCCACGACCGCGTGCATCTTTTGGCTAACCAACTGCCTGAACTCTTTGGCATCGGCATCGCAAAACAGCACGAAAAATCCCGGCAGACAATAGAAAAATACGGGGATATCTGGCGGAAATTCCCAAGTTTTGTGGCGGCGAAAATCGAGGACTACGGCGACAATGAAATCGGCACAGGAGGTCCCTATGACCTTTGTGCCGCAGGGCGATATTGGTGTTGGGACGCTGAATATCTCGCGTTTAAGGGCGATGGCGCGTCACTTGCCCGCCAGTTAAAGCAGGTGAGTGCTCAGGCAAAACTAGACGGCTACCTCATGGGCGAGCGTTACGACATGAACTATGTCTACTACAACACCGGCGCGGATGGCGCGCGCAATTGGCATGGCGCGTCGCTTTATTACGAGTATCCCAACGTGTTTTTGTATGTTTTGGTATGCTGCTACTTGGGCTTGCGGCGGGGGTTTGACTGCGATTTGGTAGTCGCTCCCCTCGTTGAAAAGGGTCGAGTTCGCCATGAGGGCTACGGAATTGAGTACACCAAACACAGTGACGGTTCCTTAGAACTTCTGAACATCAGCGGGCGGGAAATTTTGGTTGACTTACCGCAATTTGGGAAAAGGGTGAGAGTTGAGATTGGCGGAACGGTGAGAGTTTAGACATAGTCCTTTTTGTAATTCCTATTCTCAAATTTGACAAACCCCCGCAAAATATAGTACAATATAGCGAGGAAATATACCAAACATCCAAACTCAAAAAATCCAAAATCTAGCATCTGGGAGATCCTGTGTCACTAACAATCGCTGTGGTTTCGGGCAAGGGCGGAGCGGGCAAAAGCACCTGTACCGCTAGCTTAGCTCACGCTTTCACGAGCCTTGGCAAGCGTGTTTTGGTGATTGACTGTGATATCGGTCTGCGCAGTTTGGATATGCTTTTGGGCTTCTCAAAGGAATTGGTTTTCACCTGGGGGGACGTGCTGCGCAACGGCTGCACACTCAACCAGGCTCTGTTAACACGGGGAAATCTCTCCCTCCTTGCCGCACCGCTATACCCCACTGACTCGTTCACCACAGTGGTTTTTGAGCTGTTTATGCGCAATTTGCGCGAGCTTTGGGATGTGATTTTACTGGACGCGCCAGCAGGCTTTGCGTCGGGTTTTTATTTGGCGTCCGGCAGTGCGGATATGGCGTTGGTTATCTCACAGCCTGAGAGCGTCAGCGCAAGGGCGGCGGCGGCGTGTGTCCGCGAGTTGAAAGCCGCCTATCCGCAAATGCCCGCCCGCCTACTAATCAACCGCCTGTACAAAAAGCGCGTACAGGGAGGCGTACTCCTGAATATTGATGAGACCATCGATGCGGTAAATGCACAATTATTGGGAATTATCCCTGAAGAATCCGCCGTGGCGGCGACAATCGGACACGGTAAACCCCTACCGGAAACTTCAAGCGGTGCAAAGTCTTTTTTGCGTGTGGCAAGGCGCTTGCAGGGAGAAGAGGTTGCTTTGGAATTTAAGTAGGGGAAACTGAAAATGCGAAAAACAAACAACAATAAATTAGCAATGACCACAATGACCGCCCTCATGGCGGCAATTATTTTTCTCGCCACGTGGCTTATAAAAATGCCCATGCCCGCCCTCAACGGCGGCTACATAAACCTCGGCGACTTCACCATATACTTGGGCGCAATCATGTTGGGAAACCCTTGGGCGGCAGTTGCGGCGGCTCTGGGCAGCGCCTTTGCCGACTTTGCGGGGGGATGGACACAGTACATGGCGGCGACATTTGTTATCAAGGGCTTGATGGGTTTTGTTGCGGCGTATTTTGCTAAAAATGGTAATATATGGTTATTCGGCGCGGGGACACTCATCAGCGCGGTAATCATGGCGGGCGGTTATTTTGCCTATGAGTTGCTACTATATAGCGCGGGCAACCAACTGGGTTGGGCGGCAGCGTCGGCGGGCTTGCCCATGAACACTCTGCAAGGACTGACCTGCGCCGCCTTTGCCTTGGCGGTTTACAAACCAGTTTTCACCGTGAGGGAAAGGGTGCTGAAATGAATAAATCTACTCAAGAAAAGAGCGCAAAACTGGATTTTTTGAAGATATCCAATATTGAGCGTGCAAAAAAGCTGTTGGACAACTGCTCCTGCGGGATAATAACTGCCGCAGGAGAGGAGTTTTGTTACACTGGGCTAGGAATTTGTCCAATAATCACCGCATTTGAGGAAAATCCACAGGTTTTCAGGGGGGCGTGTGTCGCTGATAAAGTCATCGGTAAAGCGGCGGCGATGATGTTGGTATACGGCGGCGCTGTGAGTGTTTGGGGCAATGTTATGAGTCAAAGCGCGTTGGAATTTCTGTGCCAACGCGGCATTGACGTGTCCTGGGGCGAGATTGTACCCTACCTGAAACGCCGTGACGGCAAGGGACAGTGCCCCATGGAGGAGCGGGCGATAGGAATGGATGATCTTGAGGAGGCGTTTGGAGTGTTTATGAATTGGGGCGGGTGAGACTGTACCCTAAACCCTAATGTCCGCGCTCCAATCATCCACACCGTCGTCAAAAAACAGTTTTTCAAAGAACACCGGCAGGGAACGGACAAAAGTTCCCCGTAGCTTTTTGCCGATAATTTTGTCGGCGCGCTGTGCTAAAATCTGTACCGCAATGTAAAGTTCATCCTCACGGCTAAAGTTGCCGTCGCCCATGAAAAGGTTGCGCAATAGTACGGGGGCGATATCCACAAACTTGATTTTGCGGGCGTTCCTGGGAAGCTTGTGACGGCACAAAAGTAAGGTTCCCAACCCGCCGAGGGTGAGTTTTTGCAAAAATCTGCCAGCATATCGGATGAGGGTTTCTTTGCCATCAAGTTTGTCGCGGCGGACGCTGAATCCGTTTGCCAGGGCGGCGAACTCCTCAAAATCCGTCGCTGCGGCACGAACTACGTTGGCGGGTATGAAGTCAAACTTGCGTTTCAGATATTCCGTAGCGCTCAGCCCCCCAAAGTCCCAGTCAAAATTTTCCACAAGCTCTGTACGCACGGACAAAACACCGTCGGCGAGTTCGCAAAAACGCATTGGAGCAGGGTAACTCACCAGGGAGGCGGTGTTGATATCCGTGAAGTCGTTTCCCGCAGGGCTTGTGTGGTGTGCTATGTTGTGGTCGTGGGTGTGTCCCGTGAAAACAACGTGGATGCCGTTGTCGGCGAAAAAGTCGCGTGTGGTCTCAAAACCGCCGTGCATATCTCGCGGGCTGAAGTAGTGGTAGAAGAAAAACGGCGGCATCATAGGGTGGTGAGTGACGGCGATTATGGCGTCCCCCGCGTCGCGAGCTGCCTGTGCCTGCTCCTCAATCCACGCCAAATGCTCCTTGGAGAAACCGCAGTATGTATGCCAATCCCCATCATCATTGAGCATCAAAACCCGCAGACCAGGGGCAATTTGCTGTACGTAAGACAGCTCTTCAAACTCCGCCAGAGCTGTGGAAAATCCGAACTCGTTGTATATCCCGCGCAGCTCATCCCGAGTGACCAAAGTGGCTTGCCACTCACCCCGCTGTGTGGGCGTGACGGGGACATACCGTCCGTCCTTGCGCTTGTTTTCGTTGATTTGCTGCTCAAAATCATGGGTGGAAGTGATGACAAAAACCCGCTTGCCCGCTTCGTGAACACGCCGCAACTTTTCCACAAGCCCCGCGTGACTCTCGCCCTCACCGTTACAGGTCAGGTCGCCGCAGATAAGCAGCACATTGCAGTCTTCACGAGCGATGAATTTCTCCAGTGCGGCATCAATAATCGCCCCGCTCTCGTTGAGGGTTTTGACCTGGGTGTCGGTACTTTTTCCAAGGGCGTGGCAGTTGAAATAGTGGGTGTCGGCGATAACGCAAAAGCGAATGGGACTTTTCATGATTTTTCTCCGTTTTTGGTGGGATTATTGTTCCCAGGATATTGACATATTGCCAATGATTTGCTCTACCATGGGCTATGCCGCTGAAAGTATTCTACACCATATTGCGGATTTTGTCAAATGGTGTGTGCTCATCTTGCCAATCCACCCTATTTTGTGCTATAATATGGATAAGAAAACTTAAGGACGGGGTGCAATCATGCAGGTAATTTTGAAGCAAGACGTGAAGGGCTTGGGCAAGGCGGGGGATATGGTCAAGGTGCAGGATGGACATGCGCGCAATTTCCTTTTGCCGCGGGGCATTGCAGCCCCTGTGACTGCGCAGACCATGGCGGAGATGAAAAACCGTGAGGCGGCAAATCGCCACAAAATTGAGGTAGAGATACAGACCGCGCGGGATGTTGCCGCTCAGCTAGAAGGTAAGACCTTGAAACTCAGCGCAAAGGCGGGGCAGGGCGGCAAACTGTTCGGTTCGGTGACATCCAAGGAGATTGCCGCCGAGTTGGAGACACAGTTTGGTATCAAGGCGGATAAACGCAAAATCACCGTGGAGGATATCAAGCAGTACGGTACATATGCCGTGGAACTGCGGCTTTATAACGGCATTTTGGCAAAGTTATTTGTTATGGTTGGGGAGTAATTTGAAGGGTGAGGATACAGGGATGAGCGCTTGGTTCTTATCCTCACCCTATATTTTGCACTTCTAAAAAACAAAAAGAGGCAACAAGCCATGCCTCTTTCCTGCTTCCTCATTACTCAATCCCGCATTCCCTACACAAGCCGTAAAACGTCAGGTTATACCCCGTAATCTGAAACTGCTCTGTCTTGCGGACAAGATCAGTCAGCAGCGGGAAATCCCCCTCCACATCAAATACGCGCTTGCAATCGTTGCAGATGAAGTGATGATGCTCGCGGCAATTGTGGTCGTAATGCACGGCGCCGTGGAGCTTACCGATGTCCAAAAGCTCACCGCTTTGCGCCAATTTTCGCATATTGCGGTACACTGTCGCCTTGCCGATTGTGGGGTGGCGTTGGACGATGTACTCAAAGACTTGCTCCGCCGTGGCGTGAACATCAAGCTCCCGCACAGCGCCGAGAATCAACTGCCGCTGAAGTGTGTTGCGCGCGGTGTTCACCCGTGTTTCTAGCGCGTTGCTCAAGAAAAGTACCTGTCCAACAGACCTTGGAACGCCTTGCCGTGACGCGCTTCATCCTTGCACATCTCGTGAACTGTGTCGTGGATTGCGTCAAGGTTCAGCTGTTTAGCGCGGGTGGCAATGTCCTTTTTGCCTTGGGTAGCGCCGTGTTCAGCGGCAATGCGCATTTCGAGGTTTTTCTTCGTGGATACGTCCACAACCTCTCCTAAAAGCTCGGCAAATCTGGCAGCGTGTTCCGCCTCCTCAAAGGCGATGCGCTTGTAAGCTTCGGCGACTTCGGGATAGCCCTCTCTGTCGGCTTGGCGGCTCATAGCTAAGTACATTCCCACCTCGGTGCATTCTCCCGCGAAATTCATGCGCAGACCCTCCAGAATTTCTGGGTCACAGTCTTTGGCGACACCGATTACGTGTTCGTCGGCATAGACAAGCCCCTCCCCGGATTGCTCTTTGAACTTGGAGGCAGGCGCTTTGCACAGCGGGCAAGCTTCAGGCGGCGCATCTCCCTCATGGACATAACCGCATACGGTACAAATGAACTTTTTCATAATCTTTCTCCTTTATTACTGATAATGATTATCAGTTAGTGAGTATCATTATACACTAGTTTTTTCCATTTGTCAACACATTTTTGAGGCGAGTTTATTAGAATTTTTGATGAGTTTTTTGTAACGTCATGAATCATCACTAGTGCTTTTTGGCGAACCAATCCCAGACTCATCATCAGAATCATCCTTATCTTCCTGTGCATCACCTTCCAGTAGCTCCCGATTGGCGCACAGCGTATCTAAAGTGTCCGCCAATTGGTTGAGTACCGCCACAAGCAGCTCCAACTGGTCGTTGGTCTTTTTTTCCGCTATCATATTTGCAATCACCGTCACCGACATTGTCAACGAAAATCCATCCATAACGCCCCCCTTCGCCCCCCTTTTTTCACGGCAATAGGTACACAGGAAAATATATTCAGCAGCGTACTGAAAGTATACGCGGCAGAGCGTCTGTGTCCACCCCTCCGAAGAAAAACTTCACAAATTTCTAAAAAGCTATTGACTTTTAAGCCTAATAATGGTAGAATACACACGAGAAGTTGTTCCCCGGAATGGCTCCATAAATCTAAAAGGA
>WRKY01000060.1 GCA_009777895.1 Oscillospiraceae bacterium
ATTTGCAATCGTGTACTGATTTTGTCGGGTTGTGCCGAAAACCTTGTCGCGGTTGCTCAAAAGCTCGTGTAGGGAGTAGATATGCAGTGTACTCCAAGGGGCGAGCATATCGGGCATTTCCGTGCTAGAAAATTCGGCAAAAACGTCCTCGAAAATGGGCAGAACCATGCCGTAAACCAACTCAACAATCATGTTGATAGTATCGTTGCTGTAAAGCATATTGCCCAAAGCCGTCTTAATGATGTTGTCAAGGGTCAAATCCGCCGCAGAGCTTACGCCAAGGCTCGAAAGATCGAGGTCAAGGGCACTGAGCAGCGCGCCGACGTCGGCGTTGGAGGCGAATCCGTCAAGACTGTCAACCAAGGACTGGATGGTGTTGCCCGTGACAGTGTAGTCCTCGCCGGTGGTGCGGGCGATGTCGTTGCGGTAGTCGTAAACGTTTGCCTCATAGCCCTTGCCGAAACGTGTGATGTATTCGCCGGTGAAAGCATCACCGTTCGTGTAGTGCTGTATGTGATCCCACTGCGGATCCGCTTCAAAAGCGGCGATGGCGGCGGACATTACCGCGATGATGTAGTAGTAATCGCCCAAGACCGTGCGGCTGTCAGTGAGGATTTTCCCGTCAAAGCGCCCCTCGTCACTGGTCGCCGCGCTGTATATATTGCGGTCGTAGAAGTTTGGCATATGGTTGGGGTTGACGGCGGTGATGTTAACCAAGTTGTGGACATTCAGGTTGTTGACATAGAGCAGAGCTTCCTCGTCAGTGAAGTGCTGAATCACTGTTCTGTCCAAACGTCCCAAAATCCGCCGGGCGAACATATAGTTCATGAAAGTGTTTTTGAGTTCGCCGGTTGTTTCGTCATATTCCAAGTTCGCATCACCGACAGTATTGTAGTAAACGCTTCTGAACTCGTTCATAGCCGCGTTTACGCTGTTTTGCAGGCGTTTCGCTAAGGCGTAGCCAAAGTCGTCGCGGTATGTCCGCGCAACAATCTCTCCCCAGTCGTTGCTCATTACAAGGCTAGAGGGACTGCGGGTGCTGTCGTCTGAAACCTGCCGAGGTGTTTGTACTTCGTAAATTTCAGACCACCAGTGATCCGGCATCTCAAACTTGCTCATTTCATCTTTAACGCGCTGTGCCTCAAGTTCATATGCCTCATAGCGGTGAGTGTATTGCCTGAACAAGCTAGCAAGCTCGTTGACAGTAAGACCTGACTGAAGCTGTAAGACACGTCCGGGCATCGGCGGCATATTACCCTCGAACCAGTTACGCTCGGCGTACCAAGCCGGCTCATAGCCCATGCGTCCTGTTTTGCCTGTAACGACCAACTCTTCAATCACGCCGCCAACCAAGCCGTCAGTGAGCTTAAAGAACAGCTCGCCGCGATAGGAATATTCATCCGTCAACGCGTTCCAAATTTTCTTGAATTCTTCATAATAGTCCAAGGTGTCAAGTACAACGGGGTCGCCGGATCCGTCGAGAACAGGGTCACCAAAGGAATCATACTCGTAGACATCAAATTCACCCAACAATCCCTTAAGCACCGACTCATCATCGAAGAAATCGAGCATGGTGTTATAGTTTCGCGCGATGGAGACGAGGTTCATGATTTGGATTGTGGAGAAAGGCATATTATCATCATCACGGTTTTGATAAATCGCCTGCAATGCCATTTTCAATTCATCTTCAAACTCTTCCGGGTCAAGACCGCCGACGTTATAAAGGTCTATGAACTGCCATGGATCCATACCGTGGACGAAAACACCGGTATTCCAGTACGTGCCTGAAAGGTCGTCATAAATCCAGTTGCCGTCAGAGTCTTGGGTCATGTCAACGGACACACCCTTGTGGTAGTTGGGAGGATTCATCCACTGTTGTTCAACAAATTCCATAATAGGATCAAAGACCAGAGCGGCGGTCAGCCACACGTCAATTACCATTTGGATGTTCTTGACCCAAACAACAAACGCCTCAATGCTCATCTCCTTATAGCGCGGCATAACGTTAGCACTATTGGCTTGCTCAACGATGTGGTCAAGATAACTCACGCCGCCAGGCTCTGCCGCGTAAGGGTAGGAGTGCAGTCTGCCGTAGTTGCTAAAGGAATTATTGACGTACCAATCACTTAAACCTGTCCAGAACCACCAAGGTGAAGACGGGTCGACGGAGTCGAGAATGAAATGCTCGTCATGAGGATCTATTCCCTGCCAAACCATCATGCCCAAGGCGGCTTCATACCCGAAATTACGCAAGCCAAGCATTGCCGCCAACGTTGACGCGTCGTCGACATACGGCTGACTTCCATATGTCATAATGTTTTCATATTTCCCTGAGCCTGATTGGGCGTTAAGACTTCCGCGGATTGCCAAGGAGAGAGCCTCGGCTTGTTCCTGTGTGAAGTATTCGCCCTCGTTGTAGAACTCCTTGACACCCTCGGCGTTCATGATACCGAACGGGAATTTGGAGTTGCCCAAAAACTCATTGGGATTACCGTAGTAGTTCTCACCGCGGGCAGAACCGCCATTAGGATCAGCGTTAGAGTTTAACTGCATGGCAATGCGGTGTGCGTCCACGCCCTTAAGGATGATATTACGGTGGCGCGTAACATCGTCAGAGGGGTCGGGGGTATCCTCGCCGTGGATGACTTCCTTGGCAAAGAAGTGGTCGAAAATATCATAAGCTTCCGCAAGAGTTTCCACGCCGTCAATTGTGCTCGACCTGAGCATTGAGTTGGCGGTATTATAGCGGAATGTATCATAGGCGGCGGAGTATGAACCGCTCATTGAATCGGTGGCTGGCAAATTAGACTCGTTTAAGCCAAACGCCGCGGCAATATAGGCGGGTGTTGCGTTGTCGCCGAAGAGGGGGTCATTTTTCGCGTTGTTGAGAGCGTCAACAACCCTTTTTGTCGCCCTGAGTTCACTGTTTATTGGAGCATCCATACCAGTCAGGTAGTTCCAGAAGAAAGCGAACCAATAGCCATCGTCACCTGTCGATTGATCCGCAACTGCTTTATCAGAGTGGCTCATATAGTATGTAAACCTGACCTCGGTTTTGAGGGGTATCAGACTCGTTGCCGGCGCGGATGAATCCACATATGGTATGTCGTCAATGGAATCATACTCTTTCAGCGCGGTAAACAGATTGCGTGTCTTGGCAACAAGCGGGTCAGCCGCCGGGTTATCTCGGGAGTTAGCACTATTCGGTTCAGTGCCTGAATTTTGCCCTCTCGCCGGTCTTAAAGCAAAGCGTGCAACATCGTGAACAGCAAGGTTGCCTGGCTGCGGTCCCCATGCGTACTCGTGTTCTCCAGTTATACCATATAAGTACAGACAATAGGGGTCGCCTGGATTGTTAGACCAACCACTATTCGAATTGTATGTTGTAGGTCTGCGTCCATATGGCGCAGGACCATCAAATGTTCCGGCGACCCATGGATTTGCGGGATTCCATCTGCCTGGAGTACCTCCCCATGACCCTCCTAAACTGCCGATAGCAGCGGGAGCGTCTAAATTCATCGTGACGATAGTAGCGTCAGCAGGACTAATGCCAAGAGTAGGATTTGTGATGGTCATGTTGGAATCGTTCAGAAACTGATAGTCACCTGTAAGACCCATTTCTCTTTGCAGCAAATTCAAAGAGGCACCGGCATTCCAATCCGTATATGGCGGTGAAATCTGATCGCGAACTTGAACATTATCTGCGGTGCTATTAGGTGTGATACTTCCTTTTTGTCTCTGACTTTCAACGCCTGAAAATCGTTCATCATCTTTGTTATATTCATAAAAAAGTTGAAGGGCACGAACCTCATCGCCGTTATCAAGAGCCTCTTTAATTCCGTCCACCGTTTGGTTGTACGGAGCCGCTTTTGCCGGAATCTTTAGCAAAGGAACGGCAACAGTTGCTGCCGAAAGCAGCATAAGCAGCGATAGTACGCAGCTTAACATTCGTTTGGCGGGCAAACGCGATTTGTGTAGAATACGTAAGAACATAGTGATTCTCCTTTAGTTAATTGGGTTTGGCGAAAAACCCGTTTAGTGTTTTCTTGCGCGATACTGCCTCTTTCTCTGCTCGAACTCGCCCTTGCCTCCTCTGACCCAGGATGCTGTTGGCAAATTTCCCTGCAGATACCGTTAAAGTGAATCGCGTTTTGACTGATGTACTAAGTCTACCACATATTATGTAAAATTGCAAGCCTTTTTACATAAAAATCTTTCGACAATGCCGAAACCTTATCTATATATCTTAACTAGAAATTATTTTTCCGTCCTCTTTATTGTCATTTTTTCGGGATACTGCATGAAAAGTGACAAAATTCATAAATTATGCTATAATATACTCGATATAACAACCCAAACTACCACGGAGGAAAATCATGGACACTAAAATCCCCAAAAAACACGGCAACTCTTGGTACAAGGATCTCGTATTCTATCAAATCTGGCCTCGCTCATTCAAGGATGGCAACGGCGACGGCATCGGCGACCTCACGGGAATTATTGATAAATTGGAGTACATCCGTTCCCTTGGCTGTAACGCAATCTGGTTCTCGCCGCTTTATCCGTCCCCTCAAAATGACTATGGCTACGATGTTGCCGACTACTGCGACATTGCCCCCGAATACGGCACTCTGGAACAGTTCAAGGAGATGCTTGACAAGGCTCACGCTTTGGGCATGAAGGTGATTGTAGATCTCGTCCTCAACCACACCAGTGACCAACATAAGTGGTTTTTGGAGAGCATGGATGCCAACAGCCCGAAGCGTGACTGGTACATTTGGCGGGAGGGCAAAAGGGGTAACAAAAAACCGCCAAACAATTGGACAGCGACGTTCCCGGGACCCGGTTGGGAGTATGTGGACAAAGCAAAGGCGTGGTATTTACACCTGTTTTGCGTGGAGCAGCCTGACCTGAATCACGACAATCCGCAGCTGCGTGAGGAATTGAAAAAGGTTCAGCGTTTTTGGCTAGACATGGGCGTGGATGGTTTCCGCGAGGACGTAATTACCTACATCAGCAAGCGGCAGGGTTTGCCCAACGGCTTCCCGTTGATGCCTGTAGGGCGGGGCATGGAGCATTTTTCACAGGGACCGAATCTGATGAAATATCTGCGTGAGTACCGGGAGGTATTGGAGGAATATGACGCTGTCACCGTGGGGGAAGCTCCGGGGATGACCCCGGAAACGGCGTTAAAATTCATCGGCGAAAACCCCGTTCTGGACATGATGTTCCACTTTCAGCACATGGCGGCGGATTGCATTGTCATCGCGTGGGTAAAGACGAAATTCTCACTGCGCAAGCTGAAAAAAGTCTTTGGTACATGGCAGAAAAAACTGCGGGGACGGGCGTGGAACACTCTGTATTTGGAAAATCACGACCAACCGCGGGTCATCAGCCGCTTTGGCTGTGAGGACAGCGAGGAGCTGCGCGTTGCTAGCGGCAAGGCGTTGGCGGCGGCATATCTCTTTCAACAGGGTACGCCCTTTGTCTATCAGGGACAAGAAATCGGCATGACCAACATTCGTCTGCCAGAGTTGGAGCAGTACCCCGACATCGCCACTCAGAACACATACCGCCTGTTCCGCAAATTGGGCTTCAGCCACAAAAGCACCATGGAGCGGGCGAAATACGCCGCCCGTGACAACGCCCGCACCCCTGTGCAATGGGACGCATCGCCCAACGCGGGATTCACAACCGGTGACGAGCCGTGGTTCACAATCAACCCCAACTATACCGCCGTCAACGTGGCGGCACAGGAAAACGACCCTGACAGTCTGCTGAATTTTTACCGTTCGGCGATTACTTTGCGCCAGTCACTGCCCGTTTTCCGCGACGGTGATTATGTGGATTTGTGTCCCCGCAGCAAAACAATTTACGCCTACACCCGCAATTTGGGTGAAAAAAGCGCGTTGGTGCTGATCTCTTTCAGCAAAGAGCCTCAAAACTACAAAATCCCCGGGGGCTACGGCGAGGTGCTGCTCAACAGTGAAAAAAACTTGGAGCGTGAAGGGGATACGGTTGTTTTGCGCGGATATCAGGCTGTAATTTTCGGACGTTTCGGACGTTAGGGTTTCAGGCTTGAGGCTCGAATTTCCAAAAACTGAATCCTGGTACCAGTAATATTCCCCGCCTTTGAAAACATAGATTTACCTATAATGGGCTTGTTGAAAAACCATCTTTCATTTTTCAACATCGCCATAGTTTTTTCAGAGGTAGTCCGCAGTGAAAAAGAAAAGTCGCCCCTTAACCACCGTGTTGATGTTGCTGTTGCCCGCACTGCTCCTGTTTTGGGGCGGCAAAGGGGCGGCGGTTTTGGGAGCGGCTATGGCGGCTCCGGATGGAGCCCTTGAACTGCTTTTCCAGAGCGAATTAACCTCTTCGCCACAGGCACCAAACGCCCCAAAGAGCGCCGCGACGACGGTGCCCGATACCACTGAACCCACGGAGCAAATCACCCAGAGTCATCCAACGGCGGGGGAGGCGCCCAAGACCACCGAAAGCGCGGTGAGCAAAAAGGCGTCTGACATAACCGCCACTCCCGCCGACATCGCCGCTCTTGCTGCCAAGTCCCAGGCGGCGGATAAGGGCAAGAAAGCCGGAAATATCCGCGAGTTCAACTACGCCAAAAGCGGCGCGACGGATACATACCAGAATGTGCGGGTTCGCAACACAACAAAAACGGCGAGTGTGGACATAAAAAAAGAACTCGAAAAGCCGTTGGACATCGGGAAAAAGCCTGCTATTCTGATCTTTCATACACACACCACCGAGAGCTATAACCTTTTTGAGCGGGATTTTTATACCGCTTCGGATAGTGTGCGCACCAAGGATAGCGGGAAAAACATAGTGCGCATTGGGCGGGAGCTTGCGGGAATTTTGGAGGCTGCAGGCTATCGGGTTATCCACGACACCACTATTCATGACAGCACTTACAACGGTTCTTACAACCGCTCGCGGGCGACCGTTGAGAAGCATCTTGCGGAAAATCCTGACATTCAGGTTGTATTGGACATCCACAGAGATGCCATCCACAATGGCAATACACGTCAAAAGCCTGTCGCGAAAATCGAAGGAAAAAAGGCGGCGCAGATTATGATTATCACTGGCGTTGAGGAGGGGGGAATCACAAACTTTCCCAATTGGCGGGGAAATTTGACATTTGCCCTCCACCTGCAAAAGGCGTTGGAGGACAGGTACCCCCAGCTGACTCGCGCAGTGTTTTTCTGTTCCCGCAGATATAACATGAATTTGGGCAAAAACAATCTGCTCATTGAAATTGGCTCGGACGCCAACACTCTAGACGAGGCGGCGTATACCGCACGGATGTTGGGGACGGCGTTGGCGGAGCTTTTGGCAGGAAGTTGAACCTCTTGCCCCAAAATTACAAGTCCTTTTTTACCTATTTGTAAACATTTATCAAAAGCTATTGCATTATAGCGCTAATATAGGTATAATAGGAATATCTGTGGCTAAGGAGCGAAAAATTTGATTGCAGAACTGCTTTGTGTAGGCAGCGAGTTGCTGTTGGGGGACATATTAAACACCAATGCTAGATTTTTGTCCCAGGAACTGGCAGCATTGGGATTTTGTGTACACCGCCAAAGTGTTGTCGGGGACAACCCCCACCGTCTGCGTCAAGCGTTCCTTGAGGCACACAGCCGGGCGGATTTTGTTTTCCTCACGGGGGGATTAGGTCCCACCGCCGACGACATCACCCGTGAAACCATCTGTGACGCCTTGGGCTTTGAGCTTGAGGAATGCGCCGAGCTACTGGAAAAAATGCGCGTTTTTTTCCGCGCCCAAGGCTGTGTAATGCCCAACACCAACGCAAAACAGGCGTTTTTGCCCCGAGGTGCGGTGCTTTACAGGGATGGAAAACTCACATCCCCCGAAAAAAACCTTGCCTACTGGTTCCAGAATCCCAATGGCACAGCTCCCGCCATCGCTCTTCTGACGCAGGGGAAATGTGCTGTAATGCTCCCTGGTCCTCCCAGTGAGTTGGAAACCATCTACCGCCACAGCCTGAGGGAATTCCTTAGCAATTGGGCGGACGGTGCGGTGATTTCCCATGAGGTACGGACAATGGGTATAGGCGAGAGTGCCATGGCGGAATTGGTTGAGCCGCTACTGGAGGGAGAAAATCCTAGCGTCGCGCCATATGCCAAAAACGGCGAGTCGTTTCTGCGGGTCACAGCGAAAGGAAAAACCGCCAAAGATGCGGAAGCGCTCATGGTCCCCGTGCTGAAAGAGATCAAAACCCGCCTTGCTCCATTTATTTACGGCGTTGATGTACCCAGTATCGAGGCAGTTTTAGTTGACGCGCTAACGAAAAACGCCCAGACAGTGTGTACAGCCGAGAGCATCACGGGCGGCGGCATTGCCAAAAGGCTCACCGACTGTCAGGGAGCGAGCAAAGTTCTGCGAGGTTCTGTCGTCGCCTATTGTGACGAGGTAAAGGCGGCTTTGCTGAAAGTCCCCAGGGAGATTTTAGAAACCCACGGCGCGGTAAGCGAGGAATGTGCAAAGGTCATGGCGCAAAATGCCCGCCGAATCTTTGCTTCCGAATACAGCATCGCCGCAACGGGTAACGCCGACGGGGAAAATGACCTGCGTGCCTTTGTTGCAATCGACTCCCAAAGCGGTACAAAAACCTACTGCCTGGAATTCCCCAAGGGCTCACGGCAACGCAACCGCCTAATCACCGAAAACACCGCTTTGTTTCAACTGTTTTCCCATTTATTATCCATAACGCAAGGAGAAAAAAATCGTGTCTGATGAGAAAAAAGTTCAGGATACTCCTGTGCCGCAAATGCCATACTATTTCCCCTATGGCTACGGCGTACCGCCCCAAGGAGGCGGTGAGGGAGAAAACCCTCAACCCTATCCCATGTTCATCCCCGTCCCCATGTATATGCCCCCTTACGGCATGGGGATGATGACGGGTCTGCCCCAACAGATGATGGGCTATGAAGGGCAAATGCCCTTGAATAGCTATGAGCGTCAGGCGGGGATGCAGATCGTCTATCAGGACGGGCAAAATCAGGGCTATCCGGGGCAAATGCCCCAGATGCCTCCTGCGCCCCCCATGGGACAGATGCCCCAAATGCCCATGATGATGCCCTATGGCTATGGCGCGGCGGCACCGTTTTTCCCTCAAGGTCAGCCCCAGAACACCTACAACGCCGAGGATATACAGGTACTTTATCAGGCTGATGACGAGGATGAAAAGGGTGTAGCGCCTGAGGCTCCCGGAACCCAAGTCCCTCAAGAGAAGCCTGAGACAAGCAAAGAATTTGAGCAGAGCCACGAGGACAAGCCCCAGGACGACAGCGTTGAGGGCGTTGTGGGCAGTCTGCTTGATTTGTTTGACGACAGCGAGATAAAAGCGCGGGCAGGCACGCACTCGGGCTACAGCGACGATGAACTGGCGGAACTTTTTGATGAGCCTTTTGAACGCAAGGGCTTCAAGCAGCAGCTGCGGGATATGTTCCCCTATAAGAGCGATTCGGCAGTGGAAAAAGTCCGCAAAATGGGATTGCTCACGGCGATTTTGGCGATTATCGTCACCGCGCCGCTGTTGCTCAATATGCTCTTTTTAGTCCCCATGAACGAGGACGAGGAGCTGAAAAACCAAGCGGGTCAACTGGTCTATACAAGC
>WRKY01000061.1 GCA_009777895.1 Oscillospiraceae bacterium
TCATGGCGGTAGTTTTGAGACCCGTCCAGTCTTTCTTTTGCGGCAGCCATGCAATATTATCCGTCTGCCAATATTCGCGGATTTCCGTGCCGCCGCGGGCTTTTTCTACGCTTTTATGATATGCGCAGCCACTTAAAAACTCAGGCTCGTCAAAAAATAGATTCACATCCTCGTGCAGATTTACCTGATTTCTTTTCAGCGCTAGCACATAATCGGCACGTTTCTTTCGGATTTTCTTCACGATTTTCTTTTCCTGACGCATATCACTCACCATTTCAAGATAATTAAGAATTTCCTCCAACTCTCACAGCCCCTTTCGGGACACATTATGCCACTTTTCACTCCTGTTCACAATTTTTTAACTCATGCGTTTGGCGTGCCCCTCAACTGCGTACGAAATTGAGGAGGAAGAGAATAGCAGTTTCTTATTATAGTCGATTAACTTGAAAATCGGCTCAGAATTTGCGGGAATATTTTTCGTCTGACAAGGAAAAAAGCGCAGGAATACTTTCGTATTGCGAGCATTTTTGACGAAGTCAGATGGAAAACGCACCGCAAAGACTAGCCGATTTTCATGTTAGGCGACTATACTATTCTAATTTTATACTATTGCACCTCACAAGAGCAATGCGGAGCAACCTGACGAAAAAAATTTTTTCATCAGGTATAAAATACTTGACATATAGAATAATATATGATACAATATGGTTATCAAAGCGTACATCATATTTGAAAGGGGCTATAAATAATGTCTTACAACAGCAAGAAAACAGTCGTCAGCATGGCGACAGGAATCCTCTTGGCGGTGATCTATATCATCTATGCGCTCGGAGACCGCGCTCCCGCGCCGGACGACGTTAAAGCGTGGGCGGTCGCCATGCTCATCTTCATAGGAATAGGCGTCACCGCGATGATCGTCATTATGGTCCTGTTCCACATTGCGTTTGCTATCGGCATCGCGGTAAAAGAAAATGACTGTGACGATAAGGAGGTTGAGAGGATTGTAAAGTCTTCTATGGTTGAGGACGAGCGGGACAAATTGATTGAGCGGAAATCAACTCACATCGAGCATACCTTTGTCGGTATGGGTTTGATTGCCGCCCTCATCGCGCTTGCCTGCGCAATGTCTATCGTTGCGGCTGTGCATATCATGCTTGGGGCTACTATTGGAGGTATGTTGATTGGGGGTTGCCAAAACATCTATTATCATGAGAGGGGAGTGTGAAATGTCTAAAAAACCGGCGGATAAAAAAATAATAATCACAAACAAAATACGAACGCTTCGCTTTTTCGCAAATGAAATGACGCAGCTTGAATTGGCGGAGAAGGCCGGTGCGTCACGGCAGACTATCATGGCGTTGGAGGCATATAAATACACGCCGTCATTGGAATTGGCATTCCGGATTGCGGATGTCTTTGGCGTGCCAATTGGTGAAGTGTTCGAGTATATAAAAAAGGAGGAAAATAAAAATGCTTAATGAAAACAAAAAATATGCACGCCTTGCGGGACTTTTTTGGTTTATATTTGGTATTTTTGGAATGCTCTCGTATATGGTGGCAGACGCAAAACTTTTGATTGCGGACGACGCGGCGGCGACCATCAGCAATATCAATTCTAATATGGGACTGTTCATCTTCGGCATTTTGGCATTTATTATCGGCTACGGTATATTTATCTTGCTAGCAGGTTTTCTCCGCAAGCTGTTCAAGTCTGTCGACAACAAACTTACAACGATAATGATGTCGCTTGTAATCGCCGGTACCGCAATTGTTCTTGCCGGCAAATCGCTTGAAATCTTTGCCCTCAATGCAACTGTCGAGGACGCCGCCTGCCTTTTTAAGCTTCGAGCATCAATAGAAATGGCGGGCGAGCTGTTTTGGGGGTTGTGGCTGTTCCCGCTTGTCTTGCTGATATTCAAATCAGACTTCATTCACAAATGGGTCGGATGGCTCTTAGCGGTGGCCGCTTTTGTTCATCTTCTTTGGTTTGCGGCATACGTCTTCATCCCTTCATTTGTATCCACTGTTGAAATGATTGCCGCAATCGCCATGCCCTGTGAATTCATACCTGCGGGCTATCTGCTGATCAAAGGCGTAAAAAACGGAAAATGTCCTCGGAAATCCTAAGCCGATTTTCAAGTCAGGCGACTATAAAGTAAACAAGTAACCGCGCACTTAGCACAAGCATAGTCTATACCACAGACGTGGACAAGCAAGGACGCGCTGTGAACTCAACAAAAGAAGGAAGATGGGCTATGTGTAATCGTTTCAGAAATAGCTGTAACTGCGGCGGACATTGGAGGACGCAGGCGGTTTGGCACGAGTTGGCGCGGCAGCGCGTTTGCGTTCAGTGTACAGACTTTTGCGGTAACCCCCTAGCGGGCTGTACCCTGACATTGGAGAGCCGGAACGGAACCATTTGCGCCGTTTCTGACGAGCGGGGTTTTGCCTGTTTTCACAACGTATGCCCGGGGTGCTACACCCTCAGTGCGGCAAATGCTCCTGCGGGTTTCAGGGCAAACTGCCGCCGTCACTGCCTGTGCGTAGGCGAAAACGGCGGGCTGAGGCTAAATGGGCGACACAACCATTGCATTAGACTCTGCTTTGAGGCGCTGCCCTGCCGTTGCCGCCGCTGAGGATACTATACCTGATCCTTATAGTCGCCTAACTTGAAAATCAACTCGTCTTTGCGGTCTGTTTTCAAGTTAATCGACCATAAGTCCCCGTTGACATAGCCATCAAAACCTCTTGCGCAACGTGTTGAAATTCACAGCTTTTTGCATCCCGTGGTATGACAATGGCAAACCGCACACGCCAGTGCGTCGGCGGCATCGTCGGGTTTCGGGATGGAGGGCAAATTCAGAAGCAAGCGGGTCATCTCCTGCATCTGCATTTTTTCCGCGCGTCCATAGCCGCATACACTCTGTTTTATTTGCAGCGGAGTGTATTCCGCTACCTGCATACCATATTTTTGCGCCGCCAAAACCAACACCCCGCGAGCCTGGGCGACGTCGATTGCCGTCTTGGCGTTGGTGTTGAAAAACAGTTTTTCTATGGCGAAACCATGGGGGCTATACTTGACGAAAAGTCCGCACAAGCCAGTGTAAATCTCCTCCAAGCGCTGCGGAAACGGGGTTTGCGCCTTTGTGCTGATGACCCCGTATTCCAGTACGCGAAAGCGATTGTTGGCGTAATCCACAACGCCGTATCCAACCCGCGCATACCCCGGGTCAATGCCGATTGTTGTCATTTTCAATCCTCATGCAGGGGCGGCTATCCCGCCCGTTTTTCAACTGCTTTTTTAAGGGGAGCGTTGGACTCTAGAACTTTGTCAGCCCTTTTTGCCTCAAAAACTGCTTTGCCCCGCGTAAAATGCGCTTGTCCTTGTCGAAGTGGAGATGGGATATGGCATCGTCGAAAGTCAGCCAAGAGCACGCATCAATCTCCTCAGCTTGCTTGGTGATGTCAATTGTCTTCGCCTGTGCGAGGAAAAATACCACTTTCTTCTGTATCCACACTTGAATGTCATAGGTATTCGTTTCGCAAAACCCCGGCACAATTTCAATCTCCACCCCCGTTTCCTCCCGCACCTCACGTACGGCAGTATCCTCGGGACGCTCTCCTGCCTCCATATGTCCCTTGGGGAATGACCAGTGCAGACTGCGCTTGTTCTTAATTAGCAGGAACTTAGTCACGTCATCCATAGTGTGAAACGCCACCGCTCCGCACGAGCATTCGTACTTGCAGTCAAGGGTATAGGGCGCTTTACTCTCGTACATATCCAGTATAGCGCGAATTTCCGTTTCAATCAGTTGCTGTGAGGCGTGGGCAAGAACAAACACCGACGAGCCGTCGGCGCGGCGGAGAAGGGCGATTACTCTCCCGTCAAATGTGCGAAGAGGGCGGTCAACACCCACCACATATGCCCCGCAGACACCTCCCTTAATACCACGCTTACCCTCAAGGTCCGCGTAGTTCACGCCATAAGCCCTACCCAGTTGATGTGAGTAGGTGTTCATTGGGCGGGTGATCTTTACGTGCATTAACTTGCCCAGCATATTTAGCCCTTTTCGTCGGCACACCCCCTCCTTGCCCTGTCTGGTAATTTAACACCAAACATCACCAAAGAAAAAAATCTCCGGCAACAGAGGTAACACTAGGCAGGTTTGAAAATTATTTTTGCCTCGCGCCACTAATTTATTTGGGTTTGCCATAGAATACTGTGCATAGTATAACGCTTTTCTGCAAAAAAAGCAATATCTAGCGCAAAATTTCTACTATTTTTACAAATCAGGTCTAAATATAGCGATTTCTTTGTGATAATGACGAAACGGCATTGCGCGGTGTGCAACAAAAACTGTCAGATGATCCCCTTAAACCATCTCCTCCAACTTTTTAAGCCGCGAATAGAGGGACGAGCGCGTCACGTCCCCAGAAAGCATTACAAGCTCTGTCAAGGACTCCTGAGGGTAGACAATGCGCAGCTCCGCCGCGGCGCGCAGAGCGGGAGAAAGCTCAGACAGCTTCCCCGTGACCTCCAACTTGCGGATTGCGTTCAGCTGTCGCGCCGCCGCTGTGGTAATGCGGTTCAGGTTTGCTGTGTCCGAATTGGTCTGGCGGTTCGCCTTGTTGCGCAGATTCTTCTCGATAGCAATCTGTGATAACTCCAAGGACGCCGCGTTCGCCCCCATGAGAGTCAGCAGGTCAGCGACCCGCTCGTTGTCCTTAAAATAAAGCACGTGGAGATTGTTGTGTTCACCGCGCTTCATAGTCTTTGGAGCAAATCCTACCTCTTCCAGAAAGCGGGCAAGGGATTGCGCCAACTTCTGAAATGGTACCGCAAACTCCATGTGATATTGCCGCGTCGGTTCGGCAACACTGCCGCAAATCAGGAACGCTCCCGCCAGAAAGGCTCTGTAGCAGCTGCACAGCTCCTCGTAATCCTGACAGTTGTCGAAAACCGCATAGTTAATCCGCCTGCCTCGCTGCTGTTGAGAGCCGTAATACTCCAACGCCAATTGGGCGGCTTCCCCCGCGAGGACGACGCGCTTTTTCAGCTTGCCATGACGCTGCAGTTCAGCGTTCAAACTAAGGTATCTCTTACACAGCTCAACAGCGAGAGCCGCCGTTTCATCGCTCTCTGTAGTGATTTCAATCCTCGTCTGGGAGAACCTGCGCCCAAAAAGCAACATACCGTAAAGCAGACTCGCCCCGCAGCAGTTATGGAGTTTTTGAGCGCAAATCTGCGCCTTAACCGACGCGCTGAATGTCTGTCCCATGATTACGCTCGTTCTATGGTCAGGTCAAAGCCGTATGGGGTGAAGGGCTTGAGCTTATACTGCTTGTGGAGGGTCAGATTTCCGGGCAAATCACCGCCCACACCCTGCATCGCGCCGTTGAGGGTCAGTGTGATTTTGTCCTCTCGCGCAAGCTCATACTCATGTTCTTTTTCGTCCAACTGCTCGGGGGAATAGAAACTCGCCCCCCAAGCGAATGTACTGCCCTTGGCACTGAAACACAGCCCTGCGCCGTCTTTGTTGGTGAGGTTCAGCTTTCGGGTCTGCTCCCGCTGTCCGTTTTCCTGAGGGCGCATATAGGGATGGTGGAGTTCTTCAACGGGCATCTCGTGCGTGGCGATTTTTCCTCCGCGGCGGCGGTCAAAATAGGTTTCGTGAGGACCTTTGCCGTACCATTTTGCCTGTTTCAAGGAGGAAACAAGCCCCATGCGCAGACCTACCATAGGAAGATTGGGGAGCATTCCCTGCGCCGTATATGTTAGGTGGACGTTGCCGTCCTCCCGGAAAGTGCAGCAAAGCTCAACTCCCCGCGCAAAGGGGACGAACCACCGCGTGCGCACCACAACGCAGTCGTTGCGACGTTCCACGGAAGCCTTTTTCACACGCCCAAGCTTTGTTGCAAACTTCCAGAGATAGAACGGGTTAAATGGACGCATCCAAGCAATGTGAGTGGTGAAACCCCTGTCGTTGTCTGTGAGGGGGCGGTAAAAATTGGGGCGCAGAGGGGCGGCGAGAAACTCCTCATCGTAGTATTTCAGAGAGGCAAGCTCGCCGTTCTCGTTGAAGCTTGCAGAAAAATCTACGCCGAAAACCTCAAGGATTTTCCCGTGTTGCTTGACTCTAATCGCCCCGCCGTGTGCTGTTGGGCTTTTCGCCGCCGCTTCCTCCAGTATGAACTGTTCCCAGCTTTGCTCATAGCCCTTTTTTGCCCAGGGGTTGTCGTGTTTTGTCACAAAGCTGATGGTAAGAATAATCTCCTGCCCATTGGGGAATTTGGCGCGGTCGTACGGTACGGCGACGTTTTCCTCGGAAAGAGGCGGCACAGACACGTTTTCCAGTATACCGGACTGAACGCTCTCGCCGTTTGCGGAAATTTCCCAGAGCAAATCGTATTTATCCTCGATGTTGGTGAACAAATTGCGGTTGATAAGCTTTACCTTGCCCTTGCCCACATATTGCGCCTGCTCAAAGGCATATACCTTTTTGACTTCGTAATAGGCGGGGTGGACGGAGCGGTCAGCGGCGATTACACCATTGGCACAGAAGTAGCTGTCGTGCTTGCGCTCACCGAAATCGCCGCCGTAAAGGTAGCGGGTCTGTCCGCCTTTTTTCACGCGGATTGCCTGGTCTACCCAGTCCCAAATAAATCCGCCGCACATATGGTCGTATGTATAGAAGTCGTCGCAATACTCCTTGAAGTTGCCCAGAGAGTTCTCCATGCAGTGGGCGAATTCACAGTAAACAACAGGCTTTGTGGCGAAATCTGTGGCACTTACGCCTTTTTCGTCAGCAGCAACCCAGTTGGCGATAGTCTGGAAAGGTCCGGGCTTGAATGCGCGCTTGTTGCGCAAATTTTCAACAACCTTGCGCAAGGGGTACATCCGCGAGATGAACTCCGTCACCGCCAAATCCGTCGCCCCCTCATAGTGGATGGGGCGGGAACTGTCATGCTCCAACATGGCTTCACGCTCCGCCCAAAAGGACTTCGCCGTGCCGCCTGCCTCGTTGCCCAACGACCATACGACGACGCAGGCATGGCTACGGTCACGCACTACCATTCGTCTGCCCCTGTCGGCAGTGGCTTCAATGAACTCGGGCATATCCCCAGGCACTTTTGAACGCAGACCGTGGCTCTCCACGTCCGCCTCGTCCATGACGTAAAACCCCAGTTCATCGCACAGGTCATACAGCAGTTCCCGGTTGGGGTAATGACTGGTGCGAATCGCGTTGACATTAGCGCGTTTCATGAGGATAAGATCCTCCATGTAGCGCTCATCGGGTACAGCCCAACCCGTGTCGGGGTCAAAATCGTGGCGGTTCACTCCGTGGAACACAAGGCGTTTGCCGTTGAACTTGAGGATATTTCCCGCAATCTCAATCTTTCTGAAGCCAATTTTGATTGCTTTCACGCTGATAATTTCATCTCCCTTGCGCAAGACAAGCACAAGACCATAAAGATTGGGATACTCCGCCGACCAGGGGCGGCAATCCTTTTCGGTGTATTTCAAAACGCCCTTAGTGGTTTTACCGGCGTCGGCGGCAATTTCCAAAACGCCGATTTGCTTTTCCTCACCGCCGTCAATGAGCAGGGCTTCCACGGTGCAGGGGACGGTTTCTCCTTTATTTTCAACGCTTACGGTGAGGTTCAATGTGCCGTCCTTGTAGTTGTTTTTCAAGGATGTGTCGGCAAAAAAATCGCGAATGCGCAACTGCTCCTCAGCGTAAATATAGACCTCGCGGAAGATGCCCGCAAAGTACCACATATCTTGATCCTCAAGGTAGGTGGCGTCTGTGTAGCAGTAGACCTCGGCGGTGATTTGGTTCTCCCCCGGGCGTATGTAGTTGGTGATTTCGAACTCTGCGGGGAGCATTGCCCCCTGGGAGTAGCCCACCCGCTCTCCGTTAACATAAAGGTGAAAGCCCGCCTTTACGCCACCGAAAACCGCAAAAATCCGCTTGCCTGCAAAGTCTTCGGGGACTTCAAAGGTACGGCGGTAAATTCCCACCTCGTTGAATTCGGGCTTGATGTGTGGGAGTTTTTTCTTGTTGGTTTCCACCGCGTCCGGATACATGGTATTTCGGTATTCAGGGGAACTGTAGCCGTTGAGGTGCCAGACAGAGGGCACGGGCATATCAGCCCAACGGGAGTCGTCAAAGTCTTCAGCGGTGCAGTCCGGATAGCCCGCGGACAAATCCGCCTGCCAAAAGAACTTCCACTGACCGTTCAGTGAAATTTTCGCGGGGCAGGGGGCATTTTCTAACGCGCTGTCTATGCCGCCGTAGGGTAGCGCCATGTTGCGGGCGTCCTCTTTGTTCTCGGCGATCATGGTGGGGTCTTGCCAATAGCTTTGGTTGGGCATGGGGTACTCCTTCTTAGATTCTAGATTCAGAAAATTTTATAGTCTCCTAACTTAAAAATCAAGCGGTCTTTGCGGTCTATTTTCCATCTGACTTCGTCAAAAATGCTCGTATATACGAAAGTATTCCTGCGCTTTTTTCCTTGCCAGACGAAAAATATTCTCCCAAATCCTGAGCCGATTTTCAAGTTAATCGACTATAATATCCAGGCGATGTTGAAAAACAAAATCTAGATTTTCAACAAGTCCATCCAGTTAGTAGACAAAACGCTCATAGCCCTGATATAAATCCATATTAATAGTGGAGGGTTCGGGCCATTGGGCGTTGCCTGTGGCGGTTAACGATAGCAGGTAGACGTGTTGGAGGATGACAAACTGCTCTGTGGAGCGGTCGATCGCGCAAAGTACCCGCGACCACTTCATTCCGCCGTTGACACTGCGGCCTGTCACCGATGTGGCGGCGCTTGTCAGCAGGCTTATGATGTTCTCCACGCTGAAACTGGGGGAGCTTGTAGGGAAGCGGACACTGGGATCCTCCACGATGAATTCAAGGGCAATCACGTTCCCTGACTGCATGGGCTGTGTCATGTTTACCACGTTGTCACTGGTTAGCTTGATGCCGAAAAGGGAATTGTTGTCAACAGCGCCGCGTTCAGGCCAAATAGGGGCTTGCTGACTGTCTTTTTTCAACTCATCGTTAAGAATCAAGCCCAAAGCCGCGTTGCCGCCGATATGCCAAAAGGGGTTGGAGGACTCCCACTCGCGCACCTGGACAAGATTATTTTTGTCGTAGCGGGGCTTTTTCTCGTACGCCTTTGTCACGGCATCACTGTAGATTGTCAGCGCCTGCGCCAAATTCAGGTTCACCGCTTTGGGCGCATCCTTTGGCGCAGCAGTGGTATTTTCCGTACCGCCCAAGCCGTTGTTGCGTATGAGGTCGAGCATATCCGTGAGAGTCTTTGCCGCACCGCCGATGATATCACCGTCACTCTGCCGTCCTCCGCTGATTTCGCTGAGTATGCCGTCCAATGGTCCGCCGGATGAGGAGCGGGATGTCGCTGCGGGAACTCCGCCGCTGCGCCTTGTGGTGGTTGGAGGAGCGGTAGGAGCGGGGGCTTTAGTGGTAGCGACCGTGGTGGACGGCGGCGTGGTGTCCTGGGGACGGTGAAGATCCGGATCATAGTATTGGGCATCGGGATCGTCGTAAGAAACGGTGTCGCTGTAATCCACGGGGTAGGAGTCCTCCT
>WRKY01000062.1 GCA_009777895.1 Oscillospiraceae bacterium
ATGCGCCACTTCCAATGGCGGTTAGGTTGTTGGGGAGCGTTATTCCGCTTAGACCTGTGCGGTTTTTAAAAGCGTTGCTACCAATGCTTGTTACCGTATTGTCGAATCCTGCCATAAACGGCTCGGCGGCACTTGTTATTCCTGCCGCTACTAACTGTGCAGTTACCTCCGCTTGCGAAAGTATCCCCGACGGATCGCTAGTTGTGAAGATGATTGTGGTTAAATTAGTAGGTGTAGTTACAATTACGGTGCAAGAGGCGTTAACCTCGCTTCCATCTGTTGCGGTTGCGGTAATCGTTGCGTTGCCTGTACCAACCGCAACAACTTGTCCATTAGAATTTACAGTTGCGATATTTGTATCGCTTGATACCCAATTCAAAGCATTGTTCGTGGCGGTTGACGGTGTAATATCTGCTGTTAATGTTTCTGTATCGCCAACCTGTAAAGGAAGAGAAGTTTTATTAAGCAAAATGCCGCTAACAGGCGTCCAAACTGTCACTTCACAGCTTGCGCTTATTCCAGTTCCGTCAGTGGAGCTTGCGGTAATAGTCGCAACGCCGTTGCCAATCGCCGTAATTTCACCATCGGAATCAACAGTTGCCACGTTTATGTCGCTCGATGCCCAACTTAATGTAGGATTGACAGCAGTCGATGGTTCAACGGTCGCCGTCAATGTTTCTGTAGCGCCAACAACAATACTCGTTGAAGTTTTGTTAAGCGTAATTTCGCTTACATAAGTGCGCAGGTCAATCTCATATATTCCGTCTGAACCTTGACCCGTTCCGCTTATTTTGTACCTCAATATGTGATTGATTATCTCAAATTCCCGAATGCCGTTTGGTAATTCAAATAAGGGATACGAAACCACTTCAACACAATTACTTCCGTCAAAATCCATGCGGTAAATTGCGTTGATGGAGTTATAGTAAAGCTGACCGTTATACTCGGCAAGACAGGTTTGTCTTCCGCTATATACCTGACCAACATTATTCCATGTTGCCATATTCGCCTTTATTAGAGTACTCTGTTTTGTTGAAATATCAAGCGAATAAAGATTAGTTCTCACGGGAACAAAATAATCTCCTATTGGCGAACGCACATAAAGCCACTCACCATTGTCAGGATTATATATTAACTGACTTGTATCAATACGAGGATTTATGTTGAACATACCATCAAACGTGGTGTCGGTTGCAGCAGGATATTCTCCTGCGTCCCAAGTATGAGTAGTCATTGCGGCATCGCTGCGAAGTAGGTAGTCATGTTTTACCCATCCTAATAGTCCAGAGATAAAAGTTCCAGATGTTTTATTATATGACTGGGCATCTGAAGAAACATCCACGTGATACCAATTATTATCAACTTTAACTAAATTCCAAGCATGACCCGCAGAACCGCCATAGCCGGAGCCTGTTCTATTTCCCGACACATACTTGCAGTCAACTTCCAACTGCCGCATCATCAACAGGAACGCTTTAGCGAAACCACTGCAAACCGCATATTTATTCACCAAAGCACCATAAACATTGTGTACTGATTTATCATAACTAGCTTGGTTAATGCCATTAATATACGCTTGGAAGTCATACTTTACATTGTAAGCAAGGTATTCATGAACAGCAATGACCTTATCTAACTCTGAGGTGACTGGGGGCAATGCCGCTAACGCCAACGCCAACGCTTGCTCAAACTCAAGTTTTTGTGACGCAATTTCTTGCGGGGTCAAGTCATAATACTTCATCGCAAGGTAAGGAATTGAAGCTTTCAAAGTAGAACCCATGCCGGAGTATGCGGTAGCAATACCGCAACCCTCAAAATAGAAAAGCTCCGGATAAGAATGGGATACATCAAGCCATATTGAGTTTAACTCATCTTTACAGGCATTATAAGCTTCGATGTCACTCGGCGAAGATAGATCCCCAAACGTCAAGTTAAATGATGATAGGTCGCATTGGTTATCTATATTGTCAATCGCATCCAATATAGCATCCCGTATAGCGGCTTTTTCCAGTTCGCTAAAATAACCCGGTGTGGACGCTTGCACGGTGAACGATATGGCGGCAAGCTGTAAAACTAAGCAAACAGCAACGGAAAGTGCTATTGCGCTCTTTTGCATTTTTGTTAATAAAGTTTTCATCTTAATGACTCCTATTTGTTTTGATATAGTGATAATAATTTTGCGTTCTGTGTAAGAAGAGTAATCAATAGCATTTCCATTGATTGCCGTTTTAGACTTTAATGGTGGTTTTAATTTGATTTTTCCATGGGCACTCCTTCTTTCTACATTTTAGTGGTGCGTTACCACAAATTATACTATATTTTAGCATTATTGCATAAAAATGTCAAGAGTTATGGAAGAAATTAGAAAATATCGGTTTAACTTGGGCGTATATCTCCGAAACACCACTGAGCATATCCTGTTTGAAACGCAAGGCAAAGCGCCGATACTGTGAAATTAACCTCGACACCGAAGCACCCTCGCGACTGATCAGTATCTGCGAAAACATCGCTGAATACGATGATTTGTTTGCGGTCATTACGATTGAGGCTTTAGAAGAATTAATGAAAACAGGCACGGTATTGGCATAGGTCAAGCCGTCAAATAAGTAAATATTTATGTTATGGACAAAAAATGGAGCAACTCAAATCTTTATAATTGTGCAAATGCTTATCCTCGTTACCGGGACAATGCTGAGTAGGTCTGCGTTACTTGAGTTTGTACTCGCCAAATTTGTTGTAAGCGCCTCGACGAAAATGTCTAGTACAGCCTCTAAAGTCTCCAAGCTGCGATAAAAACATCGACTTCGGCGCGCTAAACCTGGTATAAAATACCGCAAAGAGTTCTTCTTTATCTTTCATACGTAATCTTATAAAACATAAAGTGCCATATGTCCACAGTCCGTCTTCACGCCAATTTGCAACTCCAGTCATTTTATGCTATAATATTTACTGTGTACCCGCGGCTTTTAAAAAATCGGCTGTGGAGTACTAAAGACGGAGGTAAATACATGAAAAAAGTGGCACTGGTTATGGGCAGCGAAAACGACCTGCCGACCCTGCTCCCTGCCCTGAAAACGCTTGATGAATTCGGTATTCCCTGGGAGGCGCGTGTCCTTTCGGCTCACCGCAACCCAAAAGAGGCAGAGGAATTTGCACGAACGGCGTACGACAATGGCTTTGGCGTAATTATGGCGGCGGCGGGCATGGCGGCTCACTTGGCTGGCGCCATGGCGGCAAACAGCGTTTTGCCCATTATTGGTATCCCCGTCAAATCCTCGGTAGGACTGGGCGGATTGGATGCGCTCCTTGCCACAGTGCAGATGCCTCCTGGAATCCCTGTAGCCACAGTGGCGATTAACGGCGCGAAAAACGCGGCTTTTTTGGCGGCGCAAATCCTGGCGGTCACCGACGAGGAAATCCGCGCAAAGCTCCTTGAAATCCGCAAGGCGCAGTCTTCCAAGTTGCTAGATGAAAACGTGCTTAGAGGACAGTTTTAGTTGCTAGGTAGTATTTTGTATGTCTAAAGCTGCCGCAATCTAGGGATTGCCTGAAAATTTAAAAACGTCGGACATTTTAAGGTAAAGCGGAGCAAAACAGCGGAGAAAACTGTAGGAATATTTTCGTATACCGAGGAGTTTAAACGATGTTGCAACCCGTTTTAGCCAAAATAGACAAGTTATTTTATTTTTCAGACAGCCCATAGCGTCTAGAACCTACGAATCTAAAAAAAGGAGAAAGTATGCAAGAAAGCTACTCAAAGGCGTATGCTGACGCGGGAGTGGACGTGACTGCGGGTTACAAAGCCGTGGAGTTGATGAAATCCCACATCGTCCGCACAGAAATTCCAGGAGTTTTGGGTAAATTCGGCGGTTTTGGCGGTATGTTCGCGCCAAACCTGCGAGGAATCAGCGAACCTGTTTTGGTCAGCGGCACAGATGGCGTAGGCACGAAACTGAAAATCGCTTTCGCCATGAACAAGCACGATACAATCGGCATTGACTGTGTCGCCATGTGTGCCAACGACGTCGCCTGCTCTGGAGCGAAGCCCTTGTTTTTCCTGGATTATTTGGCTGTCCCCAAGACTATCCCCGAAACTGTGGAAAAAATTATCAGCGGTGTCGCCGAGGGCTGTGTACAGGCAGGCTGCGCCTTAGTCGGCGGCGAAACTGCCGAGATGCCAGGGCTTTATTCACCGGGCGAGTACGACCTCGCCGGTTTTTGTGTGGGACTTGCGGATAAAAGCAAAATCACCGACTGCTCCAAAATCCGGGAGGGCGACGTCCTCATCGGTGTCCAATCCTCAGGGGTACATTCAAACGGTTTTTCCTTGATACGCAAGGCGTTGGACATCACCCCGGAACGCCTTGCCCTCCATGTTGACGACTTGGGACAAACACTGGGAGAAGAACTGCTGACCCCCACAAAAATTTACGTCAAGGCACTGCTAGCACTCTTTGAGGAAGTCGCGCCTACAGGAATTTCCCACATTACAGGCGGCGGTTTTTATGAGAACATCCCCCGTATGCTCCCCGAGGGCAAACGGGCTCGTGTCGAGAAGTCTGCATTACCTAAAATGCCCATATTCGGTATATTGCAAAACACTGGAATACCTGAACGGGATATGTTCAACACTTTCAATATGGGCATTGGCTTGGTGCTTTCTGTGGACAAAAACCATGCGGACAAAGCCATCGCCGTCATCAACACAGCGGGAGAAACTGCCCATATCATCGGCGAGGTAACAAGCGGCGAGCAGGGGATTGACATATGCGGGTGACAGTTTTTGTCAGCGGCGGCGGCTCGAACCTACAGGCGCTTTTGGATGCGGAAAAAGCGGGAACCCTGGGCAAGGCGCAAATCACCGCAGTGGTGGCAAGCCGCGCAGGCGTTTACGCTTTGAAGCGGGCGGAAAATCACGGCATTCCCTCCTATGTGGTGAGCAAAAAGGATTTTGCCGGCACGGCGCAGTGGGAGGCGCGGCTCCTTGAGGTCTTGGCGGAAACTGCCCCGGACTTGATCGTCCTTGCGGGCTACTTATCCATCTTGGGCGAGGGTGTGGTGAACAGATACGCGGGGCGGATAATCAATATCCACCCATCGCTGATTCCTGCTTTTTGCGGGGAGGGTATGTACGGTTTGCGTCCCCACATTGCCGCCTTGGAGCGCGGTGTGAAAATCACTGGGGCGAGTGTCCACTATGTGAACGAAATCCCTGATGGCGGTGAGATTTTGGCGCAAAAGGCGGTTGAGGTGTTGGAGGGTGACACGCCTGAAATCCTGCAAAAGCGAGTTATGGAGCAGGCAGAATGGATTATTTTGCCACAGGTTGTCGCGGAGCTGTCAAAATAATATCTAGGATTAATAAGGGCTTGTTGAAAATCTCTCGATAATAAAAACAAAATCTAGTTTTTCAACATCGCCAATAAACCTTTTACTAGGAGTATCAAAAATGAAAAAGCGCGCATTACTTAGCGTATTTGACAAAACGGGCGTGGTGGAATTTGCGAAAGCCCTAACAGATTTGGGGTTTGAAATTCTTTCCACCGGCGGAACATACAAGGCTTTAGCGGATGCTAATTTGCCCTGCGTTGAGGTCAGTGAGGTGACGGGCTTCCCCGAATGCCTTGACGGGCGTGTGAAGACACTCCACCCCGCCGTCCATGGCGGACTCCTTGCCATGCGGGATAACCCCGACCACATGGCGCGAATCGCCGAGCTTGGCATCGAACCTATCGACATTGTGGCGGTAAACCTCTATCCGTTCGCAGCGACAATCCAAAAAGAGGGCGTGAGCCTTGAGGAGTGCATCGAGAACATCGACATCGGCGGTCCAACCATGCTCCGCGCGGCGGCGAAAAACTGGCAGGACGTGGCGGTTATCGTCAACCCCGCCGACTACGCTGTTGTCCTTGAGGAGCTTCAAGCTCAGGGTGAGGTCAGCCGCGCCACAAAATTCCTCCTGTGCGGCAAGGTCTTTGAGCATACCGCCCACTACGACAGCCTCATCAATCAATACCTGCGGGGACAGCGGGAGGATTGCTCCTTGCCCGAGGTCATCTCATTGCCTTATGAGCGTGTACAAAGTATGCGCTACGGCGAAAATCCCCATCAGGGTGCGGCATTCTATAGGGAAGCCATGGCACTGCCCAACACTCTCCCCGCCGCGAAGCAGCTCCACGGCAAGGAACTTAGCTACAACAACATCAACGACGCAAACGGCGTGTTGGATTGCCTGAAGGAGTTTGGCTCCGATTTGCCCACAGCGGTGGCGGTAAAACACGCCAATCCCTGCGGTGTGGGACAGGGACAGAGCATTTTTGACGCATACATGAACGCTTACAACGCCGACCCCGTGAGCATTTTCGGCGGCATTGTCGCTCTTAACCGTGCTGTGGATTTGGCTACCGCCCAGGAGCTTGCCAAAACCTTTTTGGAGATTATCATTGCTCCGGCTTTTGACTCTGACGCTCTGGAAGTCCTGACGAAAAAGCCCAATATCCGTCTGCTTGTTCTGCCTGCCCTTGCTGAGAAAAACCCAAAAGGCGCTTGGGACATGAAACGCGTTGCGGGAGGATTGCTTGTGCAGGAGTTGGACACGGATATGATTGACGAAACCGCTCTTGAGTGCGTGACAAAGCGCAAACCCACGGCGGAGGAAATCTCTCAACTGCTCTTTGGGTGGAAAGTGGTCAAGCACGTGAAGTCCAACGGCATTGTCCTTGCCAAGGGGAACCGGACTGTGGGGATAGGTCCGGGACAGACAAACCGTGTCACCGCGTTGGAGCTTGCTATCCGATACGCGGGGGAAAACGCCAAGGGCAGTATTTTAGCTAGCGACGCCTTCTTCCCCTTTGACGACTGTGTCGTTGCCGCCCAAAAAGCGGGTATCACCGCCATTATCCAACCTGGCGGGTCAATTCGCGACAAAGACTCCATTGCCAAATGCGACGAGGCGGGCATCGCCATGGTGTTTACCGGAATGCGGCATTTTAAGCACTGATTCTATGGCAACACCCACTAGAAAGGAGGAAAAAAACAACCCCACTTGATTCGTTTCTTTTTACTTCTATTTCTTCACTAAAGAAAAAGAGGACAAATAAATATATTTAAAAAGAGGTAATTATGCCAAAAAACGTCACTGCGGTTTTCTATGACATGGAAAACCTTGTTGGCGGCGAGGGATTTCGTTATGATATTGATTTTAGGCGCATAGCCGCCGAGGTTAAGTCCATACAGGTTGACAAAAGCGACCTGAACATAATCGCCGCCTTTGCGTACGCCAATTGGAGCAACGCAAAATACGATTCAATCAAAAATTTATTGCCTAGCTTAGGCATTCAGGCAACTCACACAAAGGCTTTTAACTACGAACAACGGCAGAAAAATCTTGCGGATATTCAGCTCTCTTTGGATGCTCTTGCCATGTATTACGACACGCCCCATGTTGAAACTTTCGTAATTGTTTCAGGGGATGGCTGTTACTCACTTCTGGCGGAAAAACTGCGCTTTGGTCTGAAAAAAGTGGTTTGCGTGGGATTTCAGGACTCATTCTCCCACGTTCTGCGCGAGTGCTGTGATGTCTCCGTAACATTGAATCCCAAGCTTCGTGTGGACATTCCACCCACTCCCCCGCCGCGGGCAATCACCGCCCCCCACTTCAACAAATCCCAAAATCCTCCCCGGCGTCCTCCCTCCCCTGTACCCAACGACAGGGTACTCAAAACCTTTGTGTTGGAGCAGGTAAAAAAAGCGGGGGACGAACCCCTTAAGCTCTCGGATTTGCAAAGCGCTATGTGCCAGAAATTCACCGACGCGAGCTATGGCAAGCTCACCGGTGCAAAATTTGTGGAGATGCTCTCACCTCTTCTTGAAAACACTGTACACAGCATAAAGATGAAGGGCATCCGCCGTGTGATTGTTACCAATACCGTTCTAAAACCCCCGCCGCCCGTGAGTACCAAGACGGCGCCGACCCCGCCGCAATCCCGGCAGCAGCAGAAATACAGACCGACGCGGATGAAATACAACATGAGCGGCTTCACCGCCTTGCCCACGGAGATTAATCTTAAAAGCATTGAGATTTTTGCGGAGAAAGTTCTGGTTTGGATCAAGGAAAAAGAGGGCGCGGACAAGGTTGAACTCAAGGATTTTTACGACGTGATGTGTTCCCTTGAGCCCCAAGTTCAGTACATGGAGCATGGATTTTTTGACCATCAGCAGTTTTTGCTCTATCTTTTCAGGGGAAACAAATACACCATTGTCCGCGATAAAACCGCCAACCGCTACATTCTCCTGCGTGAGCCGATACAGGGCGAAAATGTGCAGACTTTCAAGTTCAATACGGCACAGGACTACACCATAGCTCAAGTGAAAAAGGCTGTGGGGCTGCTCTCTACCGACCTTGACGCGGTGAAACGTATGTTAGACAGGCTCGTCGCCGCCTCTTGGCAAAGCCGAGGTAAACAGGACTTTTTTGACGAATACGTCCTGCCCTACAGCGGTGAGAAAAACGGCGGGCTGTTCATGCATATCCTCGGCTCTCTCATGCTCATCGTCTGGCGCAACGACGTGGTCACGCGCTCCCAGGAATTGACAGATGCCAATTTCGTTGAGGACTTGATGCCTTTCATAATGCAGGGCGTGCGGAAAAAAGTCGCCGCTACCATTATCTCCGACGATGTATTCAGACAGCTTGAAAACGAACTGCGTGAAGGTTTCCTCTTGCCCAAACTGCGTGAGGAGAAAAAGAATATATCTTCTTTTCTTTTCAGAAAAAAAGACCGTGCAACGCGCTGATAAAATTTTTGCACACGAGGTAAAGAAAATGAAAGTGCTGATGGTAGGTTCAGGCGGGCGGGAACACGCCCTTATCCGCAAACTCAAGGAGAGTGAGCGAGTCACCCAGGTGATCTGCGCTCCCGGTAACGCAGGGATAGCCCAAGACGCAGCGTGCGTTGCGGTGGATGCAATGGATCTGGATGGGATGTTGGCGCTCGCCCGTGAGGAGAAGCCCGACTTGGTTTTTGTCGCTCCTGACGACCCCCTTGTTGCGGGAATGGCGGACTTGATGAGCGCCAATGGCTTTCGCACCTTTGGTCCGAGCAAGGATGCGGCTCGGTTGGAGGGCAGCAAGGTTTTTTCCAAAGGCTTGATGGCAAAATATGGTATACCTACGGCAAAATATAAGGTTTTTGACAACGTGAGCGATGCAAGCGCATACATTAAAAACGAAAACAGCTACCCTGCGGTTATAAAAACCGATGGTCTTGCCTTGGGCAAAGGGGTGGTCATTGCGCAAAACTTGGAAGAAGCCGAGGATTTTTTGCGGGAAGTCATGGAGAACGCCAAGTTCGGCGCGTCGGGGAAGCGGGTTGTTGTTGAGGAATATCTGACCGGTCCCGAGGTGAGCGTTTTGGCGTTCACTGACGGCAAAACAGTGCGCCCCATGGTGTCCAGTATGGACCACAAGCGTGTGTTTGACGGCG
>WRKY01000063.1 GCA_009777895.1 Oscillospiraceae bacterium
CGCTCTTTTGGAGTATGGCAAAAACGTGAATTTCCTAAAGGGGGGCATTGAATGCGCAGATGCAGTGACCACTGTTAGTCCCAGTTACGCCCAAGAAATCCTCGATCCTTGGTTCAGTCACGGGCTTGACCCATTTTTGCGCCAACGGGAGTTCAAACTCTCGGGAATACTCAACGGCATCGACACGCAGATCTACAATCCCGCAGCGGATGCGGATATTGCTCAGTGTTACAGCGCCGCAGAGATGGCAGGGAAAAGCGCCTGCAAAAAGGCATTGCAGGAGGAATTTTTACTGCCTGCGCGGGAGGATGTTCCTCTCATAGCCATGGTGACCCGGCTGACAGGGCACAAGGGGCTTGATTTGTTCCGTCCCGTGCTGTATGATTTTTTACGTGCCACAGACGCGCAGCTTGTGGTTTTGGGTAGCGGTGAGAGTGAATATGAGCAGTTTTTTGAGCAGGCGCGGGCGGATTTCCCCGACAAAATTGGCGTGTATATCGGTTTTAACACAGCTCTTTCTCATCGTGTCTATGCAGGGGCGGATATGTTCCTGATGCCCTCCAAAATTGAACCCTGCGGGCTTTCTCAGATGATTTCCTTGCGTTACGGCACTGTCCCCATCGTCCGCGCTGTGGGCGGTTTGAAGGACACAATCCGGGACGCGGGGGACGGCGCGGGCAATGGTTTCACTTTCCAGAGTTACAACGCCCACGATATGTTGGCTGCGATTGAACGCGCCGTTAGTCTTTTCAGCGACAAAGCGAGGCGGGCCGACTTAATTAAGCGCGGCATGGCGTGTGATTTTTCTTGGAATGTTTCCGCAAGGGAGTATATGCGGTTGTATAAGGCGGTGAGGTATTGATTTGTGGATAAGTTTATCCACAACCCACAAAAAACACAAGATGACAATCCTGCGCATTTGTGGTATAATATACCCATAATCCCGCAAAAGCGAAGGAACACCATAAATGTACAACTCCCGTCTGAAAACCGCCGTTAAAGAAACAAACATCCTGCTGCTGATAGTGGGCTTGCTCATGTCGGCGTACGGTATTGTGGCGGTCATGTCCGCAACCATGTGGCGCAACACCGACGGGCAGCTCTTTGGGCGGGAGGTGCGCATGATGCTTATCGCTGTGTCTGTGGGTATCCTCGCCGGCGTGTTCATCTCTTTCCTCGACTATGAAGTCCTCACCCGCCCTTGGTTCATCGTTGCGATCGTCCTGTTTTGCATAGGAATAATGCTCATCCTTTTCCCTCTGGGCAAGGCTCCTCCCGAACGTCCCGACTCGCCCATCTGGCTCAAGTTCGGCGGTTTCTATTTTCAGCCATCGGAGCTTGTCAAGTTGGGCTTCATAATGTCGTTCTCAACACATCTAAGCGTCGTTGAGGAGCAAATAAACAAGCCGAAGCAGTTGGCTTTTTTACTTGCCCACGGCGGACTGTTCATCGGACTGGTAGCTATAACAGGGGACATGGGTTCCGCCTTCGTATTTATCGCGATATTCGCGGGTCTGCTGTTTATGGCGGGTCTGCGTTGGTACTATTTCCTGGCGGCAATACTCCTGCTAATCGCCGCCATGCCTGTGGCGTGGCTCAAAGTTTTCAAGACACTCCACCGTGAGCGTTTCATCGCTGTGTATCCCCGCTTTTTCGAGACACTGGGCATTACAATATCCCCCGAACGCATGGGCAACGTCATCTATCAACAACAAATCGGCGTGGACGCCATCGCAAGCGGCGGTTGGTTGGGAAGGGGACTGTTCAACGGCGACTACACCCAAACCAAGGCGATACCCATAAGCGAAAGCGATATGATTTTCGCGGTTATCGGCGAGGAATTGGGATTCGTTGGGGTTGCCGCTCTTTTCGTTTTAATGGGTGCGATTGTGATTATGTGCGTTGCGGCGGCACGAAAAAGCCGCGACAGCGTGGGTAAGCTTATCTGCGGCGGTGTGGCATTGATGCTTGGGGTACAGACTATCATCAACATAGGGATGTGCCTGAAGCTCCTGCCCTGTATCGGCATCACACTGCCCTTTATCAGCGCGGGGGGCAGTGCTAATTTGTGTGTCTGGTTGGCAATCGGCATGGTGATGAGCGTTTCCCGCTTCAGCCAGGAACACGGTCCGACTAAGGTGCGCTTTATTACCAAAGTGTCGCGGCGCGGAAACTTTTAGGGCAATTGCTCACTTGCAATTTTTCTCAAAATAATGTACAATATTAGCGTAATACATTAATCAGTAAACATAAACTGCTGATTACACAATCACGCAACCCCGATTTGGAGGAACATTTATGGTATCAGCCGGTGATTTTCGCAATGGTGTGACCTTTGAAATGGACGGAAAGGTCTATTCCATCATCGAGTTTCAGCACGTAAAGCCAGGCAAAGGCGCGGCGTTTGTACGTACAAAAATCCGCGACGTCATTGGCGGCGCAGTGGTGGAACGCACATTCAATCCCAACGACAAATACCCCACCGCTTTCATCGAGCGCAAGGAAATGGAGTACAGCTACAGCGACGGCGGGCTTTATTACTTCATGGATCCCGAAAGTTTTGAGCTTGTACCCATCGGTGAGGACATCCTACCCGACAGCTTCAAGTTCGTAAAAGAAAACTTTGTGTGCCGCGTTTTGTCCTACAAGGGCAACGTTTTCGGACTCGAACCGCCCAATACCGTGGAACTGCTTATCACTGAAACAGAGCCGGGAGTCAAGGGCGACACCGCCACCAATGTTACAAAACCCGCAATCCTGGAAACAGGTGCGGAAATCAAAGTCCCTCTCTTTATCAACGAGGGAGAGATGGTCACTGTTGATACCCGCGAGGGCGGTAGGTATTTATCGCGGGCATGAACTAAATTAAAAGGAGAAGAAAAATGGCAATGACATTCGGAGAAAAAGTCGCCCACCTAACAGGGCTGTTGGAGGGCTTGGACATCGACACCAGCGAACCAAACGGTCGCGCCTTGGCGGCAATCGCCGACGTTCTCAAGGAGGCGGCAACGACGGTGAAGGATATGGAGAAGCGCATCGTTTCCCTCACCGAACAAATCGACGCTATCGACGAGGATCTTGACGGTTTGGAGTCCTATGTCTACGAGGAACTCTCAGGCGAGGACTGGGACGAAGACGACGAGCTTGAGGATTTCGAGGTGGAGGTGCAATGCCCCGCCTGCCAGGAAACCTTTACCGTAGACAACGAAATCGTTCAGGATGGCTCAATCAACTGTCCCGCCTGCAGCGAGCTTTTGGAGTTTGAGGTATCTTTTGACGTGGAAGAGGACGAAACGGACGATAAGGAGTAGTTTATAGGCGATGTTGAAAGGCAGATTTTCAACAAGCCCTTATACTCAAGTGGAAAGTTGTTCAAGCAGCGATTGTGCTCCTGAACATTGGGAAAGCTATTTCCCGCGGTAAACTCCAACTTTCCGCTTAACACACAGGAGGTGCGTATGTTTACAATCTGCGAATTGGGGGAGCGGGCGCAAAGGGCGCGTGTCCAGTTGGCAAAGTGCGAAACTGGAGTAAAGACCGCGGCTCTCCTCGCTGTCGCCGACGCCATTGAGGAGCATCGCGCTGAGATTGTCGCTGCCAACGCTCTTGACCTCCGGGCAGGGCGTGAAAACAACATGAGCGCCCAACTTTTGGACAGATTGTCCCTTGACGAGAGCCGCATACAGGGCATGGCTAAGGGCGTACGAGATGTGGCAAAAGAAGAAGATCCTGTTGGCAGGGTGCGTTGGGGGGCGGTGCGTCCCAACGGCTTGCGCATTGAAAAAGTCACCGTACCCTTGGGAGTAGTTGGGATTATCTTTGAGGCGCGTCCTAACGTCTGCTCCGATGCGGCGGCGCTGTGTGTTATGTCCGGGAACGCCTGTATTTTGCGCGGCGGCAAGGAAGCAATCAACAGCAACATGGCGATTGCGCGGATTATGCGCGATGCCTTAGAAAAAGCGGGCTTGCCCGCCGACTGTGTTCAGTTGGTTGAGGATACCTCGCGGGAAAGTGCCGCCCAGATGATGGCACTCACGGGCTTGATTGACGTTCTGATTCCCCGGGGCGGGGCAGGATTGATACGCGCCGTTGTGGAAAACGCCCGTGTACCCGTCATCGAAACAGGGGCGGGTGTTTGCCATATTTACGTGGACGAGAGTGCCGATATTGACATGGCGGCGGATATTGTGTACAACGCCAAAACAAGCCGACCCTCTGTGTGCAACGCCGCCGAGTGTCTGCTTGTGCACAAAAATATCGCACACAGCGCACTGCCCGCTATTGCCGCGCGGCTTGCTGAAAAGGACGTTGAGATTCGCGGCGACGCCCTCACCTGCTCCATATTACCTAGCGCAAAGCCCGCGACGCCTGAGGATTGGGGCATGGAGTTCGGAGGATATATCCTCAGCGCGGCGGTGGTTGAGGACATTGACGCTGCCTTGGAACACATCAACCGCTATTCCACAAAGCACAGCGAGGCGATAATCACAGAAAGCTATCAGTCCTCCGAGCGTTTTTTGCGTGAGGTTGACAGCGCGGCAGTTTACGTGAACGCCTCCACCCGATTCACCGACGGTGGCGAGTTCGGTTTCGGCGCGGAAATTGGCATCTCCACCCAAAAACTCCACGCCCGCGGTCCTTTGGGACTTGTCAACCTTGTGAGCGAGAAATATATAATCCGGGGTGAAGGGCAGACAAGGTGCTAGATCCGGTACCTAATAATCTGGCGTCTGGAAATGAAAGGAACGAGATTTATGAATAAGCAAAAGCGCGGCGGCGCGTTCATATTGGGAGTTGCGGTGGTCATTCTCGCCATAGTCGGGGCGGGTACTCTGATTTCTATGGCTAGCGACACGGCAGGGCGCTTCTTTGGCGAGAACGCGAGAAAGGTAGAGTTTTCACAGTTTTTAACGCCAATCCTGGCGTTTGACCCGGATCCCTTTGACGACCTCAGCAAGGCATCGATGACCCAGCTTTTGGACATCACAATCTGGAATATGCTCCTCCACGACGACGAGATGGAAACAGGCAAGTTCGAGGAGGTCACATTGGGGGACGGTGTTGGGATGAAGCTCCCTGTCGCCGAGGTTGAGGCGAGCTTTATCAAACTTTTCGGCTCGTCGGAGAGCTTTGTCCACGCCACGATTGACGGCGGCACATACGTTTTCACTTTCGACACCAACGCCCAGGCGTATATTGTGCCAATCACCGGTGTTGAGCCGATTTATGTTTCTCAGGTTATGGATATCGACAGGCGCACCCGTTCGGTTGTGCTGACTGTGGCGTATTTGCGCGCTTCAGGCTACACCCAGGACGAACAGGGCAACATTATCCCGCCGGAGCCTGACAAATTCCGCAAAATCACGCTGTATACAACAGACGGCGGATATTATATCGGCGCAATACAGGCAATGTAAGTGCCTGCATTCAGTAGCTTGAAACGATCTCTTTTTGGCGCTTTATACGCCAACAGGTTCTTGGTACCGATTTTAGCTGAAAATGAAAGGAAAAAACAATGTACACAATTGGCATAGATTTGGGCGGTACAAACATTGCTGTGGGGGTTGTTGACGAGAACTGCAAAATCATCGGACGTGGCACAAGAAAAACCGATTCGCCGCGAGCCTATGAGAGCATTTTTGCGGACATCGTTGCCGCGGCGGGGGACGCTCTGCGCCACGCGGAAGCGGACATTTCCCAGGTGCGGTCAATGGGACTTGGAACTCCCGGTTCTGTGGACAAGGAGCGCGGCTTAATCGCCTACGCCAACAACCTTGATTTTCACAACGTCCCCGCCGTAAAGCTTTTGCGTGAGCGTTTCAAAATTCCCGTCTACTTGGAAAACGACGCAAACGCCGCCGCCTTAGGGGAAGCAAGGGCAGGCGTTGGAGCAGGGGCAAAAAACTTTGTCATGATTACATTGGGTACCGGCGTGGGCAGCGGTATCATCCTAGACGGCAAAATCCTCACGGGCATTAACTACGCGGGGGGTGAGATGGGACACACGGTGATTGTCAAGGACGGCAAGGAATGCAACTGCGGACGGCGGGGCTGTTGGGAGAAATACGCTAGCGCCAGGGCATTGGTTGCGCGAACCCAAGAGGCTATGGACTTCAACAAGGGCAGCCTGATGTGGAAGCTTTGTGACGGAGACATCAACAAAGTCTGCGGACAGACCGCCTTTCGCGCCGCGGACAAGGGGGACAAGGTTGCCCGAAATGTTGTAGAAAAATATATCTCGTATCTCGCCGCAGGTATCACGAACATTGTGAATGTTTTCCAACCTGAAATGATTTGCATTGGCGGAGGCGTCGGACGGGAGGGCGAAAACCTCTTGGCTCCCTTGCGGGAGATTGTGGCGCGGGAGCGTTATTCGAAGAAAGCGGAAAAACAGACCAAGATTGTCAGCGCGGTTTTGGGCAACGATGCAGGAATTCTCGGCGCAGCGCTTTTGGAGGATTGAGAATGAAACTCTCACCCTTTTACTCACGAATCCTGAATACGAAATTATAGTCGATTAACTTGAAAAACGGCTCAGGATTTGCGAAAAAATTTTTCGTCTGGCAAGGAAAAAAGCGCAGGAATACTTTCGTATTGCGAGCATTTTTGACGAAGTCAGATGGAAAATAGACCGCAAAGACCAGTTGATTTTCACGTTAAGAGACTATAGTTATCAAACAAAAAGGAGATACAAAATGAACGACCCATTAGCATTCATCCTCGCAGCCGCCCACATTGCGGCTTCTCTGGCACTGCTCAACGGACTGCTTACCACCCTTGGGCAGGGCAAAATCGTGGCGACCACCATTGAGGCAATTGCACGTCAGCCCGAGGTTTCCGGCTCCATAACCACCAATATGTTCATCGGGCTTGCAGTCGCCGAAACCTCTGGTATTTACGGTCTGCTCATCGCAATCCTGATGCTTTTCGCTAACCCGTTAATTGGCATTTACAGGGACGTTATGGGAATTTAAACAGTAATCAGTTGAGCAATCAAAGTTTTATGTTTAATGGTCGCTCATGACTTTTTACAGAATTTGGAGGAGAAATTGTTGAGTCTTAACAGTTTACAAATACTCGCGGCGGCTAGCGGAGTCGATCGCCTTTTTGGCTTGGATGCCCAAATGCTCATCAGCGCGGGGATTCAGATTCTCAACGCTCTTTTGCTTACGGGCTTGCTGTCTTGGCTGCTCTATAACCCTGTAAAAAAATTCATGAAAAAGCGCAGTGACAACATAGCTTATCAGCTAGAAAATGCCCAAAACACGGAAGAAAAATCCAAAGAACACGCCGCCATTTACAAAAAGCAGTTGGATGAAATTGACCACCAACGCATGGATATTTTGTCCGAAGCCCGCGAAAAAGCAAACAGGCAAAGTTTGCAGATTATTGATGATGCCCGTCAGGAAGCGCGTGATATGAAATCCCGCGCCAAGGTTTCCATCCAGTCCGAACGGGAGCGGATGGACGAGGAGATTCGCGTGCATATCATTGAAGTTGCCTCTGCCATGGCGGAGAAAATGGTCAGCGGCTCCATCGACCACAAAGCTCACGACAGGCTCTTTGCGGAAACCCTGAGCCAATTGGAGGACGATGGATGAGAGAAAAAATTACCGCGCGGGTTGTTTCTGCCACGGAACTGAACTACAATCAGCTGTCCTCTCTGCAAAAGGCTCTCTCGAACAAGTTCGGCAAGGACGTGACCGTCCTGCTGGATGAAGACCCAAGTCTAATCGGCGGTCTGCTCATCGAGATTGAGGGCAGGATCATCGACAACACCGTCAAGCGCAAGCTAGAGGAAATCAAACAACTCGCCAAGTCCAAAAGTGTCGGCACACGTCAAGCGAGTATCGTGCCCGAAAAAATCAGCGATAAAATCAAAAAGCCCATCGGGGACTACAAAGCGCGGCTCAGTGTCACCGAATATGGTCACGTCTTACAAGTAGGCGACGGCATTGTCCATGTGGACGGACTGCAAGGAGCTATGAGCGGAGAGCTTTTGGAGTTTGAAAACGGCATACACGCAATCGCCCTGAATCTCGATCGCAAGAGCATCGGAGCGGTGTTGATGGGCAGTGATTCCCAAGTCAAGGAGGGCTCTCGTGTCCGTGCCACCGGGAAAGTGGCGGAGGTTCCAGTTGGGGACGCGCTTTTGGGGCGTGTTGTCAACGCCTTGGGACAGCCTATCGACCAAAAGGGCGAGATTAACCATAACGCCGCGCGCCGCATTGAGCGCATTGCCCCAGGGGTAACTACTCGCCGCGAAATTGATACCCCGCTGCAGACGGGTGTAAAGGCCATCGACGTTCTTGTCCCCATCGGGCGGGGACAAAGGGAGCTGATTATCGGCGACCGCCAGACGGGAAAAACCGCCCTGTGCATTGACACCATCATCAACCAAAAGGGCAAAGATGTCATTTGTATTTATGTCGCCATTGGGCAGAAGGCATCCACAGTTGCGCGGATTCAGCGTACCCTTGAGGAGTACGGGGCGATGAAGTACACCACCATTGTCGCCGCCACCGCTAGCGATAGCGCGTCCCTGCAATACATTGCGCCTTACGCGGGCTGCGCCATGGGCGAGGAGTGGATGGAGCAGGGCAAAGACGTGCTGATTGTCTATGACGACCTGTCCAAACACGCCGTGGCATACCGCGCGCTGAGTCTGCTTTTGCGCCGTCCTCCCGGGCGTGAGGCGTACCCCGGCGACGTTTTTTATTTGCATTCCCGCCTATTGGAGCGGGCGGCGTGTCTTGCTCCCGCCCACGGCGGCGGCTCACTCACAGCCCTGCCCATCATCGAAACACTGGAGGGGGATATCTCCGCATATATCTCCACCAACGTGATTTCCATCACCGACGGGCAGATTTATCTTGAAACAGAGCTGTTTAACGACGGCATCCGTCCTGCGGTGAACCCTGGATTTTCCGTATCCCGTGTTGGCGGTGCGGCGCAGATTAAGGCGATGAAGAAAATCGCGGGTCCCTTGCGCATTGAGCTTGCTCAGTATCGCGAGCTGCAGTCCTTCGTCCAGTTCGGCTCGGATTTGAGTGAGGACACGATGGTGCGTCTTGAACACGGCAAGCGCATTGTGGAGATTCTCAAACAGAACCAGTACAGTCCCATGCCTGTGGAGCAACAGGTGCTGATACTATACGTGCTGACCAACAACCATCTTTCTGACGTGCCAGTCGAGAAGGTGCAGCGTTTTCAGCGGCATTTCCTAAAGTTTATTAACGAAAACTACAGCGACATCCCCGCCGAAATTGCCGACACCAAGGAAATTTCTGACGAACTGGAGGAGCGAATTTTAGAGGCAATTGAGGAATTTAAGGGGTGAGTATAGTATCCTCAGCGGCGGCAACGGCAGGGCAGCGCCTCAAAGCAGAGTCTAATGCAATGGTTGTGTCGCCCATTTAGCCTCAGC
>WRKY01000064.1 GCA_009777895.1 Oscillospiraceae bacterium
ATGTCCAACGCCCCTTCCTCCATGGCGGGATACAAAATCTCCTCCACATTGCGGTTCAGGCGGTGTATTTCGTCGATGAACAACACGTCGCCCTCCCCCAAATTGGTAAGCAGAGCCGCCAGATCCCCTTGTTTTTCGATAGCGGGTCCCGACGTGATGCGAAAATGCGTCCCCATTTCGTTGGCAATAATTCCCGCAAGGGTGGTTTTACCCAAACCGGGAGGTCCGTAAAGCAGCACGTGATCCAGAGATTCCCCCCGCACCCTCGCCGCCTTGATGTAGACGGAAAGGTTATCCTTGACCTTTGTCTGTCCAACGTACTCTTCAAACGCTCTAGGGCGCAGTGAAAGCTCCGTCGGTTCATCGGCGGCAGTGTACTCGGGGGCTATGATGCGGTTTTCAAAATCTGGTTCCATGTTTTTCCTTTCATAGGTGATAAGGCTACTGACGCGACGCTACAAAACCCGAACAAGCAACAGGGATAAAACACAAGGTTTTCCCCTGTTTAAAGAAGCACTAGAAAGAAGATATGCCCGTTCTCCCTCACCCTCCCCCGCAAATCGGGAAGAATTGAACAATTTCGCCGTCGTTGAGCTTAGACTTAAAGCCCTTGCGCATGAACATACTGTCGCCGTCGATGGTTATGAGCATACTCTTTGCCTTTTTTTCCGCCTCGGGTCCATAGCACAGTTTGATATGCTTGAGTATATCCTTGATTTGGTTCACGTTGAGAACCTCTTCGTCAAGTTTGGTGAAATCCACCAACAGACCTCTGTATTTTACTACCACTTTTGCCATAAATCAATCATCCCCAATCTTTTTAAAGTACGTTCTTTCGGTTGGCTTTTTGCGTTCCAACCGCGTGTTTGGTAATATTTTGGCAGGAGTTTATCCATTGGCACAACGGTGTTTTTGTCCGATGGATCCTGCGGATTGTCCGTCAAGCGCTTGGGCAACGCGTCATCCTTCTCCGTCAAGCCTTCCCGCAGATTGTAGATTCTCTCCACGTTATACGACCGCTCACCGATATTGAGAAACTCCCCTGTGAAGATGGGCAAGCCCGTGGCAAGTCGCAGCGCCTCAGCGTGGGGCATGAGAAAGAGGGTGTTAAAGAGCATGATGGGGCGAATAGCCAAAAGCAGACGTACCACAAGCCCTGTGTGTACCGCCGCCTTGCCCAACAGGCGGGTTATCCAGTGGTTGGGACCTAAATTGAACAGTATTTGCGGTATGAATGTCTGTCCGGAAAATAGGCAACAACCCGCTGTGGACATGGCTTCCAACGCGTTTTGCATGAACACGGTCCACTCGGCTTTTGCCCGATGATCCGTGGGACGGATGGACAACACGCCGATACACTCCAACAACGCCATATATCCGCCGTTAAGGTGACAGCCCCCACGGTTGCTCGTGGCGTAACCAAGTCCCATACCCACGCTGCGGCGAGGCTCATAGGACGCCATCTCTAGCCCTTTGGCGTGCATAGCGAACTCCTTGCCGCCGTATTTTTCGCTCAGCCACTTGCTGCCGTTGGCAAGCTCCGTGTATATCCCCTCACGGTTGGCGATTTTCCGCAGGACATCCTCAAGGTTGGAAACATCGCCGAATTTCACGCCGAAATCTTTTATGCCTCGCTGTTCCAACTCCATCGCGAAAGAGATTGTGGAGGCGGCGGAAATGGTGTCCAGACCCAAAATGTCACACAGCCAGTTCAGACGGATGATCGTTTCCAAGTCATGGGCGCCCATGTTCGGACCGAAGAAGCCCATAGTTTCAAACTCCGGACCTTTAACCTCGCGCCCGTCCATCATGACGCGCCGTTCACAACGTATGGGGCAGCTTATGCAACCGCTGTTTCGCGTCAAGAGGGTTTCCGCCAGTGTTTCGCCGCTGACCTTGTCCGCCTTGGCGTAATAGCCCTCTTGAAAGTTCTTAGTAGGTAAGGCGTGGGTGGCGTTAGCCTTGTTGACAAGTCCTGCCGAGCCAAAGTGGGGCAGGGCATCCCCTGTCATGGTATGTCCCTTGAGGAATTTTACCCAACGTTTGACGAATTTATAGAACTTCTCCCGCTTTGCGATGGGGATTTCTCTCGTGCCGTAGGCGGTGATTGCCTTGAGGTTCTTGCTGCCGAACACTGCGCCGATACCGCAGCGTCCCGCCATTCTCTCACCGCTAGCAAGTCCCGCAAAACGTACCATGTTCTCGCCTCCGGGACCGATTACCAACTTGCCCGCGTGCTTTGGGAGTTTTTCTTGGGCGTGTTCCGTGTCCGTACCCCAAAGCTCCCCTGCATCGAGTATGGATATATCCCCGTCGCTGACGTCAATGCGCACGGGATTTTCCGCCTTGCCTGTGATAATTAGGCCCTCATAGCCCGCGCGGCGGAGCATACCGCCGAAAGTCCCGCCGCAGTTGGATGAGGCGATACCCCCTGTGGCGATGTTCTTAGATGTTAGGTTGAAACGGCTCGTCGACGGAGCTCCCGTGCCGTTGAGAGGACCTGTGTTGACAATTACTACCATTTCCGGATCGAGAGGATCAAGTCCCGCCGGGGTCAAGTCCAGTAAAAGACGTGCTGCCAACGCCTTACCCCCTAGGAATTTACGGTAATATTCCTCGGGAATTGGATAGGGAGCGATTTCCCCGGTACTCAAATTGATTTTCATATAATTGGGCAGTGTCATTTTTCTTCACCTCCAACCATTTTGATTATTCCCAACGGGCAGGCTCTGGCGCATAGCCCGCAACCTACACACTTTTTCGGCTCGTTCATTTGCGCATAGACCTCCAAGCTCCCGCGATATTGAGGCAGTGTGACTTGAATTAGCCCCAGAGTGCAGGCTTCAACGCACATTTGGCAGGCACTGCACGCTCCTTGATTGATAACGGGCTTTGCCCAGTTGGCGCGGGGGACTTTGTTCACGCGCTTTCCGCTAGCGTCAACGACGGCCTGTTTTGAGCAGGCTTTCCCGCAAACGCCGCAATCGACGCAGCGTTTTTGGTTGACTGCATGAACCTTGCCCCGCTCGCCCTCAATGGCAAACACGGGACACAACCGCGAGCAGGCGCTACAGCCCATGCAGTCTGACGTTATTGAGTGTGACATATATTCTCCTATGTGGATGAAATTTGCGCTTGACTAATTATAACACTTTGGCAGTCTTTTTGCAATATCTGGGGTGGGATAAGCCACGTCCTTCTGTTTTTGTGAAAAAATTAGACATTCGCAAATTTTGTAAAGCCTACCATCGCTGTTAACGGGGCGTAGCTCTCTTGTATAATTACAATTCTCACAGGAAGACATGATGATGTACGCCCTGTTGCCAAACACCACCACTAAAAAAAACAGAACGCGGAAAGCAAAATTTCCGCATTCTGAATCACGATTACATACTTACTTAAAGTTCAGCGAAATATTTAATAGTCCGCACCATTTGGCTAGTGTAGCTGTTTTCATTGTCGTACCAGGCAACGACTTTCACGAGAGTCTTGTCACAGCAGTCGAGGGGGGTGACTTTTGTCTGGGTGGCGTCAAAAAGTGAGCCGACAGTCAAGCCGATAACGTCGGAGGATACCAACGGCTCCTCAGTGTAGCCGTAGCTTGCGTTGGCGGCGGCTTCCATCGCGCTGTTGATGTCCGCTACAGTGACTTTGCCGTCGCAGACTGCCACCAATTCGGTGACAGAACCTGTGCACACCGGTACACGCTGTGCCGCACCGTCGAGTTTGCCATCCAAAGCGGGGATAACCAAGCCGATTGCCTTTGCCGCGCCTGTGGAGTTGGGCACGATGTTCACTGCCGCGGCGCGGGCACGGCGCAAGTCGCCGCCTCTGTGAGGTCCGTCAAGAACCATTTGATCGCCTGTGTAGGCGTGGATTGTAGTCATGAAGCCCTTTTCAATGGGCGCGATTTTATTCAGCACGTTAGCCATCGGCGCAAGGCAATTGGTTGTGCAGGATGCCGCTGAAATGATAGTGTCCTGCGCCTTGAGGATGTCCTCGTTCACGCCGAAAACTACTGTTGGCAAGTCATTTCCAGCGGGAGCGGATATGACGACTTTTTTAGCGCCTGCCTCGATGTGTGCCTGGCTCTTTGCCTTGCTAGCGAAGAAGCCTGTGCATTCCAAGACCACGTCGACCTCCAATGCTTTCCAGGGAATGAGGGCGGGATTGCTTTGAGCATAGATTTTAATTTGCTGACCGGCAACGGTGATGATATCGCCGTCCACGCACACGCTGTCACACTTGTCGTAACGCCCTTGACTTGAGTCATACTTGAGCAGATGGGCGAGCATTTTCGCGTCTGTCAGGTCATTGATAGCCACGATTTCGTAGCCGGGTGCACCAAACATCTGCCTGAACGCCAAGCGTCCGATGCGTCCAAAACCGTTGATTGCAACTTTTACTGCCATGAGAAAAACCTCCGAAAATTTTTGAATTTATTTTAATGTATACCGATACCACTATATTGTAACCAATTTTCCAGGAAATTTCAATAGTTTGATGAAATATTTTACACAATGCCTAAAATATGCGGATTTAGCGAAAAAAAGGGTATAATATGCCAAGTGCTTGAGGTCATTTTAATCTAGGAGGCAGCTTTGCAGACTGAGGAGAGGGAGCGGGACATGATTTCATGCGCGTTATTGCGGGGTTACGGCGAGAGGGATGCTGCCGCGGCGCAAGAGTTGGAGCAATTGCGCCGGCTGAGAACCTTGCAGAACGTGAAGCTGTGCGAGGGTGAAGCGGGGCGTTTAGAAATGCTTGACATGAGCGTCTTTTGCGCCGAACTTTTCAGCGCTGCGGAGCTTGCTTTGGCGGGTACGGGCTACCATGTGGAATGTGAACTGACAGGCGCCGGGGGTTTTTGCCAGATCAATCAGCGCAATACCTCCAACGTCTTGATGAACTTACTGACCAACGCTTTGCTTCACGGCGAAAACCGTGACGTCACAATAAAAAACGAGAGCTACAACGACGCGTTTGCGCTGATTATTGAAAATCGCGGTGCTTTTCATTGGAACGCGGCGGACGTGGGACTCGCCGAAAAGGGGCGTGGACTTTGCGCCGCCAGCCGCGGGATTTTAGCGCAGCGGGGAAATCTCATTTTGACTCAACGGGGCAGGCGTTGCAAGGCGGCGGCGATTTTTCCCGCACAAAGCGCTGCTCCTGAACAAACTCTGACTGAAGCTGTTTCCTGCGCGGATTTGCTGTTTGACAGGGTTTCTTGTGTGCATTGCGGACTTTCTGTTCTTGCGGGTTAAGGAGTTTCAATTACTGAAGTGTGAGAAGGGCGATTTGGGTGATGGGGGGGACGTTTTAATAAAACGCCCTATTTTTTGGCTCCTAACAGCACAATATGCAAACTGACGCAAAGCCCGATAAGCCCCAAAGTAACATAAGCCCACAGCTTGTTCATGAAGAGGGCGGAAATTAACAGACCTGACCACAGGAGCGCAAGGGTTGTGATTTTGGTGTGTGCAGAAAATCCTGTTTTGTTGCGATAGCTTGTGATGATATTTCCGAAAAAAGGCATATTTATAAGGCGTTCGTACGCCCGTTCACTGCTCGCGCCAAAGAAAAATGCCGCGAGCAGAACAAAGGGCGTCGTAGGCAAGAGAGGCAAAAAAATCCCCGCCGCTCCCAAAGCAAGGCTAAGACCGCCCAACGTGATGTACACAAATTTTTTCAGTATTTTCACCTCAAAATATTATATGTGATTTTTTTCGCCTATAGCACTAGCTTTTTTTTTCATTTTATAGTATAATTAGATGGATATAGCCACGGGGGAGTTTTTACCCTTGAAAGAATTTTTGCAATCATCAACGGCAATATACGCCAAGTGCCACGCCCTTTACGGCAAGGCATTGACAGGTGAGGACTACAGCGTCCTTGCCGCCTGTAAGACCTTGGGCGATGTCGCCGCCTACCTCAAAAGCCGCACCCAGTACGCCGCCGTGTTGGACAAGCTCCACGCACCGACAATCAGCCGCGGTCAGCTTGAACTACAGCTGAAAAGCCACTTGTTCCATCAGTTCATCGCTATGTGTAAGTACGACAAACGCCTTGGTGAAAAACTTCAACGCTGCTTCCTCCTGCGGGGAGAGGCACAGCAAATCCTCTCCTGCCTGCGTCTGCTCAATAGCCGCCACACCGATGACTTCCTCCTTTCACTGCCCCTTTACTTTCAGGACTACACGAAAATCGACCTGCTAACCCTCGCTCAGTGCATAAGCCCCGATGAGGTGCTGAAAACCCTTGAGCACACTGAATTCCACAAGCTTCTTGCCCCCTTGTTAGAGAATTTCAACATCAATGAGATTGAGCGGGTATTTGACGACTTTTTACACCGCAAGCTCCTAAAACTCTTGAAAAACGATGCTGCTGTACAGTATCTTGAGTTGGGGCGGGACATGAAAGCGTTGGGTATTTGCTACCGTCTGAAGAAGTATCTGAACGCAAGCCCCGATGAGATTAAGACAAGTTTTTCCCGCTTGACAAAAAAGCAGGCACAGGCGTTGATTGAGGCGCCGGACGAGCAGGAATTCATGCGCGTTTTGAGCGAAACCTGCTACAGCAAAGGATTTTCAAAGGGCGGTTGGCTTTATTTTGAGGACAGCGCGGCACGGATTTTATACGCCCACGCCCTGCACAATTTCCGCTACACCCGTGACGGGGCGGTCTGTGCCCTTGCCTACCTGGATCTTGGAGAAATCGAACTGCAAAATCTCACCCATATAATCGAGGGCATACGCTTCAACGCCGAAACTATGGAGATTCAGAGAGCATTAATTCAGTAATCGGTTTCTACCATCCTCTACCCAAAGGAGAGTAACATGGCAATCTCACCTATGACATTGGTTCACGTTGTCGGTCTTAAGGAACAGCTGACGAATTTTTTAGCGAGCTGTTTTTCAAAGGGCTATTTTCAGCCGGAAAATGCCGCTCAGTTCATATCTCCGTCACTGGGATTTGTCCCCCTAAATGAAGAAAATCCCTACAGCGCGGTACTGCGAAAAATTGACGAGTTGGCGCAGGTGTCGGGAGTTAACCCCAAGAAGCACAGGGGCAACAAGCTCCGTTATGACCAGAAAAATGAGCAGTGGTTGGAGGACGTCAGCGCAAGAGTCAGCGCGGTACACAAGGAGCGCAAAGACCTCACCGAACAGCTTGAGCTGTGTCAGCGTGCAATGGAACAGTACGAGCATTTTGTGGGGTTGGATACGCCCTTAGAGTCAATTTTTTCCTGTAAATATATCAAAGTGCGTTTCGGTCGTCTGCCTAAGGAGTCCTATGCCAAGCTCGCCCTGTACTCGGATAACCCCTACATGATGTTCATCCCCTGTTCAGAAACAGAAACGGACGAATACGGCGCATATTTTGCCCCGCGCCACTATTCCGATGAAGCGGATCGCATATTCTCCTCCTTGTTTTTCGAGCGGTTATGGATACCGGGCGCTGTTGGCAAACCACGGGATATTATGGCAAATCTTGAGGAAAACATCGCTATACTAAAAGAACAAATTCAGGAGCTTGACACACGCAGCCGCGAAATTTGGAACAAAGAAGGCTCGCGTTTATCTCGAGTCTACTCTCAACTGCACTACCTGAGCCGCCTGTTTGATCTGCGCCGTCAGGCGGTGGTACACAGCAACAGCTTCATCTATGTGGGTTGGATACCTGAGGAAAAAGAAGAGAGCTTCACCAAACTTGTGGAGAAAATTCACGGCGTGAGTTTTGAGTTCGGCACGCCGGACTCCAACACTGTCGTCCCTGTACGCCTGAAAAACCATAAAATTTTCCGACCTTTTGAGCACATCGTCGCCATGTTCGGTCTGCCCTCAAAAAGCGACTTGGATCTCACTCCCTTTGTTGCAATCGTCTACACTGCCGTCTTTGGGCTGATGTTCGGCGACGTGGGGCAGGGCTTGGTTCTGGTACTAATTGGACTGTTTATGCACTTCAAAATGAAGAACAAATTGGGACTGATACTCACATATTCAGGCACATCCGCAACCCTTGCGGGTTTCCTTTACGGCTCAATTTTCGGTTTCGAGGACAAGCTAGACTTCATCTATGAACTTTTTGGTTTCCACCCTCTGCACCCCGCGACAAACATCAACACCCTGATGGTTTTGGGCATTGTGGTGGGGATATTCCTCATGCTCTCGGCAATGGTTATAAACTTCATCTCTCTTATTAAAAACCGCAAAATCGGGGGGGCGCTGTTCGGCGCGAACGGCGTTGCGGGTATGATTTTCTATATCAGCGCTGTGATTTTGGCTGCGAAATTCATGGGGGCGCAAATAGCAATAAACTCGATTTTCCTGACTACTACAGTAATAATTTCCGCCGCACTGCTCTTTTTTCACCCCATCTTAGGCAAGCTTTTGGAGGGAGATAAAAAACCGTTCCCCACCAAAAAGGGCGAGTTTTTCATGGAAATTTTCTTTGAGCTGTTCGAATATGTTCTGGCGTATTTCAGCAACACTGTGTCTTTTTTGCGGGTGGGGGCATTCGTCCTTGTCCACGGCGGAATGATGATGGCGGTGTCCGCCATTGCCGAATTCGCCGGCGGCGCCGGGCTTGTTGTGATTATCCTAGGCAACCTTTTCGTCATCGCTTTGGAAACCCTTTTCGTGTCCATTCAGGTCATGCGCCTACAGTTTTACGAAATTTTCAGCAGGTGTTATAAGGGCGAGGGGAAGGCTTTTCGTCCCGTGCGCTTGTAAGTGCCAACGGTGGAAGAGGGATACTGCCTAAAGCTTGCAAACCCCGTCCGCAAAAGAAATATAGTGCTGATGCCCCAAACGGAAATAGCGCAGGGGACGGTAGCCAGGCAGGGGAAGAAAGTCGTTCAGGTCGATGTGTTCATCGAAGTCTTGAAAGTCCAGTTTACTGATGACAGTAGAAAAGGAACGGATTCGCCCGTCGCCCAGACAGACGTAAAGGCGTATGTCGCCCCGGGGTTGCGTATAACTGCACAGATGCAGGGGTTCATCCACATCCTTGAGTATTTTAAAATAGTGAGTCCACTCACTGGTTTCGTAACACACCACCGCGTTTTTTTTCATGCAAACGCCCCAACAGTAACCGCCGGCGAAAACAGGGGACGTGACGGGATAACCGTCGCACTCCAGTCGGTCCTCACGCAAAATCAGACCACTTTTCTTGCCGTAGAGCAGAAAATCGCCGTTTTGGGGATTCACCAACATTAGGTGCTTTTTACTTTCCGCAGTTTGGCAAGAGAGTTGGAGTGCAGGGGAAATATTTTCGACAATTGTTTGGTATAATTTACCAAACTTTTGCCGTAAATATTCATCACTGGTGACGCGCAAGCTGGTTTCCTTTTGCGTATCA
>WRKY01000065.1 GCA_009777895.1 Oscillospiraceae bacterium
GGGCTACGCCATCGTCAGTAAGGACGACACCTATCTTGCGGGCGGGAAAGAGCTTTGCGCGGGCGATGAAATTACCGTGCGGATGTACGATGTGCAGTTGGGGTGCGTGGTTAAGACCAGGGTGTGAGAGATGCTAGACTCATAAAAATGTATCATGGGGATACGTTTTGAACGACAATCCATAAAAAGCGATAACGTGTAGGCTTGAACCACGCCAATTTAGTTTGGTGACGAAACTTGGAATCTGCGAATAACGTTGCAATCGAGCAGTGCCGAAAACATGAGTTTTGTAAAGAGCTTCCTTATCAGAACGTCAATCCCCATATCCGGGGATTGCTCCCGAAAGGTCAGCGTGGTTTCCTCAAACAGTAAAGCCGCCTCGCCGGTAAGCGCGATTAAAAAGCGGTGCAATCCGGCTTGTATTTTGCGAGTTCGTTAATTACGCGCTGAACATCAAAAAGAGTAACTTTAGCAATTGGAAAACTGCCAAATTCATTCGTTAGATATTTCAATTGGGAGGTGCAATTCTGAAATTGGCTATTGCCAACACTATCTCTTTTAATATCTAGCCACTGGTTACCCCAAAAAGCAAAACTCTCGTTGGCTAAAATATCTATGCCCTTGTGGAGTTTTAGGCGGGCTTGCGTTACTTTCATTTCCAGTTCTGCAATGGTTTTGGCGTAAATGCTTTTATATTTCTTCTTGCTGTTTTCATCTTTGCCTATGTAAATTTGCTTTATGTAACGCCCGTCAGGACGGCGGCTGTATTTTGAGGGCATTGCTTGATTTCCTTTCTATTGTATTATAAAAGCAGTTATCGCAAAAATGGAACTTGCAATAACTGCTTTTTGGCAATTTTTTACTTTATGTCTTTGTATGGGAAATTTACAGTAACTTTCTTTTTATCATTTAATGTAATCCATTCGTCAAGGATTATTTCAAGGTCAGAATCATCCAAAGCTATGTAAGCAACCTTTATTGTGAGATTTTTTCCAGGTTGTACTTCCCTTGTTTTGTCATCAAAATTAACATCTTTATCATCAACCAAAACTGTACTCTCTAGCTCAAGAGCGTCTTGAAAAACTTTAGCAGATATAGTTGTCCAAAATGCTGCATTTGTTTCTCCATTATTCTTAAAATCATATTCAAGAATAATTACCTTATCTTTTCCCCAGTCCACAGAGAATCGCGCACTTTTGACCGTGACCTCATAATTGCCAACCTTTGCAACTTCCCCCACGTCAAAGACTTTTTGCCTTTCCTCCTCTGCTTTGTTAGCGTTGCTTATTCCATAAGCAACCAAAGCAATAACAACCGCTATACCAATTAGTAAAAATGGTATCTTCTTTTTCTTTGCCCCGCAACTAGGACACGCTTTCGCGCTCTTTGCGATATCAGCACCGCAAGATTTACATTTTTTGAGTTTTGCCATGATTTGCCTCCAAAATTTCTAAAGTTATCCAAATTGTAACACATTTCGCACAAAATGTCAATAGTTTGCGCAAATAGGGTGTGGACAAAAAATGGCGTTTATAGGAAACCAAAAATCGAGCAAGACAACTCTTTGCGGTGATGCATATGCTTTCTCGCGCCATCGGGGAGCAATGTTTTGGTGCAACTTCATCTTCTACTAGCAAAAGCTAGGAAAACCTTTTCGTAAATATATAGTCTCCTAACTTGAAATCAACTCGTCTTTGCGGTCTATTTTCCATCTGACTTCGTCAAAAATGCTCGCAATGCAAAAAGTGTTCCTGCGCTTTTTTCCTTGTCAGACTAAAAATATCCTCACAAATACTGAGCAGATTTTCAAGTTAATCGACTATAAGCGCCTCACCTCACTGAACCATAACCACTGCGCAAACATACCCGTCATCAAACTCCAACAGCAGCAAATCCTCACCGCGATAGATGCCAGTCGTGCGCACACGCTTCAGCAGGGCGGCAATTTCGTCCTTGTCACTGGTTTCGGCGAATACTTCGTTGTAGACATCAATGGAGTTTCTATTTGTGGATCTCCGATCGAATACACGGGAGAGACGGTGCTCAGGCTGCGGGTCGTCCCCTCTGTAAACTGTACCGTAGTCGTCGTAAGGTGATATGGAGTAGGAGTAGACAGATGAGAGCTTCCAGGCGTTGAAGATATGATAAGTGTAGTAGTGCTCGCGTAAGTCCTTTAGCTTACAGTATGCCGCGCGGACAATCCTATCGTTGGACATCAAGGGCTTTTTCAGACCAAGCGCCGCAATGGTGTGTTTCATACTGGGCAAAATGTCGATAGATATTACGCTAGAATTTCTTGAGTATACGCCGTCGAATATGTAGCTGTTGTTTTCATGGTAGTAGTTGTCGTAGTAGTCTTCTTCATCAGGAGAAAATAATACTTCGCCGATGTAATTATCGTTCTCGTCGTATTGAGGCACGTAATAGCTTTCCCCATAATGCAGAGCCAAACGTGCCAATGCATTCTCCTTGAGTGAGCGGATATTTTCCGCGCCAAGTTCTTCAAAATCCTTAAGGAGAGCTTCTTTTAAGGCGCTGCGGTTTTTCTTGAGTATCTGCTCAAAATCATCGTGACTCCTACCACCGTCGCCGACAGAATAAAGATCCATATCAGGTCCGCGCCGTATGCCAAAGAGTGCGTCAATACTGCGCCTAAAGCGCTCTTGCACCGCGTCGGTCTCATAGAACTCAAGGAGATACTCCAGAACCGCGCTCTCTGAAAGCATGAATGTCCGCAGGAAATATGAGCCGTCCTCAAGATAGAACGCAAAGTGGAATTCACGCTCGTCATATCCCATGTTCCAAGGGGTTGCGGGAAACTTTTGATTTTGCACTTTCTCAAGGAGAGTCAGCACAAGCTCAATGTCCCTCTCGGTGGTGTAGCGTTCATGTGCCAGGTGGTAAAGACGGTTGTTGGAGGTTGACAAAATTGTCAAATTATACTGCCTTTTTTCAGTCCGGCTCGCCTTGTTGTATTCCTCTTGTTCTTTGAGAAACAAGGTTTCTGTATTTGCACTCAAGTTATCGGGATATGAAGGGTAGGTCGCACTGTTTGCAGCTACGAAGAAAAGCTGATCTTCAGGCACTGGTGCGCTGATTCTTACGTTGACGATCTTGTCTTTGGGAGGAATGGCGTTGCTGTAGCCCCAAGAACCCAGGTAAATCACACCCCCCGCCAGGAAAAACACAAGCGGTATCGCCGCGCCGTATGCAAGATAGCGCAGGCTCTCCCGGGGCTTGCGGCGGAAAATGAGCATATACAGGAGAAAAACTAACGTAAATACTAAGAGAGAAATTCCAACAATATGAGCCATATTCACGCCATAGGATTCTCTTACGAGGGCTACAAAGAAGAGGGATAGGATTGTCAGCCCTGAAAAGACCGTCGCCCAACGCAGCGCCCCGTGGGTGAAAGCCTGTTGTGCAAGGCGGTTTTTCAGCAGATAAGCCCCGAGATACATTACGCCCACACTCAAAAGCAACCACAAAATTGGAGGGATGAGATCCGCCGCCCAAAAGTCGATGGGGTTTGCCTTTGTGCTTGGGTCGGTGGAGCTTATATATCTGTCCGCAAGCATATTTAAGATGTTATTTTCCATGTTTCCCCGGGAGAAGAGCATGATAGGATTGAGAAACCTTGTCTTCATAAGGATGGAGGTTATATCCGTCTTGGAAGGACCAAAGAATATGGAGGTGCCGCCCACATATACGTCGCCTATCAACCCGATGTTGCCGCTCCAAGCGCCCCGCAGAAAGTTTTTCAGCAGAACCTCAATGCCCCAGAAAAACACCGTGGGCGCAAAGATAAACGCGCTTGCGTGAATCCCCGCCTCGATGATATTCCCGGCTGTGATACTGCCCAACGCTGCAAAGAGAAAACCAACGATACAAGACGTAAAAATTCCGAGGAACAGCAGCAAACCCACAAGGAGAGTGTTGTGGGAATAGCCGATGCGGGAGATGTTCAGCCCTGTCAGGATGGCAATGGGCAGGAGAGTGGATACGGCAAAGCAAATCGCCGCCGCCTTTGAACGATTGAGGACGATTTGGGTGCGTGTGACGCTCTTTGAGAGGTAGAAGTTCACGTTTTTTTTGCTCCACAGGAAGCTGAACGCCAAGAATCCCGCCAACGCGCCGAGAACAAACGCCCATATGATGATCGGGACAACCTCGAATTCACCCCTGTAAAAGAGGTATTCCAGATCCCTGATACGTTGGGGTTGTGAAGTGGGCTCGGCAAAGTCCGCTATATAGGAGATGGACCTGCGCGACGAGGCGCCGCCGCGCCCCCAAGCCCAGGTGCCGAAAGAAATATCGGTGTTGCCATACAGGAGGGTCAGTATTGGGTAGCGGTAGAGAAAAAAGAGAATAGCGGACATAAGCGCAGGGAAAAACCAACCGTTTTTCAACGCGAGCTGAAAGTCGTACTTGCTAGATGATAGCCGCTTAGGCTGTGAAGATTTTAGAGATGTCATTTTTCTCATCCTCCATTTCAAATAAGAATATTTCGTCCACGGTTAGGTTAAGCTCGCGGAAACCATCGGTGTCGAGAGACGCCAATAGCTGCCGCAGTTCATTCAAGTTGCCGCACGCCTCAAAGGTCAGCTGTGTGCCATGCCGGCGGTAACGCTTTATACGCACAGCGGGGCAGCAGACTTGGGTGTTTTCGTCCTTGAGAGTGATTACAAAACGGCTGTAGTTTTTGCCGATATCCGCGCTGTCAGAATCCAACTTCAGCGTTTTGCCGTCCATCAGCCCGAACCTGTCGCAAAGGCGTTGCAGGTCGTCCAAATTGTGGGAACTGATTATCATGGTGCAATCATGCTCGGCGATGTATTGAATGAAAATGTCCTTACACAAAGCTCGTTTTTGGGGGTCAAGCCCGTCAAAAGCCTCGTCCAGAAGCAGGATTTTCGGCATTGAGGACAGAGCGTATATCATCTCCGCCTGACGGCGCATACCCTTTGAAAAGCCCGTGAGTGCTTTTCTTGTGTTCAGGTCAAACGCCTTACAGAGCTTGTCGAATACCTGAAAGGAAAAATGGGGGTGGTAGCCCGCGTAGAGATGAGCAAGGCGGCGCATATTGAAGCCCAAGGGACTCATCAGCTCGTCGGCGGCAAAAAACAGGCGTTCGCGCCGATTACTGTCGAATGCCTCCCCGCCGTCAATGAGAACTTTGCCCTCGTCCGCCTGCAGGATACCCGCGACGCACTTAAGCAGGGTGGTTTTTCCCGCGCCGTTGTAGCCCGCAAGCCCGTAAATGCTCCCCGCTTCGACTTTAAAGCTCAGGTTTTTGATAGCGGTGAAGTCACCGTAGTTTTTGGTTAGTCCGATAGTTTCAATCATTTTTATCTCTCCTTTCAAATATTTTGTCACAAATGTCTTTGACCTGGGACAAGGTAATCCCCCGCAATTTGGCGTGGAGAACACAGCCCTCGAGGCGCGTGATTGCCTCGCGGCGCATGGCGTTTTGGACAGCGTTTCCCGCGCAGACCACCGAACCGCGTCCCGGCAAACTCACAAGTACGCCCATTTGCTCCAACTCGTTGTAGGCACGCTTGACGGTGTTGATGTTCAGTCCGGTTTCCACCGCTGTTTGCCGTAAGGAAGGCACAGCCCCGCCTTGGGGGTACACACCGCCCGCGATACCCTGCAAAATCTGTTCCATGACCTGCTGATACAGCGGTGTGCGCGAATGAATGTCTACAGGCAGCATCGCTCTCACCTCCGATTCTAGAGTTCAGATGCTAGATTTTAGACAGCGAAAATTAACAACTGTACTATCTTAGCTAGCACTGTATGTGTATTGTAGCATATTTGTGTTAGATTGTCAAGCTTTTTGGCGAAAAAAACAGAACGCGGAAGATTTGCGTTCTGTTTTTTTGCTAGAGGACATTATTCGTCACCGCACCTCACAGCACCGCCCGTGCATCACGCCGCTGTACAGTCTCACGATGGACAAGCTCCAACGCGGCGGCATCGTCAGCGATTTGCTTGTTGAATTCACCGCCCTTGAGGATTTTCAGGGTAATAAGACGGTATTGAAGAAAGTATTCCGAGTCCGTGGTAATCTCTCCCTCACGCTGAAGAAGATGGATATCCGAGCCGCTCTCAATCACCGCCACGTCTCCGTGGGGGATTTTCTGTACCTTGGCGAAAAAGTCTGTACCGAAACCCGCTTGCTCGTTTTTTTCCAGGATCTGCATAGGGAGATGCTGATTTTCAAAGTCAATATACGACGAAAAAATCGTATCCAAATCCTTGCCGCTCTGGGTTTGGGATAGCATATTATTAAAGCGGGTCTGGAGGTTCTTTTTTTCCTGGTCGCTGATGTTGCCGCTGCCGTCCGGAGTGCGGAAGGTGTCGGAAAACGCCCTGAAAGTGACGAAATTGTCATTGAACGCCTTGAGTAAATCCGCCTCGCTGATAGCTTTTGTCCCCTCCGCGCCGTAAACACTGGCAAACAGGGCATCCCGCTTGGCGCTGTTCGCAAAGGTGCGGTATAGTGTCTGTTTGGATACGCCGATTTTTTGGTAGTAATTGCCGAAAACCAACCAACGATTATTGAGATTTTCCGAAAGGTCTAGTTTGGCAGAGTTAGCCAGGGAAAGACCGCTCTCGTCGAACATCTTCTCAACCACGGCAAACTCCGCAACGAGCTTATTAGTCTCCTCCCGGATTGCCGATTCGGGACTGCCGTCAACCAAGCCGAAGTTTTTCGGCGCGGCGCGGACACTGTCGAGAAAATAGCGGTAGAGTTGGCTGTCGATTGGGAAATCTCCCGCAAGCAACGGTTCTCTGCCCGCCATGTACAGGCTGAAAATCAACGCAACGGCGGCAAGAACTGCTGTCGCTGCGGTAACAAGCATCCAAAGCTGCTGTTTTTTTGTGTAATCCTTTAGTTTTTTCACTTCTTTTGGGCAGGAATACTCCCGCGCAACTCCTTATTTAGTTTTTTGGATCTCTGTATCCTCACTCATCGTTTGGGATTTCCAAAGCTTCAAAATTCCTCGGTCATTGAGGACTTTCACAAGCATTAATGTCAGGGGGACAATGAGCATTCCGATTACACCGAAAAGCTGCAAGCCAACATACATCCCAATGAGGGTCAGCACAGGGGGCAGCCCCAAGTTATTCGACACCAATTTTGGCTCGATATATTGCCGCACAACGCTTATTATAAGAAAAGTCACCAACAGCCAAATGCCCATCCCGGTCTTGCCTGTGGCGAAGGAAATCAACGCCCAAGGAACCACCACCGAGCCGGTACCCAACACAGGGAGGATATCGACGATTGCGATAATCACGGCGATACCAAGGATATAGCCGCTATCATAAACCCCGAACGCACTCGCTAAAAGCAGGCTCAAGAGCATCTCGACAAAGGTGATGCCGATGATGATGAGGTAACTGCGCACGAGTTTGCCTGCGGTGCCGCCGATTGTTCCTTTGGCAACTTCAAGGGCTTGGAGCTTTTCTTCGGGGAGTTGGCGCTTTAAAAACCCGATTATGCGATCCCAGTCAGAGGTGGTGAAAATTGTGGCGATCAGGGTGACCATGATGCCCACAATCATGATGGGCAGACGGCTCGCCGCCCCCCAAACGCCCTCGATGGAACTGGTTATCCAACCGATTTCGGGCATATTGTTAAGGATTTCCTGGATATTGAAGCCGCCGTCCTCGCTGCCCTCGGCGCGGGTAATCAGACCGTCAAAAAACTCGCCGACGCTGAGCCTTGCCCCATCCTCCATTTTGTCCGGGAGGACGGTGATGAACTCAAGGACATTACTTTCGATTTCCTTGATGAAGCTCGGCAGGTCGCTGAGTTGCTCGATAAAGTAGTCGATTAAACCCTGAAGCTGCTCATAAATCCGCGCGAACACCAGATATAGCAAAAAAATCAAAATGCCGATGAGGGCGAAAACGCAGACTGCCGCCCAAAGACCCTTGCCGATTTTGGTCTTTTTCGTGAGGAAATTCAAAGGTTTTTGCAGTATTGCCGCGATGATAAAGGCGATTATAAACGGCAAAAACATAGGCAGGGCATATTGGACAACGAAATAGAACGTCGCCGCGAAGAGAATGATGTATAGAGCGGTAACGACAAAATTCAAACGTTTTTCGTAACTTTTTTCTGGGGGGAGTGATGGTTGTACTTCTTTCAACTTAAGCCTCCTACTTTGCATTACTTACTTTTCGCTAGATAATAATGTAAGTATACCATATGTTAGGGGATTTTACAAGTGGGATGTTCTGAAATTTGACAAACTTACAAATGTACGCTATAATATATCTATAGAATTTGCCAGAAGGCAAAAGAATCTAATAAACCACGCAAAAAATCCATAACAAAACCACGAAGGTTGTTGTTCGCCCAAGGCGGACGTGCTTTGTGGTTTTTTCTGTTACATACAAAAAATCGGAGGTTTCCATGACAAACAAAAATAGCGACATACTACGCAAAATGTCCGTCACAGCAATGCTCATCGCCCTGGGGGTTGTCCTGCCCATGGCGTTCCACAGCGTACCCCAAGGGGGGATGATTTTCCTGCCCATGCACATCCCTGTGCTACTGTGTGGTCTGCTCAGCGGCTACCCATACGGACTCGCCTGCGGGATACTCACGCCCCTGATTTCAAGCCTGATTACCTCAATGCCTCCCCCGGCAATGCTTCCCCAAATGCTCTGTGAACTGGCGGTTTACGGTTTTGTGGCGGGTTTGCTTATGGGTCTTGTCAGGACGAAAAAGCTCTACCCACGCGTTTTTGTAGCTCTAATCGGCGCAATGCTGGCCGGACGGGTCGCCTATGGTTTGCTCAATGCTATGGTGCTTCAGGGGGGCAGCTACTCACTCGAGATCTGGCTTGGCGCGGCGTTCGTCACCGCTGTGCCGGGTATCGCCATCCAGTTGGTGCTGATTCCCGCTCTGGTGTTGGCTTTGGATAGGGCTTTGGGAGTTTCCATAGCAAAAAAATCATAGGGGCATTATATAGTCGCCTAACATGAAAATCAACTGATCTTTGCGGTGCATTTTACATCTGACTTCGTCAAAAATGCTCGCAATACGAAAGTATTACTGCGCTTTTTTCCTTGCCAGACGAAAAATATTCTCGCAAATCCTGAGCCGTTTTTCAAGTTAATC
>WRKY01000066.1 GCA_009777895.1 Oscillospiraceae bacterium
CACACCTTCAGAGGGTACTCAACCATGATTTATCTCCAATGCTCCAAGCTCAATTTTGCTCCGCTGCCGCTCTTTCCTTGATTTTCACCGAATTAGGAAATGAGCCAACCTGGAACAGGCACTTGATTTTTTACTGCTTTTATGGTATAACTATACAGAAGTTAGAGGGAGCATCTTGTTGTTTCCTGCTAAAACTCACCAAAATATTTATCAAAAAGCGTTGACAGATACAGAAAGTTATGCTATTGTATGACATTGAAAACGCAAACCGCACCCGTGGTAGCGCATTTAATCTGGACACAATAGCTCACGGAAAGGCGCTTAAAAAAACGTTAGCGTAGCTCTTCAATAGCTTAACGGGAAGGCAGGTGTCAAGAATGTCTGAAAGGTTCGATATCAATTCGGATATTTCGTTCTTTATGCCCGAAAATGCCTCGCAGAATTTCAATTTTATAGACATTGGAGCGGACGATCCGCGCACGGAAGAATTCACACTCGATGATTCGTTGGAGGACTTCACGCCTGAATTCAATAAGTCTGGCGATTTTACACAACCTTTCACAGTTTCCATGGATTTACAAACAGTCCAACTCGCTAATAACCACCTCCTGCCGCCGAAAGACCCGTTGGACTGTCTGGAAGGCTTTCCCGAATTGAACAGCTTTGAGATTGATGTTTCTCACAGCGTTGTACCCGAAGAAGCATTGGAACAGGAGTTGCACAGCCTAAAGCACAAATTCAAAAGTTTTTTGCCTTGGGTTGCTGACGGCGACCTCCACAAAGTGTTGAGGATTAAGAAAATTGTGCGCAAGTCAATGATTTTTGCAGCCGCGCTGTTTTTTCTCGTTGTTGTGAGTCTCCTCCCAGGCGTTTTTGGCTATTCCTGGTTTCACGTTGTCTCCGAGAGCATGGAGCGTGAAATCCCCAAAGGCTCGTTAGTCATCACGAGGAAAGTTGACGGCAGCAATATCAATGAAGGCGACACCATCACCTACAAATGCAAAGATGGCAATACAGTTACTCACCAAGTGATTAAGGTCATTGAGAACGTAGGCGGCAGTGACTCTCGGGGATTTGAAACAAAAGGCACGGAAAACAAACGCTCAGATGACTTCATAGTACTGGAAGAAAATGTAATCGGCGTCGTGCAAAAACACATCGCGGGTGTGGGCGACACCATTTCCACGGTGCGCACAGTAATAATCATCGCCACAGCACTATTGGCGGCGTTCGTCATATGTAACCTAATTGGTATTAAACTACCCAAGAAGAAGCATGGTTTGTCTAAGGTTGAATCTGTAGTGATATAATAGAAAATATGAAAAGAAGAACTCTCTTCCCATAGATGTCCCCATTGCGGAACAAGGGAAAAGCAGCGGAATAATAGAAAAAACACAGGCAGGAGGACTAAATTACAATGGATATTGATCCGACAACCGCTGCTGAAACATCTGTAATTGAAAATCTTTGGGATACATTTAATGACAATGTTCGTGGCTTAACCGCTGTGTTTACGGCTAGTGTGTCGCTGTGGCTCTATGTGCGCTCAAACTTTCATCGGCGCAGACAAATCGCGCTGACGCAAACGATTGAGAGAACTAAATACGATTACAGACGCTTTGTCAGATTGCCGATGCGAAAAAAACGCAGAAAGAACGAGAAGAGCAGCAAAAAAATCAAAATTAATTTTGGTGGGTTGAAGTATAAAATTTTGCGCAATAAGGACTATCGGACACATAAGGCGTTTTTTATTATTGACAAGGCAGGCAGCGGAAAAACCTGTCTGATGGAGCAATTATATTATCACGTGTTGAGGAAATGCCGCCGAAAATCTATATTTGGCGACAGGCTCGCGGAAACAGAGCTTCAAGTGGAGTTTTCCCGCTGTGCGGACTGGAAGAAAGATTGCGGCAGCGGCGAAGAGAATGACTTGGAACGTTTGTTCGGCAAAGAAAATAAAGCCGATTACCTTTTTATAGAGGGGCTTGACGAAGCGCCGTATGATATAAAGAAAACTGTAGAACAGTTGAATGAGCTATTAGTGAAAAATTGCCGGAACCAAGCGGGTCATTACCGCACAGTGATCGTTTCCATGCGTGTTCCCGTCTGGGAAGCGTTTGAGGAAGAAATCGGCAAAGGCGCGCGGGTCGGGGGCGTTTATGACCGCATACCGTATTATGTTGAATTCGATCTTTTTGACGAAAACGATACACAAACGCGCGAAATACTCAAAGAAGAAAGCAGCAGGTTAAGAAAACACGCAAACCCGAAACGGGAAAAGCTGAAAGGATTACCGAAACTGCTCAATACAATCCGGCTTGCGCGGCGGATTTTTTGGAAACACGTCAGGTGGGCAAAAAAAGTTGAAAGCAACGTAACGCCTCCTTCCCGTCCCCGCAAAGCGTCTCGGCAGCTTACTAAACTGCTTTGGAGAGAGCGCGAAAACAGCCTTTGGTGTATCCCCTTTTACGCCGCCAACGCCGATGCGCTTTTGGAAAAGGATTTTGCGCGCGGAAATCATGCTGAACGCATGGCGGCTATCGTTCGTCAGCGTTTTAAGGGGGAAGCGAATAAAATATATGACGATACGGAAGAATGGGAACAGTTACAACAGAAGGTGGAGCCATATATTTTGGCGATTGCTCAAAGGATGTTCGAGCAAAACACCCTCGCAATAGAAACAAAGGACTTGAGCGCGGATAATTTACATAACGAAGCTGAAAATTATCCGAAAGCCGCGCCGGACAAAGACCTTTTTAATCACATCACCATGTTTTTGCGTTCCCGGGGTGAGCGCACGCCCTTTGACCACCTTACCCTGCGCGAATATTTCGTTGTGCAAAGCGTCGTGGGGCGATGGAAAAAAGAGAACCTTGGCGCAGTAAAAACCGTAAACGATTTAGACAATTACCTCAAGGAAGACGCGCTGCTTAACGAGGCTCGGGCTTCCCGCCGCGCAGAACTGCGCAATTACTTTTTGGATAAATATGAGCTGACCTTAGGACGGAAAACCATAAAGAAGAGCGAATTTATCGATGGGGAATGGACGAATTTGTATCTGAATTTCGGAAAGCTGGACTGGATTGTGTTGGATATAGACAAGGAAAACGACCGGGCTTTATTGCTGTCGAAAGACATTGTTGAAGAAAGAGCCTACAATAATGAAAAAAACGAAGACACAACATGGGAAGAGTGCTCTTTGCAGACATACCTCAACGGTGAATTTCTTGAGAGCTTAGGACACGATAAGAAATGGGTTTTGCGGACACACAACGAAAATCCGGACAATACATGGGGTCGGCTTAAAGGGGAACAACTCAACACACCGGGCGGCAATACAACAGAGGATTATATTTTCCTACTAAGCGTTCCGGAAGTTTTGAAATATTTCCCCGGTTTAAAGTTGAACAAAGATGAAGACGGCGATGAATGGCATTACGAATTTGACGAACGTCTGCTTGCAAAGTTTAACGGTGATAAGGCGACGTGGTGGCTTCGGTCGCCCGGTAGTAGCAATTATAAAGCCGTGTTCGTCCTCGATAGCGGTCACTGCGTCACACTTGGTGATAGTGTTGTGAATCCGTATGTCGGCGTTCGCCCCGCTTTATGGTTGAATCTGAAATCGGAAAGCTCTTAATCCGTTTAACTTCCCCCGTCCCTAACCTCCAACTTAGCATAGTTTCCCATTAGCTTCTTCATCCCCTGGGAGTCAAAATTAATCTCCAACAGGGTGTCGTTGCCCAAGGGCTTTGCGCTGACGATGTCCCCCTCGCCGAAAGTCTTGTGGTATACCCGCATTCCTTGGGTGTACACAACAGCCGCCGGCTTGTTGGGGTTGGCTTTCGGCGCAAATGCCTTGGGTGCGCTTTGGGGCGGTACGACAGTACGGGCGCGGGTTTCACTGGCGGTTGCGGCGTGGAGAGGATAGCCGGCGTTGACCTCGTCAATCAGCGCACAGGGAATATCCCGCACAAAACGGCTCACAGGGTTGCGGGAGGTGCGTCCAAAAAACATCCGCTGACGCGCCGCGCAGACGTGGAGCTTCTTCCTGGCGCGGGTAATGCCCACATAGGCAAGCCGCCGCTCCTCCTCCAAATCCTCGGGGTGATACATGGACTGCATCCCCGGGAAAACTCCCTCCTCCATGCCGATTAGAAAAACTGCGGGGAACTCAAGCCCTTTCGCCGAATGGAGGGTCATCAGCACCACGGCGTCGTCATCCTCGTTGTAGCTGTCCAAATCCGTCTGGAGGGCAATTTGCTCCATGAAACCCGCCAAATCCCCCTCCGGCTCCTCCTGCTGATAACGCGCCAATGTCGCACCCAATTCCGCAAGGTTCTCCTTGCGCTCCTGCCCCTTCTCCTTGTCGTTATCCAACAGTGTTTTATAGCCGAGCCTCAGGAGCATCTCCTCCAACAGCTCCGCCAAAGGGGTGTCCTCCGCCTTGTTGCGGAAATAGTCTATAATCTGCCCAAAGGCATTAAGCTTTCCCGCCGCCGCCCCAAGGGAGGGGAACTCTTTTGCGCGGCGCATCACCTCGAACGGCGTCACCTCAAGACTGTCGGCAAAAGCCAAAAGCCGTGTCACAGCCGCCTCGCCCAGTCCCCGCTTGGGTTCGTTGATTATCCTGCGCAGCCGTATCGTGTCGTTTTCGTTGAGGAGTACCTGTAGATACGCCAGAGCATCGCGGATTTCCTTGCGGTCGTAAAACTTCAGTCCCCCGAAAACGCGGTAGGGAACGCCCCGCCGTGTTAAGGAAGTTTCAATCATGTTGGACTGGGCATTCATGCGGTAAAGCACAGCGTGATCCGCGAATTTTCCCCCCGCCCCTTTGCTGCTCATCACAGCGTCGGCGACATATGCCCCCTCTTGCCGCTCGTCGTCACATATGGCAAAAGCGATTTTTTCGCCGGATTCCGCCGCTGTCCAGAGCTTTTTGCCCTTGCGCCGCTCGTTTTTGGCGATTACCGCGTTGGCAGCGTTGAGGATATTCCCCGTGGAACGGTAATTTTCCTCAAGGCGTATTACCTTAGCCCCGCCGAAACGCTCTTCAAAGCTGAGGATGTTCTCCACCGTCGCCCCGCGGAATTTATAGATTGACTGATCGTCATCCCCAACAACACAAAGATTGCCGTAACCCGCCGCCAACATGGCTGTCAACTCATCCTGCGCCTTGTTGGTGTCCTGATATTCGTCCACCAAAACGTACTTGAAATGCCGCTGATACTTGCTCAAAATCTCCGGACACTTCTTCAAAAGCAAAACAGTATAGTAAATCAGGTCATCAAAATCCATCGCGCCTGCCTGAAAAAGCTGTTTTTGGTACTCCTCATAAAGCTCGCCGATATGGCGTTTTTTGGGGTCAGTGCCCACCTCGGCAAGGTACTGGGCGGGGGATATCAGGCAGTCCTTTGCACGCCCGATTGCCCCCTGTACGGCACGGGGAGCGAAAAGCTTTTCGTCCTTATTCAGCCGGCGAAAGCAGTCGCGCATAACGCGTTTCTGGTCGTCGGTGTCGTAAATTGTGAAGCTCGGCGGGAAGCCGATTTCCCCCGCATGACGGCGCAGGAGCTTTGCGCACATGGAGTGGAAAGTCCCCGCCCAGATGTCCCGGGCGCTTTCGCCCAACACCCGCTCAAGACGGCTTTTCAGCTCCGCCGCCGCCTTGTTGGTGAACGTGACCGCCAAAATTTCCCAAGGGCGCGGGCAGTCAACCCGCAGCTTGTCCGCCGTGGCGGGAGGCAGTGTCCTCAGGCAGTGAGCCGGGACATACCCGTCCTTTTGCAGTGCAGCAGGGAGTGATTTCCTGTTGACCTCTATGTACTGCTTCAAGGCAGCGCAGTCCTCGTTATTCGGCGCGGGAAAAACGTCGTCGCTGTGATATGCCATGCCAAACTGCAGCAAGCCCGCAATGCGGTTGACGATAACCGTGGTCTTGCCGCTGCCCGCCCCCGCCAACACAAGCAAAGGACCTTGTGTTAAAAAAACCGCCTCGCGCTGGGCGGCGTTCAGGTGGGCAAACTGCAGATCCAGAGTCTTTCGGCGCAGAGGGACAAAGTTCGGCATTTTTTTCTCCTTGTTTAGGCGTGTGTTTTTTGTAGGAAACAGTTTTTACCTGCTCACTCGATAATACAGACACAGGAATTAAGGAGTAAAAATCCAACTCCTCAACCCTGTGTCTTCACTGCGCTCACTTCAACTCACTCCTCATCATCAAAATAAGCATCCTCTTCAAACATATCAGAAATGGAGCAACCTAACGCTTCAGAGAGAGCCTTCAGCTCAAAATCCGCGACATAGCGAATCTGCCCCTCAATCTTTGAAAGACCACTGGCATTTAAGTCAATTCCCATAATCTGGAGTTGTGTAAGTAAATCCTTTTGCTTTAACCCAATCTGCCGCCGCCGTTTGCTGACGTATGTGCCGATGATATTGCGCTCACCGATGTGCTTTGTGCGTAATCGCATTTCAAATACCTCCTGAGGGAAATTCGCTGTAAACTACGTTGATAAGTATAGTATAGCAGATTTATTTTTCTTGTCAAGCATTTTTCTGTGAAATATCAAATAAAAATTATCCGCTATTGTCATTTTATCACATATTTTACTTTTGTATGCAAGGCACAGCTTTATTTTTGCAATATAGTCTCCTAACATGAAAATCAACTCGTCTTTGCGGTGCATTTTCCATCTGACTTCGTCAAAAATGCTCGTACTACAAAAGTATTCCTGCGCTTTTTCCTTGCCGGACGAAAAATATTCTCGCAAATCTTGAGCCGATTTTCAAGTTAATCGGCTATAAAGTTAGTCAAATTTCTAATATAGCAAAATAAATCCGCAAAAATGTGGTATAGTTATAGTCGGTAAGTTGTAAAATTCACATAAGGAGAAAAATCATGATTGACTTTTTCAAAAGTTTGGATATGGAAGGTATCTTTAACATAATCGTTAACTGGTACAACGAAAACTTCACGTTTGAAACAGAGAACACTCTGTTCCAAAAATTTGTGGAGTATGTAAAAATGCTGTTTTTCACTCAGCCCGAGGTACTGCCATAAAAATAAGGCGGTTGGCTCGTAACCCGTGCGTATATCGCGCTCAGGCGTGGTGTATCTTGTTATTTCTCGTGGAAAGGAGGACAATTCCATGGACTTCATTCAAGAAATTATCATTAAAATCGGTGAGCTATTCAAAGATGCAGGCGGCGGTATCAGCGGCTTTATTGACGCTCTTGTCGCTTTTGTCAACGGCATTATTGACAAGGAAGCACGTTTCGACGTCTAGTCACCACACAAAAAAACAGGGAGCAAGAGAAGAAATTTTCTTGCTTTTTGTTTTTACCCCTCCCAAACGCCCCGGTCCGTAACAGATAAAATGGAGAAAAAGGGAGAAAAGGGGTTGACAATTGTTCTTCATACGTGTATAATATTCAAGCACTTCAGTTGAGGGGCAAGATTTGGACAGCGGGACGCGGATACAGAATTGAGAGGGAAACCTCGAAAATGCTGATTTTTCGCTCCGGCAACAGGCTCCGATGAGGAGCATTTTTCAACGGGGAAGCGAGTGGATTCCGCAAGCTACCTGCTGAAAGCTGAGTCCTGAACCTCCACGATGTGTGTCGCACCTTGAAAATGAAATAATGAGCAAAACAGTCTTCAGACGCGAGGATATGGCAGCGGAGCTTCGGCTTTGCAGTCTCCGAGCGAATTGAGGACTGGACAAAGAACAAATACCCTTGAAAATTATTTGAGTTTGAGTAACTTCAAACGCAGTAATTCGTATAACGAATTAAAAGTCCTGTTGCGCCAGCGCAGCAGGCAAACGGCTCTTAACCGAGCCAAAAAATGAGCGAACAACACGCTCTAGTATGATTCGACGTGAGAACAGAAGCGAGAGCAAGAGGCGGCGGCGTGAACCGTCTCCCCGTGCATCTCCCTCCTGAATACTCACTTTGGATACCATTTACTAGAGAGTTTGATCCTGGCTCAGGATGAACGCTGGCGGCGTGCCTAACACATGCAAGTCGAACGAAGTAGGTTTCAGGACTGAGGAAATAGGTTGTGAGGAAATCCCTCCCCTGTATCCTGAGTCCTGATACCTAACTTAGTGGCGGACGGGTGAGTAACGCGTGAGCAACCTGCCTTAAAGAGGGGGATAACACCAGGAAACTGGTGCTAATACCGCATAATGTAACGCAGTCGCATGGCTGTGTTACCAAAGATTTATCGCTTTAAGATGGGCTCGCGTCTGATTAGCTAGATGGTGAGGTAATGGCTCACCATGGCGACGATCAGTAGCCGGACTGAGAGGTTGAACGGCCACATTGGGACTGAGACACGGCCCAGACTCCTACGGGAGGCAGCAGTGGGGAATATTGCACAATGGGCGCAAGCCTGATGCAGCAACGCCGCGTGAGGGAAGACGGTTTTCGGATTGTAAACCTCTGTCTTTGGGGACGATAATGACGGTACCCAAGGAGGAAGCCACGGCTAACTACGTGCCAGCAGCCGCGGTAATACGTAGGTGGCAAGCGTTATCCGGAATTACTGGGTGTAAAGGGAGCGCAGGCGGGAGAGCAAGTCTGCTGTGAAATGCCGGGGCTTAACCCCGGAGCTGCAGTGGAAACTGTTCTTCTTGAGTGGAGTAGAGGCAAGCGGAATTCCGAGTGTAGCGGTGAAATGCGTAGAGATTCGGAGGAACACCAGTGGCGAAGGCGGCTTGCTGGGCTCTAACTGACGCTGAGGCTCGAAAGTGTGGGGAGCAAACAGGATTAGATACCCTGGTAGTCCACACCGTAAACGATGATTGCTAGGTGTGGGGGGTCTGACCCCCTCCGTGCCGGAGCTAACGCAATAAGCAATCCACCTGGGGAGTACGGCCGCAAGGTTGAAACTCAAAGGAATTGACGGGGGCCCGCACAAGCAGTGGATTATGTGGTTTAATTCGAAGCAACGCGAAGAACCTTACCAGGTCTTGACATCCCAGGAATTCGCTAGAG
>WRKY01000067.1 GCA_009777895.1 Oscillospiraceae bacterium
TTCAGGCGGACGATTTGCGGGCAGGAGCGGCAATGCTCATCGCGGGACTTATCGCCAACGGCTGTACGGAAATCGACAAAATCGAATACATCGAGCGTGGCTATGAGGATGTCGTGGCAAAACTGCAAACCTTGGGTGCGGACATCCATATCGCCCACGACCCGGTAAATAACGTGCCGATGGTCAGCTGAATTTTCAGGATTTATTGCAGATTGTTTATAGGGCTTTTATTTCTGCGTTATTTGGTGGTTTATGATTAAGTTTTGTTCACTGTTTTCCTCAAGCAAGGGAAACTGTACATATATTGGCGGCTCCCAGGGCGGCGTGTTGATTGACGCTGGGGTGAGCTGCAAGCAGATTGAGCTTGCCCTTTGGGATTTGGGAGTGAGCGCACAGAGTATTCGCGGGATTTTTCTCACTCATGAACACATCGACCACATTCGCGGACTGCGGGTTTTCGCCAAAAAGCACGGGATTCGCGCATACGCCACATCGGGGACAATCAACGCCCTCGAGGAAAGCCGCGAATCCGACGGCAGTTTTGAGTTGCGCCGTATACCCAAAAGCGGCATGGAAATCGGCGAGTTCTTCCTTGAGTATTTCCCCACAAGCCACGACACCGCCGAGAGCTGCGGTTACAGAATTACCCTCTCCGACGGACGGGGCATCGGCTTTGCCACAGATTTGGGAACGGTCACCAATCAGGTTTTGTCCGCACTTCGCGGCTGCGAAATAGTGCTGTTGGAATCCAACCACGACGTGGATATGCTCCGTGCGGGTCCCTATCCTTATTTTTTGCAGCAGCGCATACTTTCCGATAGGGGGCATCTGTCCAACGCCGCCTGCGCGGAAACCGTCGCCTGTCTTGTGGAGAGCGGCGTGAAGCACCTTGTCTTGGGACACCTGAGCGATGAGAACAACCACCCTGCCCTCGCATACGAACATACAAAATCCACGCTTCAGGCAATCGGCGCAAAGCTTGGGCGGGATTTTACATTGGATGTCGCTACAGGCAAAATCGGCGGCGGAACACAACCGGTGGTGGTTTTAGACAGCGCAAAAATGTTGGCAAGCGCAGGGGGATAGAAACAATGCCGTACCTAGGAGACGACAGCTTCATAGCCGCCCTTGAGGCGATTTTATTCACGGCAGGGGAACCTTTGGGCGTAAAGCGCATTGCCGCCGCTTTGGGGGCGCAGCCCGCCGCCGCCCTTGAGGGGTTGGAAACTCTGCGCGAGCGTCTTGAGGACGATTCACGGGGGATTTGTCTGCGCCGTTTGGGTGAGGCATGGCAGCTCTGCACCAAGCCCGAATACGCGGATGAGGTCAAGGAAACCCTGGAAATTCGCCGCAATGTACCCCTCTCCGCAGCGGCGTTCGAGGTGTTGGCGATCGTCTCCTATCATCAGCCTGTAACTAAGGCTTACTGCGAGCAGGTTCGCGGCGTGGACTGCGGCGGCGTTGTCAACACCCTGTGTCAACGGGGACTTCTTGAGGAGCGCGGACGCCTGGATATGCCCGGACGCCCCATCACCTACGGCACGACAGCGGCTTTTTTGCGCTGTTTCTGCCTTGATAGCCTTGATGATTTACCAGAAATACCTAGCGAGGAATGAGGATGCTAATACCTGACACATGGACCGATTATGAACTGTTGGACTGCTCAGGCGGCGAGCGTCTGGAGCGTTGGGGTGAGATAATTTTAATCCGCCCCGACCCTCAGGTCATTTGGAATACGCCGAAAAATCACCCCCTTTGGCGAAATGCCCACGCCTGTTATTCTCGCTCCAACAAGGGCGGCGGCGAGTGGCGAATACTTAAGAAATTCGCCGAGCCCTGGAGTATTGCGTGGCAAAGCGGCGGTCAGCGCATCGTATTCAGGCTCAAGTGCATGGGCTTCAAGCACACGGGAGTTTTTCCCGAACAGGCGGTAAACTGGCAGCGAATGCAGAAAATCATCAATGGCAGACCTCTGAAAATACTGAATCTTTTTGCCTACACTGGGGGAGCAACCATTGCGGCGGCTACAGCGGGAGCGAGTATCACTCACGTGGACGCGGCAAAGGGCATGGTGGCTTGGGCAAGGGAAAACGCGGCGGCGTCAGGGCTTGCTGACCGCCCCATACGCTGGATTGTGGATGACTGCGCCAAGTTCGTCAAGCGAGAATTGCGGCGAGGTAACAATTACGATATCATCATTCTTGATCCGCCTTCCTATGGACGCGGTCCAAACGGCGAAATCTGGAAGTTGGAGGAGGAGATACACCCCCTCCTTCGTGACTGCGCCGCCCTGCTGTCGGAAAACGCGGCGGCACTCCTTGTCAACAGCTACACCACGGGGCTTTCCCCTAGCGTCATGGCGTATATTATAGACGCGGAAATCGCCAAAAAACGCGGCGGTGAAATCCTCTGCCACGAGATTGGGCTGCCCGTCACCGCAACGGGGATGGCATTGCCTTGCGGTGCTAGCGCGTTGTGGATTGGCGAAACGCCGTCTGTGTAGACGCCTTGAGCATTTTTGACGACGTCAGATGGAAAATGCACCGCAAAGACGAGTTGATTTTCAAGTTAGGCGACTATATAATCTACCCACCAAAGATCGAGGAGAAACATATGGACAAAATCACTGCCCAGGGCAAAAAATTTGTTGATCAACATGGCAGAGAGCGGATTTTTCGCGGGATAAACGTTGTGGACAAAAAACCGCATCGCGGCACGAAAACCACTTTCAAGTACCCCGTGGACGACGACTATCTGCGCCGCTGCCAATCTCTTGGCTTCAATATGATACGCCTTGGCGCTCTGTGGGATGTCATCGAGCCTGCGCCGGGGCAGTACAACAGCGCATTTTTGGACGAGTTGGAGAGGATCATTGACCGTTGCGGCAAGTACGGCATTTACGTGTTTTTTGACATACATCAGGATGTCCATTCGGAATACGCCAATTTGGGCGGCAGCGGCGCGCCGGAATGGGCGGCTTTGACCGACGGATACAAAGTCAAAAATACCCAATTTGTCTGGGCGGAGGGTTATTTTTTCCGCAAGGCTGTGTGGGCGGCGTTCAAAAACTTCTGGGACAACGCCCCTGTTCAGGGCAAGGGATTGCAGGATTGGTACGCCGATATGCTACAGGAATTGGCGCGGCGTTTCGCTGACAAACCCGCGTTTTTCGGCTACGATTTCATGAATGAGCCTTTCGGTGACAAAAAATGCGCTCAGACTTTTTCGCGGCTCATCGCCAACCTTGTGAAGGTGGTTTTGTTCGACAAGCGGGTGAAAATCTGCGCGTTGCTGCGCTGTCTGCTCAAGTCTCCGGACCGCATTTTCGAGATTTTGGGCGGTGATATTCTCCTTGAAATCATGAAAGGGGGCGAGGAGTCCGTACGGGATTTTGACCTAAATCGCTATACCCCGTTCCTCAACAAGATGACCGCCGCTGTGCGTGAGATTGACCGCAACCACATGGTTTTTGTGGATCATTGCTACTACTCCAACGCGGGGGTGCCGTGCAACGCCGGACCTATTATACACAATGGTGAGCGGGAGAAAAATCAGTGTTTCACGCCCCATGCATATGATTTCACCGTGGACAGCCCCGCCTATGAGAACGCCAATAACGACATTGTCCGCGCTTTTTTTGAGCAGCTGCGCCGCAGTCAGGAGCGCTTGGATATTCCCGTGATTGTGGGGGAATGGGGCGGAGGCGGCGAGGGGACGAAATGGTATCCCCACATAAGCTTTTTGCTAGATTTGTTCGAAAAATTCAAGTGGAGCAACACCTATTATTTCTATCTTGAGGACGCCGAGGAGCTGGCGTACCGCAACAAAGAGGACGTAGGTAAAGAGGATTTGTTCGACATCCCACTGGTGGATACGGTTCTCAACCGCCCGTTCCCTATGGCGGTTTGCGGAGATATTTCGGCGTTTCACTACGACGAAACCGCCCGCACATTCCAGTTGCGCTATACCCAGGACATGGATTTTGACGCCCCTACGGTGATTTTCCTCCCCCATGCGCCAAAAAGCGTAGAGGTGAGTTCGGGCGTATACGAACTTGCGGCGCATGGTAAGGGTTTTGTGATCCGATGGACAACGGGGATTGGGGAGCATTTTTGTGACGTGAAGATTTAGAAGCTAAATGCTCGAAACCCAACCCAAAAACTCAAGATAACTGTTAACAATATAATCCGGCTGCTCGTTGGGAAGATGCGGCTGATAAAAATGTTGCCCGCGCCGTGCCAATGCGGTGTGCCAACCCGCACTCTTTGCCCCCGCGATATCCCCTGCGGGATAGTCCCCCACCATCAGCGTTGTGTCCGCACTCGCACCTGCGGCGGTAAGGGCATAGTCGAAGAGCTCTCTGTGAGGCTTAAGGGCGCCGGCGTGCTCCGCGGAGATGACCTTGCCGAAAAAATGCCGTAATCCCAATGTTTCTAGTTTGCTTTGACATACGTCATAAAGCTCGTCTGTCAAAATATGCAGCTCGTATTTCCTCGCTAAAAGGGGCAAGGCAAGTAGCAAATCGGCGTATGGTTCAATATTTTCATTGAGAATGCGCCAGTAGTTGCCGCTCAATTTTTCCGCTGTCAAGCCCTTTGAGTTCATCTCAACGCCCGCCCCTTGAGCAAACATCTCCCTGTACCACAGGGTGCGGTTATTGCGTTCGGGATTTCTGTCGCTAGAGTTCAAAACCGTCCACTTTGCCTTCATATAAAGCTCATAAACCTCGGTGATAGATCGCTCAATTCTCTGAGCTATCAGTTGCACCGTATGTGCCTCTGCTTTGATTTTGGCGTGTTGCTCCTCATAAAGAGTTCCGTCAACGTCAAAGAAAATTGTTTTAATCATCGTAACTCCAGTACAGTTGAATATGCTCTAATGGCGATGTTGAAAATCTAGATTTTTTTTATGGACTTTTTTCTCTCATGTCGACAGACTCTAATATTTGCGTGCTTTTTTCCGCTCATCAAGCACCCGCTGACAGGCGTTTTTCACAGCGGGATTGGTCGATTCAGCGGCGATACCTATGTTCCACCACGCCCCGTAGCCGTCGCTCATGGTCTTTGGCAACACCTTTAGGTCTATTAGACATGACACTTTCTGCTTTTGGGCATCTTTTACCGCCGCCTTTAGCGCCTCAATCGTTCGCACAGTGTAAGACTTCAGCCCATAACCATCGGCGATTTTGGCATAGTCAACAGGGATTAAATCACCGCAAATGTGACCGTTTTTGTCGCGCTTGCGAAATTCAGTCCCAAAATTTCCAATACCGTTGGACATCATCAGGTTGTTTATGCAACCAAATCCGCAGTTGTCAAACACCAAATAGTTGGTTTTTATCCCCTCCTGCACAGCCGTCATTATCTCGCTGTGCATCATCTGAAAACTGCCGTCGCCAATGAATGCCCACACCTCACTTTCGGGCTGCGCCATCTTCACTCCCAGTGCCGCCGAGGTTTCGTAGCCCATGCAGGAATATCCGTACTCCGCGTGGTAGCCGCCGCGTTTATCCGTGGTCCACATCCTCTGCAGGCAGCTAGGCAAACTTCCCCCTGCTGTGATGATTATGTCCTCCTCGCCAATCGTTTCGCGAATGGCGCAAATCGCCGCAGTCTGGGTAAGTTCTCCCCCTGTGAGGGCGTGAAATTCAGGTATTGTCCGCTCGTCGAGAAACTTGATATTGGGCGTGAAACTCTCGTCATAGACGTATTGGGCAAGGCGTTCCATCTCCATCGCCCACTCCCTTTTTGCGGCGGTAATTTCGTCTGTATAGCCCGCCATATAGCCCAATTTTTCTAGCTTTTCAGCCAGTGCGGACATGGTAACTTTTGCGTCGCCCACCGCCGCGACGGCGTCCATTTTTCCGGCGTGATAGCGGCTGATGTTTACGGCGGCGATCTTCACATCGGGCTTAAACAAAGACTTAGACGCGGTGGCAAAATCTCCTAAACGTGTGCCCACGGCAATAATCACATCCGCCTCTTTTGCCAGGGTATTCGCCGCACTTGTACCCGTCACGCCAATGCCGCCAAGGCACATCTTGTGGCTAGATTTACACGCACTTTTTCCCGCCTGAGTTTCAGCGAAAGGTACGCCGAACCTGGCGCAGAATTTTTCAACGATTTCGCCCGCTCCTGAATATTTCACGCCGCCGCCCACAATGAGCAAAGGCTTTTTCGCGTTTTTTATAGTATTCACCACATCCTCCAACTCCTCGGCGACGGCAAGAGGACGGGTGATTTTGTGGACACGCTTGGCAAAAAAACTGTCCGGATAGTCAAAGCTCTCACCCTCACAGTCCTGGGGCAGTGCGATGCACACAGCACCGGTTTCAGCGGGGTCGGTGAGGACACGCATTGCCTGTAACATAGCGGTTATCAACTGTTCAGGACGATTAATTCTGTCCCAATACTTACACAGGGGCTTGAAAGCATCGTTGGTGGTGACGGCAAGAGAGTCGCTACACTCCAACTGTTGCAGCACGGGGTCAGGCTGACGTGAGGCGAAGGTGTCCGCAGGAAAAAGCAGCAAGGGAATGTTATTCACCGTCGCCGTTGCCGCCGCAGTGAGCATATTCGCCGCCCCAGGACCCACGGAGGATGCGCAGGGGATGATGCGCTTGCGGTTCAGTTGCTTGGCATAGCTGATTGCCACATGGCACATTCCCTGTTCGTTCCGACCCTGAAAAACCTTGAGACTGCCTGGGTTTTCGTCCAATGCCGCCCCTAAGCCCACGGCAATGCCATGACCGAAAATAGTAAATATCCCCTGAACAAACTTGCTCTCTTTCCTGTCTTGAGCGATGTACTGATTGTCTAAAAACTTCACGATCGCTTGAGCTACTGTCATTTTTGCCATTGTTGATTCTCCTATTCATGACTTTTTCCTTTGGATATTATAGCATTTTTCTTTTGGAATAGCAAGGGTTTTCTGTTCTGGCGCCCGTCTATCACCTTTCAAAAAATAGACAAAATCCACAAAATATGATATAATAGGGCTGCTTAGAAACTGCGAATGAATCAGGAGTTACACTCATGAGAAATTTTCTTAAAGCCATTTGCCTGTCATTAGCAATCCCCATATTACTTCTCACCGCCTGTAGCATAAACAGCAGCGGTGGGGAGGATATTCCTATCCAGACAACGACGCTAGCGGCTGCAACGGAAGCAGATCCCAACGTGAAGCGGGTACTGATACCCGAAGGCTTCACTTTTTGGCAGATTGCCCAACGACTTGAGCAGGAGGGCATTTGCGGCGCGAGGGCGTTCTTTGACGCGGCGCAAAGCTATGAGGTTCAATCCTTTGAGGTTCCAAAAGACCCCGATGTCGCCTACCGCTACGAGGGCTATCTATGGCCCGCCACATACGAGCTAGAGCTTGGTGAAGACCCTGTGAGTGTGTTGCGCAAAATGCTCAACGCCTACGCGGCAAATTCCGGTATGCCCGACAGAAAAACTCTGATTTTAGCCAGTATTATCGAACGAGAGGTGCGCAGTGACGAACAGATGGCACTGGTATCGTCAGTCTTTCACAACCGCATGACGGACAAGTCCGAGCGCTGGACCTTAGGCAGTTGCCCCACACGGGATTACGTCAACGATTTTATCGTGCAGGAGGGGACGTGGATAAAAAATCCCGACCGTTTCCGCGTGCTTTTTAATACTACCCGCAGGGACTTCAACAGCAACAATTTCCCTCTCCCCGCAGGAGCCATTTGCAACCCTGGGATACGGGCAATCAACGCCGCCCTCAACCCTGCCAAGAGCGATTATTTCTTCTTTTTTTTCAGCGCGGACAACGTAAATCACTACAGCAAGACATACAAAGAGCATCAGGAGAAGATTAAAGAGTTTGGGTTGGGGACTTTTTGAATGAGTGACTAGCGCGGATTCGTGCGTAATGATTTGCCTACTGTTCAAGTGCGGGGTAATACAGCAATTTCAAGAGCGAGGATTTTGAGGTATGAAAGCAATGAGAAGAAATGACAGAGAAGTAACCGATTTTGCGGAAATTACCGATATATTATGCCGCGCGGAAACAATCCGCTTGGGATTGCATGGTGAACCGTACCCTTATGTCGTTGCGTTATCATTCGGATTTGAAGCACTGGACGATAAGATAACTTTGTATTTTCACGGAGCGACCGAAGGATTGAAACATGACTTAATCCAAAGAAATCCGCTTGTTTGCGTGGAAACGGACATTTTACACCGTTATGCTGCTGTGGGCAACAATGTAACCGCCGAATACGAGAGTTTCATCGGCTTCGGAAAAGCTGAACGCATATCCAGCGATCAAGCGGTTAAGGGAATTGATTTATTATTGGAACATTGCGGTTACAACGATTTTGAATACGACAAAGCGGCACTCAGTCATACATGGGTGTATAAAATTGAAATGGACTCTTTTACCGCAAAACGACGGACGCTATAAAGGTGATGGGTATGAATATTTTTGAGTTACGGAAATGCCGGAAAGGGTTGGTGTGTTGAGGTTTATGCGGGAAAATATAGTCGATTAACTTGAAAATCGGCTCAGGATTTGCGAGAATATTTTTCGTCTGGCAAGGAAAAAAGCGCAGGAATACTTTTGTATTACGAGCATTTTTGACGAAGTCAGATGGAAAATGCACCGCAAAGACCAGTTGATTTTCATGTTA
>WRKY01000068.1 GCA_009777895.1 Oscillospiraceae bacterium
GTAAAAGTTACCCTAAATCCTGTATCCTGAATCCTCCCTCCTGAATTGCACTTGAATAACTTACTATAATGTGGTAAAATATACTGGGGCTTTGTGTAAAAAAGTCCAAAGAAACGCAAAAAAAGGTTGCCATGATAGCAAGGGACATCGGCATAGATTTGGGAACCACCTCCGTCCAGTTTTTTCTACAGGGACGCGGGGTTGTGGTTAACGAGCCATCTGTGGCGGCTTATAGTGTCAAAACGGGCAAGCTTTTGGCGACGGGAAAACGCGCTCTGGCTATGTACGGCAAAGCGCCGAAATCCATCGAAGTCATCAAGCCTATGAGCGGCGGCGTGGTGGAGGATTTTGAGGTCATCCGCCATATTCTTAACAAGCACCTGAACCGATTGTGCAGCCGAATGCTCTTAAAACCCAACGTGGTGGTCTGCGTGCCGTCAAGTGTGACACTGCTTGAGCAACGCACAATCCTTGATCTGGTCACTGCGGCGGGAGCGGCAAAAGTCTGCCTGATTGAAGAGCCCTTGGCGGCGGCGTTGGGAGCGGGGCTTGAGTTCAATAAACCGAACGGCGCAATGGTTGTGGACATGGGAGGCGGCACGACGGACATCGCCGTGCTGACCATGGGACAGACCGCCTTGTCGCGCTCAATCAAGGTGGCGGGTAACGCCATGGACGCGGCGATTATCTCCTGGTGCCGACGGGTGCGAAGTCTCAGTATCGGCGAGAGTACCGCCGAGCGTGTGAAGAAGCTCATCGGATACGCCCTGCCCCTTGAAAAAGCGGTGAAATTGCCGGTAAACGGCAAAAACCGCATCACGGGGCAGCCCGAAAGTATTGTCGTCAGTTCCGACGATGTTTACGAGTCATTGCGTCCAAAGCTAGAAACAATCAGCGAAACGATACGGGAAGTTTTTTTAATGACCCCTCCTGAATTGGCGGGAGATATTGCCAAAAACGGGATTTTGCTCTCAGGCGGCGGATCTATGCTCCGCGGACTTGACGAGATGCTCCGTCAGGATTTGGGCGCCCCTGTCCGGCTTGCCCCCGACCCGCAATATTGCGTCGCCGCAGGCACCGGCAAGGCGCTCAAGGAGATTGACATCCTCATCAAAAACGGTCACCAATACCGCACGCGGGAGGAGCTGTTGGGGTATTCGGATTATTAATGGTAAACCGTACACTTATAGTCTGTTTAACCTACTGAACACAGGCTCTGAAAACAAAAATCCCTTTTTCCCTTGCCAAGGTTTCAACGGAAAAAAGCTTGCTCATCTCCTCCATCAGTGACAGCCCGCCGTGCTTTTTGCGCATGACCGCGTATATGCTCCCGTCCAAGTGTTCGGCGGCGTCGGTCAGCAAGGCGCGGCAAACCTCACGCCCCGCGTGTATGGGCGGGTTCAAGGCAATGAGGTCGAAGGTTTTGTCAATACGCTGAAAACCGTCGGAGTGGATGAACTGGGCGCGAGCGCCGTTTTGTGAGGCGTTTTTTTCCGCAAAGCGCAGTGCCTTGGGGTTGATGTCGGACATGGTGACGCTCATCGACGGGTAAAGCTTGGCGAAAGTCACGCCCACAGCCCCCCAACCGCAGCCCAAATCCAGGAGAGAGCAGGGCGGCTCGGGGAACGCGCAGGGAATATCCGCCAAGACGGTTTTGATTAGCAGATCCGTGGCATCGTCCACGTGACCGTGGCTGAACAGTCCGCCATCGCTTGTGAACGAAAGGCGTAGATTTTCAATCCAATAGACAAAATCCCGCTGGTCGGCAGGGAGCTTTTTATCGTCTAGAAAATAGTGGGAATCTGTTTTTGTGCGCATAATACACCTATTGAGTATTCAGGATACAGGCTGTTCGCATAATTTCTTCATCCCCTATCCCCGCAAGGCCTTATCCATCCGTGCTTTCCACGCGCTGAACTGCTTTTCGCTGTACTTATCAGGGATACTCCTTGCGCACTCCTCAGCCCAAATAGAACTTGCGAAAAGGGGGATTAGGGCAAAAAGCAGGCGCGGGTGCAGGAGAAGTTGGACGCCCCGTTGGAGGATCTTTTGGGGTGCCAGGGACAAAAACTGCCCGCGGAAAATTCGCTCCGCGTCGTGGGCGCCGAAAACGCGGGAAGAAAACAGCTTCTCCAGTATTGAATCGGAGCTTTTCAGCAGCCAGTGGCTCAGTACCCCCAAGCGCCAGGTGTTTTTTGCCGCCTCACGGAAAAATCTCAGCTGATATTTCCACAAGGACGCCATGTCCGCGCTGTCGATTTCGTTAATCACCTCGGCGAGAATTTTCGCCCCGTGCAGGGCGTTGACAAGCCCCTCACCGAAAAGGGCGCTCGCCATGCACGCGCTGTCGCCCAAGAGGGCATAGCCGTCAAAAACAAGTTGGGTCAGGGGCGGACCTACAGTGCATATGTACCCGCCGCACTGTCCGTCCTGAATTTGAGGCTTATCCCACTGGGAATTCTCCTCAACCAGTTCCTTGAGGATGTCGCTTTCCCAATTTCCTGCGGGTTCGCCCATTTTTCTGATTACTACGTCCGTATTCCCGCGGGCATCCACCCCATAGCGGGCGATACCCTCAATGCCCCTGGGTTTGAGCTTAAGGGAGTCCAAAATCTGCCGCTCATCCTCATCTGACGCACCGCCAGCGTAAGGGAAAATTCCCCGGAAAACCGTGCTGTATCTCTGCGCCAGAGCATCGCCGATAAGTTCATAACTCAATCTGCCATTGCCTGTACAGTCAACAACCAAATCTGCGCGTATCTCTTGTCCGTCCAGTAATGCCACGCCCACAACCTGGTCGTTGCGCACAAGCAGGGACTGTACCCGGGTATCGAAGCGCAGCCCCGCGATTTCCCGCGCTTTTTCTTGTAGACGCACCAACATCTGGGGTCTGTAGACCTGTTCATAGACAAGTTTTTTGCGGACACTGAAGCGCAGCTTGAACCGCCCCGAGGGTGAGCTGACCATGCGCTCCTCCTGGGGTGGGAACTCGTCAGGGAGGATGTGCCCATAGCCCAGTTTTTTCAGGCGGGCAATGTCTACATTGTCGTGCCAATCCCATTTTTTAGCAAATGTCTCAGGGCTGTCTTGCTCCAAAACAAGCACCCTGTGTTTTCCGTTGTTAATCAAGCCAGCCAAGGCGAGTCCTGCGGCGCCGCCGCCAAGTATCAATATATGCATAGGTCACCCCGTGTGCAATCGCAACTGCACAGGGAAACTCCCTCCAATCGACAGTTTCTTACTCCTATTATAGTATAAAATCAGAACTTTTTCAAGCCTTTTGGAAAAAAGTTTTCAAAAATGCGCCAAACCCCTTGCAATTCTGCTCGAAATGTGATATAGTTATCATGTAGCAAGAGTAAGCTTAAAATTTCACAAGGAGGAAACAAACATGGAAAGATTTCTCGAGGCATGGGCGGCGTTCGTCAGCTTCCTTTCTGGCTTTACATTCGAGATCGTGTACGTACACGTCGTAGGGTGGCTCTCTAGCGTTGCTGGTTGGGATTTCCAATGGGGAACGCCCTAAATTAGCGTCAAGATGCAAGAAGCAAGGGGCAAGAGTGAGGAGTTAATAGCTCTTGACCCTTGCTTTTTGTACTTGGGGAGCAACTAAAATACATAATCTAGCAGCAGGAGCAGCACATGAATACAAAACATATTTTGGCATACGATATCGGCACTACAGGGGTGAAAACCTGTCTTTTTGCTGTAAGTGAGCAGATTAAGCTTCTGGCGTTTGCCTCGGCGGGCTACGGGCTTTACACAAAGCCTGACGGCGGTGCGGAGCAGATCTTTGACGAGTGGTGGGCGGCAATTTGCAGCACCACCAAAGAGGTCATGGCGGAGCAAAACGCCGCTGTGGACGGAATTTCCTTTTGCTCACAAATGCAGGGAATGGTTCTTGCGGGATCCGACGGCTTGCCTGTGCGAAACCCTATGAGCTACATGGATCAGCGGGCGAGAAAGCAGCTCAAGGAGGGCATGGCTCACGGTTTGCAGGTATCGGGGGGGAACATAGTCAAGCTGCTCAAATCCCTGAGATACACGGGGGCGGCGGCTTTGAGCGTGAAGGATCCGGTGTGGAAATACAAGTGGGTGCAGGAGAACGAGCCGGAGAATTTTGCCAAGGCGCATAAGTGGTTGGACGTGAAGGAGTCCCTCATTGCCAAGATGACGGGACAGTTCGTCATGACCCGTGACAGCGCCTTTGCGGCGTTGCTTTATGACATCAAAAAGTGCGATTGGTCTGCGCCCATATGCAAGATGCTAGAGGTGGACATGAAGCACCTGGCGCCAATAATCGAGTCCTCACAGCAGGCGGGGACGCTCCTGCCCGATGCGGCGGAAGAGATGGGGCTATCGGCGGGAATACCCGTATTCGGCGGCGGCGGCGACGCCAGTCTGATACCTGTCGGCGCGGGAGCCTGCGCCGTGGGGGACACCCACGCCTACAGCGGCACAAGCGGTTGGGTCAGCACTGTTGTGGACAAGTCCATGGTGGATGCGACATATATGCTAGCGGCTGTGGTTGGTGCGCAAAACGGCTTGTACAACTATTTCGGTGAGCTTGAAACGGCGGGAAAATGCCTTGAGTGGGTCAAGGATCATCTGGCGTTGGATGAGATTGGCATTTACCTTGAAAAACAGGATGTCGCCCAGTGTTTTGAGGCGAAATACACCTCGTTATATGAGTACCTTTCGGAGATTATCGGCGGATCTCCCGCAGGGAGCGGCGGCGTGATTTTCACTCCCTGGCTCCACGGCAACCGCTGTCCCTTTGAGGATCCCAATTCGCGCGGGATGTTCTTCAACGTGAGCTTGGATACGGGCAAGACGCAGCTTATCCGCGCAGTTGTGGAGGGGGTGTGCTACCACTTGCGTTGGTTCTTGGAGGTATCACAGCGTAAGCTGACGCCCTCGGATACCTTGCGCTTTGTAGGAGGCGGTGCTCTCTCGGACGTGACCTGCCAAATCCTTGCGGACGTGACGGGAAAAACCGTTGAAACTGTGGATAACCCCCAAAACGCAGGGGCTGTCGGCGCGGCGGCTGTGGCGGCTGTAGGACTGGGGCTGCTGCCCAACCTCGAGGCGACAAAAGCTCTAATCCCCGCTGTAAAGAGCTTCCCGCCAAACCCCGCCAACAAAGCGATTCATGACAAAAACTTTGCTGTTTTCACTCAGCTTTACAAGGCTAATAAAAAGCTGTTTGCGCAATTAAATCAGTGACGGGGAAACAGAAAAAAGGTGCTTCCAAAGCGGGAGTACCTTTTGATTTGATTTTATAGTTAGGAGACTATAATCCTCTGTGTGTCCATTCCTAGCGCGATACTTGGTTGCAATTTCCCCCATATCGTGATATACTATAGCCTCAGAATCTGTGTTCCGTGTTGAGGAGAGGGATATGAAACGAAAAACCATAATAATTTTTACCGTCATCTTGATTATCGGAGGACTTTTCGGCTTTATGACCTACAACCGTCTTTTCCGCGACCCCACGCCGCCGAGCGTGAAAAATAACGACACCGTCAGGGTTGCATGTGTGGGTGACAGCCTGACGTTTGGGCATATGATTGCCTGGAGGCATAAAAACTCCTACCCTGCCCGTCTGCAGACGCTGTTAGGGAAGGACTACCAGGTGCTAAACTATGGCGCAAACGCGCGGACTCTCCAAAACGGTGCGGATATGCCTTATGCGCAAACGCGGCTTTATCCCGCGTCATTGGCGTCGCAGCCCCAAATTGTGCTGATTATGTTGGGTACGAACGACACAAAAACCCACAACTGGAATGCGCTTAACTATGAGGCGGATCTGCGTGAGCTTGTGAGGGCATATCAGGCGCTTGAGAGCGAACCCAGGGTTTATCTCCTGCAACCTCCCGCTGTCTATGACAACCCCTACACAATCACCGACCAGACGGTGCGGGAAGAGATTTTGCCCATTATGGCGCGAGTTTCTCAGGAACTGGGTACGGGCTTGATTGACGTCTATACTCCCACATCCGGCGACGATTCTTTGGTCTATGACGGCGTTCACTTCAAGCCCGCGGGGGTGGAGATTATTGCCGACACAGTATTCCATGCGCTATCTCGCTGAATTTTCATTATGGGCTCGTTGAAAAACTATCTTTCATTTTTCTTATCGGATATTTTTCCGTCATATGTCACCAAAAACTCATTAATACACAAAGTATTGCTTGCGTTTTTTGTTTAATCTGACGAAAAAATCTCTTGATAATAAAAACAAAATCTACTTTTTCAACATCGCCATTATCCAATCACCCCATTCCATCCCAAGGAGAAAAATTTGAAACTGATAAAATACCTCTCCCAATGCGGCTGGCCGCTGCTGCTCATCGTTATGCTCCTAGTTGTGCAGGTTCAGTGCGACCTCGCTTTGCCGCGCTATACCAACAGCATGGTGGACGTGGGCATATCCCAATTCGGTATCGACGATGCCGTGCCGAAAACAATCAGCAGCGAAACGCTCTCCAAGCTGACCATTTTCATTCAAGACAGCGACATTCCCATCGTCCTTGACGGCTATGGGGTGATGAACCGTCTTGCCTTTGAAAAACCTCAATTCGATCTGACCCCTTACGGCGAACAGGAGCGGGCTAGCATCAACGAGATTTTGCGCGTTCCCATGTTCTTGATTTATCTTCCCAATCTTTTGGAGGAGCTGCCCGAGGAGCTTGACCCCACACAGGTGGCGTGGATACAGCAGCTTGCCAGGGAGTTCGACGTTGAGGCGGCAGAAAAAGCGATAAAAACTGAACAGAGCAACAAAATCATACTCCTGAGTAAGATCAACGCATTCACAAGCCAGTTGAGCGATTTTTTAGACGTTATGGTGGATCAATTGGCGATTCGCCGTGTTCGTTTTGAATACACCGATGTTTTAGGGCTTGACGCGGACGGGATTCAAAGGGAATACCTTTACCGCACAGGGGCGATAATGCTCCTGCTGACCTTGGGTTCGATCTCCTGCGCCATCGTCGTTGCGCTGATTGCTTCCCGCGCGGCAGGGGGAGTGGCGCGGAACCTGCGGGCGAAATTCTTCAGGCAGGTGCTCTCCTTCTCCCGCGCCGAAATGGACAAGTTCTCTCCCGCTTCTCTTGTTACGCGCTCCACAAACGACATCCAAAACATCCAAATGGCACTGGTTTTGATTATGCGCATAGTCCTGTTCTCCCCCATGCTCGGCGCGGGGGCTGTGTGGAACGTTTTGCAGACAAAGTCGAGCATGAGTTGGATTTTAGGCGCGGCAGTGGGTTTTATAATCTTCCTGCTCATCGTGGTAAACTTCACCGTACTGCCCAAGTTTAAAATCATGCAGAGCCTTTTGGACAGGCTCAATCTTGTCAGCCGTGAAATACTCACAGGACTGCCCGTAATACGCGCCTTTAGCCGTCAAAAGCACGAGGAAAAACGCTTTGACGACGCAAACCGCGACCTTTTGAAAAATCAGCTTTTCATCAACCGCGCCATGTCCCTGTTGATGCCCGTATTCTTCTTCTTCATGAACATCACTCAGGTGACGATAATCTGGTTCAGTGCCAAAGGAATGGATACCGGCGATGTGTCCCTTGGCAGTATGATGGCGTTCATGAGCTACACCATGCAGATTATTATGAGTTTTATGATGATGGCGATGATTTTCGTGTTTTTGCCTCGGGCGGAGATTGCCGCGGGACGCATCAACGAAGTTTTGGACACCACTGCCTCTATCATCGACCCGCCCACGCCTTTGGACAGGGAGATTGAAAACTGCCGGGGTGAGATTTCATTCAAAGACGTGACGTTCAAGTTCCCGGGGGCGGCGGACAACGTACTGGAAAACATCACTTTCACCGCGTTTCCCGGCAAAACCACCGCGATTTTGGGAGGGACAGGCAGCGGCAAGTCCACTCTCGTTCAGCTAATCCCGCGCCTTTATGACGTGAGCGGCGGCACCGTCACCCTTGACGGTATCAACGTCCGCGACCTCTCCAAGCGGTTTTTGCGCTCGCAAATCGGTTACGTCCCGCAGCGGGCGGTGCTGTTCAGCGGGACTATCGCAAGCAATCTGCGCTTTGGCTCGGAGGATTTACAGCAGGGCGATATCTCCCGGGCGGCGCGAATCGCCCAGGCGGCGGACTTTATCCTGGAAAAAGACGGACAGTATGGGGCAGAGATTGCCCAAGGGGGCAGTAACGTGTCCGGCGGTCAGCGGCAACGGCTTGCCATCGCCCGGGCAATCGCCAAAAACCCCAAGGTATACGTCTTTGACGACAGCTTTTCCGCGTTGGATTTCAAGACAGACGCGGCGTTGCGTGAGGCACTGGCGCGGGAAATTTACGGCGCCGCGATAATCATAGTGGCACAGCGCATATCAACGGTACTAAAGGCGGATCAGATCATTGTTTTGGACGAG
>WRKY01000069.1 GCA_009777895.1 Oscillospiraceae bacterium
AGTTGCAAGACGCACCCCCTTATCGGGCTTAAAGCTGTCCACCGCCTTAATTAGCCCGATTGAGCCAATTGAAATCAGATCCTCCGGATCGGTTGACGTACCGTGATATTTCTTGATGATGTGTGCCACAAGGCGCAAGTTGTGGCTGATTAGCTTCTCTCGTGCTAGCGAATCTCCCGCCGCCATGCGTGCCAGTTGCTCGCGCTCCTGCGCCGCCTTTAATGGCGCGGGAAAGGAGCTTCCTCCTGATAGATGCAGGGCAAAATACAAAAATCCGTTAGACAACAAAGACAACAGTGACTGTAGCATAACATCTCCACTTTATGCGTGATTGCGTTGTATTCAAGGCTTGTTGAAAATCTATCTTTCATTTTTCTTATTGGATAGTTTTTTAACCTCGCCATTCAAACGACGCTGTCTATTTTTATGTGAAGAGGAACTTGGATTATGCTAGGGAAATGAAAAAACAGTGCCTTTTGTCGACAAAATCATTCATGCTCTTTCAACTTTGGCACACGAAAACTTTCTCTGTGCTCCACGATTTTGCCGTACTTGTGAATCGCCGCCGTGTGTTGTTGGGTGCCGTAACCCTTGTGTTTGGCGAAGCCGTATTGTGGATACATCTTGTCGAGTTCGCGCATATAGCGGTCCCGGCTGACTTTTGCCAGTATGGAAGCCGCCGCGATGGACGGGCTTTTGCCGTCGCCTCCCACAAGGCACTGACTGGCGATAGGCAATTCAGGGCAACGGTTGCCGTCAATAAGGGCAAAACAAGTAGCGGGTACAATCTCGGGATGTTTGCCGAGCAACTGGTCAACAGCTCGTCTCATAGCGAGAAACGTTGCCCCAAGGACATTGTGTTCGTCAATCTCCGCTGCACTGGCACTGGCAATTGCCCAGGCAATGGCTTGCGCACAAATCACGTCAAAGAGGTCTTCACGCTTTTTCTCCGAGAGCTTTTTGGAGTCGTTGAGTTGGTCGATGACCAAACCCTGCGGCAATATCACCGCAGCGGCGTAGACCGGTCCCGCCAAAGGTCCCCGACCCGCCTCATCAACACCGCAGATGAAGCGGTAGCCCTGGGTCAAGGCGGCATTTTCGTGTTCGTATGTGACAATAGTTTTCGTCATTTTTCTCCCTCAAGGCATATGACCTTTATCATCTTTTTTTGAGTCACTTAATCATTGTGTTCTGCTTTTTTAAACAAGCGGCAAATATAGTCGATTAGCTTGAAACTCGGCTCAGGATTTGGGAAGATATTTTTTAGTCTGGCAAGGAAAAAACGCAGAAATACTTTCGTATTGCGAGCATTTTTGGCGAAGTCAGATGGAAAATACACCGCAAAGACTAGTTGATTTTCAAGTTAGGAAACCAGAATAACACTTCCGCGTTTTTTTACTTCCCGTAACAACCTTGCAATAGGCAAACCCACAACATTCCAATAATCCCCGTCAATCTTCTCCACAAGCAGTCCGCCGCGCCCTTGAATGCCGTACGCGCCCGCCTTGTCAAAGGGTTCGCCAGTGGCAATGTAAGCCCCGATTTCCTCGTCGGTCAGTTCGTAAAAACTTACGCTAGTTTTTTGAACAAAATTAATCTCCTCATCGCCGCCAAACAGGGCGACGCCTGTGAATACGCTGTGAGTTTTGCCTGACAGTGACGTGAGCATAGCAAAAGCCTCCTCATCATTGCCGGGCTTGCCCAATGACTTCTCCCCCAACGCCACAATGGTGTCCGCCGCCAACACCGCTTTGCCTGGATATCTGTCGGAAATCACCAACGCCTTTTTGCGGGCGAGAAACAATGCTTGTGAGGATGGGGAAAGGGCGGGGTTCACTCTTTCGTCAATGTTTGCGGGAACGACCTGGAAATTAATGCCCGCTAGGCGCAGAATTTCCTGTCTGCGAGGGGATGCGGAAGCGAGGAGAATGCCAGTAGGAAAAGGGCGAACTAAGTGGTTACTTTTCATTGCCGATAGCTCCTTATTTTCTAGGGGAACTCAAGAGATTGCACCAAACCCATGAACAGCCCCTGCCTATTGGCAAGGGCCATATTTATAATACGAGAGGCTCAACGCAAAACCAATTGCCTGAGGCTCTAACGCATTGCGAGAGAATTAAGGCGCGTTGCCGATTTTTGCGGCGCAGTCGCGGCAAATCTTCTGTCCCGAAAATACGAATAAATCACTGTTGCTCTTGCAGAAAATACACGATGGTTGATATTTGCGCAGGATGATTCGATCTTCCTCGGTAAAAATTTCAACGGAATCGTTGGGATTTTCAATCTGAAAAAGGCGGCGCAGCTCCTTGGGTACTACAATGCGCCCCACATCATCAAGTTTGCGGACAATTCCTAGTGATTTCATAATAGTTCTCCTTGTTTTTGGTTTATATTGACTTTTATGTATTAAATATAGCATTTTTTTTCTAAAAATTCAAGTCAAAAATTGGGTAATTCAGTAAATATTTTGTAAATTTTTAGTTATATTTGTAAAAAAATAGAAACTGAATAGCAAATTGTGGATTTCCCAATACTGTGTTTGCGCAAAGATATTACGCACATACTTTTGGAGGTACTATAAAATGTCTAAAAAATTCTCGTTACTCATCGCACTGTGTCTTTCATTGCTGCTTGCTGCCGCATTTTCGGTGGCAGATTTTGCCAGAAAATCCCAAGATTTGAGTTCACAAGTCTTGCGTATGCACGTGGTGGCAAACTCCGATAGTCCTGCCGACCAGCAGTTGAAATTGGAGGTGCGCGATGCGATTTTACAGGCGGGGAGTGAACTCTTCGACGGCAGTGTGGACACGGAAAACGCATACGCGCGTTTGAGTGAAAATCGCAAACTTTTGCAGGACGCAGGGGAAAAAGTCATTGCCGATTCGGGCTTGGGTTACCCCCTGACAGTGGAGCTGACGCGGGAATATTTCCCGACCCGCACCTATGACGACAAGACCTTGCCTGCGGGAAATTATACCGCAATCAAGGCGATAATCGGCGGCGGCGCGGGAGAAAACTGGTGGTGCGTTATGTTCCCGCCTTTGTGTTTGCCCGCAGTACAGGTCGCTGAAGAGGAGTATTTTGATTCCGACAGTCGTGAAATAATCAATTCCGACCCAAGGATTGAGGTGCGTTTTAAGCTGTTGGAGTGGTTTTTTGAGGTGCGCGAAAGAATGGAAAAATCAGAAACTATAGTCGATTAAGTTGAAAATCGGCTGAGGATTTGCGAGAATATTTTTCGTCTGGCAAGGAAAAAGCGCAGGAATACTTTCGTATTACGAGCATTTTTGACGAAGTAAGATGGAAAATAGACCGCAAAGACCAGTTGATTTTCAAGTTAGGAGACTATATAAACTAGAGTCTGTCGCATACTGCCACCCTAGTGGGATACCTCATCAGGAGAAACAAAAATGTCAATAAAAACCTTAAACAAAAAAGCCCGAAAGAGCCAACGCGGTTACTGGAGCGGCAGCATCTCACTGTTAGTTCTTGGGCTGTGCTTACCCGTGAGCTTGGGCATCATCAACGGTCTTGCCCAATTGCTCTTTGAGCGCCCCCAGGTGTCGGGTGTGCTGTTCGCCACCTGGGAACACCTCCCGGGGATAATCTCCGCAAGTCTTGCGGCGGCGTTGCTTTTCACATCCGCATTGCTGATTTGCTCTCTTAAAATGGGTGAATTCGCCTGGTACTATGGCGGCAGTAAACGCCAGACACGGAACAGTAAGTGGGTCACATTTTGGTGCAAGCCTACCCAAATGATCCACGCTTTTGGCTTGGTTACTTCTGTTTTTTTGCGGAAAATCATGTGGCTACTCGCGCTGATTTTGCCCGCTGCAGTTTTAGGCGGGGGTACGTTCTACATCTCCGCCAATTCAGGGCTGGATCCGCGCCTGTTAATGGTCTTGCTAGGCGGCGCGGCGTTGCTGCTAATCTGCGGCGTGTACGCCTGGCTGTGGGTTATTCAGCGCTACACCCTCGTGTACTGGATTGCCGTATGTTATCCGACAAAAAGCACAAAAAAAACAATAGCCATGAGCATTGAAAAAATGGAGGAATGTCATGGCTTTTCACTGTGGTTGAGTATGCGCTGTCTATTTTTTGCACCCTTGGCGATTTTTGCCCTGCCCTTGCTGTGGATTATTCCGTACGTCAAGCAGCGGCGCGCTTTGTGGGCTTATGAGATTATAGAGGGGAATAGGGAGGACAAAAATGTCCCTTTGTAGGCTTGTTGAAAAACTATAGTCGATTAACTTGAAAATCGGCTCAGGATTTGCGAGAATATTTTTCGTCTGGCAAGGAAAAAAGCACAGGAATACTTTCGTATTGCGAGCATTTTTGACGACGTAAGATGGGAAATAGGGCGCAAAGACGAGTTGATTTCCAAGTTAGGCGCTTATATCATTTGCTGGAATTGAGCTTCTGCATATCCAACGCCCGAATTGCCGTGCGCATGATTTTACCGCTAGAGGTTTTCGGCAGGCTCTGCGCAAACTCCACCACACGGGGATATTTGTACGGTGCGGTGACGCGCTTGACCAAGTCCTGCATCTCCTTTTTTAGTTCCTGTGAACCGCTGAAGCCCCGCGCCAAAACCACTGTCGCCTTGACCACCTCGCCCCGCAGCGGGTCGGGGTATGCCGTGACGGCGCACTCAAGCACCGCAGGATGCTCCATCAACGCGCTTTCCACCTCAAAAGGACCTATGCGGTAGCCTGAACACTTGATAACATCGTCGTTTCGCCCGACGAACCAGTAATAGCCGTCGGCGTCACGCCACGCCATATCCCCTGTGCTGTAATGTCCGTACTTAAAGGCTTTTTCCGTAGCGTTTTCGTCTTTCCAATACTCGCGGAATAACCCCGTGGGATGCTTGTCCCGCGCGTTTTTAATGCAAATCGCGCCGACTTCACCGTCCTCGCAGGGGGTACCGTCCTCGCGCATGAGGAAAATGTCGTAGATGGGGGCGGGCTTGCCCATACTCCCCGGACGCACCTCGTCCCAGGGAAAGTTTGCCAATAACACACTGCCCTCACTCTGTCCAAAGCCCTCGTAAATCCGCAAGCCCATCTTCTGCTCAATTTGACGGAAAACTTCAGGATTCAGCGGTTCTCCCGCCAGTGTTGCGTGGTGGATATAGGAAAAATCGTAGCCGCTCAAGTCCTCTTTGATAAGGAAGCGGAATACCGTAGCGGGGGCACACAGTGTGTAAGGGCGCAATCTGCCGATCGCCTCAAGCATTGCCTGGGGGACGAATTTTTCCGTATCATACGCCCCCACGCAAGCGCCGCAAGCCCACTGCCCGTAGATTTTGCCCCAGGCGAATTTAGCCCAACCGCTGTCAGTCTGGGTCATGTGCACCTTGCCGTCTGATACTTTTTGCCAAAAAAGGGCGTTGGTGATGTAGCCTAGCGGTGAGGAATGGTCATGCCGCACCATTTTGGGCAGACCCGTCGTGCCGCTAGAGAAGTAAATCAGCATAGGTTCGTGAAGTCGCGTCGCCTCGGCAGTCCCTGCGGCGGGGCGCTCGTGAACGGGAGAATAGCCGCTAATCACGGCACGGTAGTCAATCGCTCCTTCCACAGGTGTATCCCCCACGGTGACATAGCTGAGGTCGGGATGTTCCGGCAAAACCTCGTGAACATAGTCCGCAACGTCAGTATCCGCCACAGAAATGAGCATTTTCGCCTCGGAAAGCTCTAGGCGATAGCGCAAATCTTTCGGTGTGAGCTGATAACTTGCGGGCAGTGCCACCGCCCCCATTTTGTGCAGTGCCGTGAGTAAAAACCACACCTCGGGACGTTGTTTGAGGATGAGCATGACCACATCGCCCTTGCGGATACCCTTGTCCTTGAGGAAATTTACGGCGCGGTTGCTCTCGTCACGGATGCCGCCAAAGGAGTAAGAGAGCATTTTCCCGCTGTCGTCTGTCCACAAAAGGGCGGGCTTTTTGGGATCAATACTCGCCCAAGAATCCACAACATCGTAGCCGAAATTGAAATCCTCAGGGACGATAATCCTGAATTTGCGTTTCATATCCTCATAATTTGAAAAATCCGTCCGTGGACAGAATTTTTTAAGTAATTGCATTTTTTCCTCCAAAACTAAATTATGTGAATTGCGGGAGACAGACTGCCGCCGCTATATCCCCATATTTCTGCACTATTAATCAGTAATCACCGCTAAAAACTTGGCGCAGTCACCCGAAACGGTTTGGGCGTGTGGGATTGACGAGTTGAAGTAGATGCTGTCGCCGGTATAAAGCCGGATTTCTGTCTTGCCAATTTTCAGAAGTATTTCCCCCTCAAGGACGTAGTTGAACTCCTGCCCGCCGTGGGCAATCAGCTCAGGATCCGGATCTTCCGCCTCCAAAGTGACTAACATGGGTTTCATCTCGCGGTCCTTAAAGTTGTCTGCCAAGCCCTCATAGTGGTAACCTGCAAAACGGTCGAAACAGTCGCCGTCGCCCTTTCGTACCACACTGTACTGATCCATTTTCGGCTCCTCGCCTGTGGAAAGTACGGTGAAATCAATCTTCAATTCACGCGCGATGTCATAAAGCAAGCTCACAGGTATGTCCTTAATTCCATTTTCAATAGCAACATAGTCCCCCAAGGGGACGCCCAGACTCTCCGCGAAACTTTCTTGTGTAATTTCCAAAATCTCACGCAATTCGCGAATGCGCTTAGGGATTTGCAACCAATTGTTGTTCATCAGCGCGTCCTGCCTTTCTTGTGTCGTTCTGTGTGGAATGTGGTGTTGATTGAGTATTATAGCAGATTTTTTTTGAGATTGCAAATGTTGTGTGCAGTCATGAATATTCAGCCCATATTCTTAGATGTTCAATCTCTTTTCCGCCAAAGCCAAAGTATTCTCCATCAACGTGGCGATGGTCATAGGACCCACGCCGCCGGGAACGGGAGTGATCCGTGAGCATTTCGGTGCGACGGCGTTAAAGACCACATCGCCGCAGAGTTTACCGTTTTCATCGCGGTTCATGCCCACATCCACAACCACCGCACCGTCCTTGACCATATCGACTGTGACGAATTTTGCGATACCCACCGCGCTGACCAAAATGTCCGCCTGCCGCGTCACAGCGGGCAAATCCCGTGTGCGGGAGTGACAGATTGTCACCGTGGCATTTTCTTGAAGAAGCAGCATCGCCATGGGTTTGCCCACAATGTTGCTCCGCCCGATTACCGCGCAATTTTTCCCCGCGATTTCCACTCCCTCCTCCTTGAGCAGAGTGATTATTCCTGCAGGGGTGCAGGGTAAAACTCGCGCCGTGCCAAGGCTCATCCGCCCTACGTTTACAGGGTGGAAACAGTCCGCGTCCTTTTCAGGTGGGATTGCGTTGAGGATTGCCTCCTCGTTGATGCGGCGGGGCAGGGGCAGCTGACACAATATGCCGTGTATATCCTGACGCGCGGCAAGGTTGTCAATAACCGCCAACACCTCGTCTTGGGTGCTGTTGGCAGATAAAATCACCTGCTCCGAGCGCAACCCCGCCGCCTTGCATGCCAAAATTTTATTGCGCACATAGACCTGTGACGCGCTGTCGTCCCCCACCAAAATTACCGCTAGCGCGGGAGAAATTCCCCGCTCCTGCAGGACTTTTACCCGCTGAGCCACGCGCTTACTCACCAATGCTGAAACCTTTTTGCCGTCCAAGATTGTCATTTTTGTCACCTCCGAATAGTGATAACAAGTATACCATACAAGGTAAATTAAATCAAGTTTGTTGGAAACTATAAAAGCTACGCCTCTAATTTGTAACGTCCCCCATCACCATAACCAACCGCACCGCCTCAATCGCCTTGCTCTCAATGCGGGAAACATAGGAGCGGGATATGCCCATAGCGCGTGCAATATCTTTTTGAGTCACAGGCTCGCGTCCGTCCAGACCATAGCGCAATGTTAAAATTTCCCGCTCTCGCTTGTCTGGCAACCTAGACACAACTCGGCGCAGGCGTTCGCTCTCAAGTTTGATGAACACGTCCTCCTCAAGAGTGTTCTCCCCAGCGAGAATTTCCATCAGAGTCAACGCGTTTCCCTCACCGTCGGTTTCGATGGGTTCTTCAAGAGAGATGTCCAAGGCGCTGCGCTTCAAAGAGCGAAAATGCATAAGGATTTCATTTTCAATACAACGCGCCGCA
>WRKY01000070.1 GCA_009777895.1 Oscillospiraceae bacterium
CCCTGCTTCTCTCAGTTTTCACCGTGGACAAAAAGAAGTATATGCACCGCGCTATCGCCCAAAAAGCTGACAACATCACCACTCGCCGTCCCGAGGTACTCCGGGAGCTTTTGGCATGACGCTCAACAATCTCGAGTATAGCCGCGAAATGGAGAATCTTCTGCGGCTCTTTATGGCACAGGAGGCGACAGCGGATTTATATGCCGACGAAAATATCGCCAGGGCGGCGGTGTCTTTGGGCGGACGCCGCGCGGCGCGGGAAAAGGCGGTCACACCCTGCTCCCCCATGATGAAGGACACGGACAGCTCGGAAATAGTGCTTGCGCAATGCCTTTTTCATTGCCTTGCGGAATTAACGGGACTTTCTCCCCCCTGGGGCATACTCACAGGGGTTCGCCCCACAAAACTTTTTCGCCGTCTTGCCCAAAAACACGGGGAGGAAGAAACGCGGAAATATTTCGCCCATGAGTTATATGTCAGCGGGGAGAAAATCGCCCTTGCCCGGGAAATTTACCGCCAACAGCAGGGGATAATCGCCCAAAACCGCCACGAGAGCTTCAGCCTGTATGTGGGTATCCCCTTTTGCCCCTCCCGCTGCAGTTACTGTTCTTTCGTGTCCCACTCCATCACCAACCGCAATGCGCGAAAGTTAATCCCCGAATATATAGACAAGTTGCGCGAGGAAATCCGCGCCGCGGGAGAGATTGCAAAAAGGCTTAATTTGCGCCTCGAGAGCATATACTTTGGTGGCGGTACGCCCACGAGCCTTGAGCCTGAACAGCTTGCCGCGCTACTGAGCGAGGTGGAACGGAACTTCTGCCTTGACCACTGCCGTGAATACACCGTTGAGGCGGGGCGGGCGGACACAATCACTGCGGAAAAATTGGATGTGCTGCGTTTTTTTGCCGTGGACAGAGTGAGCGTCAACCCCCAGAGCTTTAACGACACTGTGTTGAGCGCCATCGGACGCGCTCACACCGCCGAAGATGTCCGCCGTGCCTATGCCATTGTTCGTCAATACGGCTTTGCGGTGAACATGGACTTCATCGCGGGTCTGCCCGCCGACAGCCCGCAGGGCTTTGAGAGGACAATCTCGGAAGCCATCGCCCTGAATCCCGAAAACATCACAATCCACGCCCTTGCCATAAAACGTGCCTCGGCATTGGCTAGCCAAAGACATGACGACAACGGTGAGTGGGCGAATACCCTTTGGACCCTGCAAAATAAGCTTTGTGACTCATACAGCCCCTACTACAGCTATCGTCAGAGCAATTCCATTGGTGGGCTTGAGAACACAGGGTGGGCTAAAAAGAACCATGTATCGGCTTACAATATCTACATGATGGAGGAGCTGCACACGGTACTTGCCTGCGGTGCAGGGGGCGTGACTAAGCTAGTTCGTGGTGAAAAAAACGCCGAGCAATATATTCAGCGGGTATTCAATTTCAAATATCCTTATGAATATATTTCACGCTTTTGTGAGCTTTTGGAACGAAAACATGAGATTTTGAGGTTTTATAGTCGATTAACTTGAAAAATCGGCTCAGGATTTGCAAGAGTATTTTGCGTCTGGCAAGAAAAAAGCGCAGGAATACTTTCGTATTACGAGCATTTTTGACGAAGGCAGATGGAAAATAAATCGCAAAGACCAGTTGATTTTTATGTTAGGCGACTATAGTCCAAATGAAAATAACATTCTAGGCTTGCATTTTCCCACAAAATGGCGTATACTTAAACCCGAACCCTGTATACTGAATCTTGTATCCCGAATAGGAGAATCGACCTTGGCAAAACAAAAACAGCAATCCCTAATCAACGGAGCTATTATTCTCACCCTCGCCATGTTCGTGGTCAAGGTGGTGGGAATACTGTTCAAGATGCCCCTAACTAGCGAAATCGGTATGGTGGGGCGGGGCTATTTCGACCTTGTCTATCAAATCTACACACCCATATTCGCCATCGCCATGGCGGGATTGCCCATCGCCGTTTCCCGCATGGTGTCCGAGAGCGTGACACTCAACCGCTTCCGGGACACACGGGAAATTCTGAGGACATATAGCCGCATTTTCATGCTCACCGGAGCAGTGGGTACTGTGTTGCTGTGCGCCTTAGCGTACCCTTACGTGGCAATCTCAAAAGCCCCTTCAGAGATAATTCCCGGGATTTTTCTCATCGCTCCCGCAATCTTCTTTTGCTGTGTATCCGCCTCCATTCGCGGCTATTACGAAGGACAGCGCAACATGAGTCCCACAGCGGCGTCCCAGTTTATAGAAGCCTTGGGCAAACTCGCCGCGGGATTGTTCCTGGCACGAATCGTCCTCAATTACGGCATGAACGTCTATAACAGCGCAAAAGACGCCGACGGCGCAGCTGTGCTGTGGGGAGTAAGAGTCGCCAACGATACGGAGGCTCACGCCGTCATCGTACCTTGGGCGGCGGCAGGTGCTGTGCTTGGCGTAACTGTCGGCTCTGTAGCAGGGCTTATCTACTTAATACTGCGCCATAAAATCAAGGGTGACAGCATTACCCGCCTGGACTTAGAGCTAGCCCCCGCGCCGCGCTCCTCAAAAGAGATTACCCGAGAGCTTATCAAGCTCGCTTTTCCCGTAATCGTCGGTGCCTTGGCACTGAATATCTCCAACTTCATCGACACCATGACCATTGTCGCCCGAACAACCGCAGCCTTGGGAACAGATTACGACATTGTCTATGGAATGCACAGCGCGTCACTTGACGCGGCGCAGGCAAGCGGCAGTCTGAACCTGAACTCCGCCAGTCCCGCGGAAAATTACAAGCTTATCGCCACTTATCTTTTCGGCGCGTACAACACGGGCGTTGACTTCCGCAACCTCCTGCCCACAATCACCGCTGCCCTTGGGGTAAGCGTACTGCCCGTCCTCGCCGCAGCATGGACTGTGCGAAACCGCGCCGAAATTAGCCGCTCGGTCAACAGTATCCTGCGCCTTTGTATGCTCCTCGCCCTGCCCGGAGGACTTGGCATGGCAGTTTTGGCTCGACCGTTCCTCACTATAATATACGGCTCTGGGCTTGCCGCCGACGGCATCCCTGTCGCCGTGCCGGTGCTTCAAGTTTACGGCGCCGCCGCAGTGCTTTTGGCTGTGAGCACACCCATAACCAATATGCTTCAAGGCATTGGGCGCACGGACATCCCCGTAAAGGCGCTGATAATCAGTGCTGTGGTGAAGATAACTAGCAACCTGATTTTTATCGGCATCCCCAGTCTGAATATTTACGGCTCGATGATAGGCACGATTTTGTTCTATGTGATTAACGTGTCCATCAAGCTGACCTACCTGAAGAGGCTCACGGGAATGAAAATTGACTGGAAAAGCGTGTTTTTAAAGCCGCTGTTTTGCGCGTCAATGTGTGCCGGGGCGGCGTGGGCGTGCTTTGGGTTGTTTTCAAGGTTGATGGAAAAGCTCATCCCCGCTTTGAGTGAGGTTACATTTTTCAGCGGCGGGATAGGGGAAAAACTTCTCAACGTGAACCTTGCGTCGAGTTTTGCCGCAGTGGGGGCAGCCATGCTTGTATACGTGGTTTTGCTCCTTTTGACCCGCTCAATCACCAAAGATGAGGTTCTTGGACTGCCCAAAGGAGAAAAAATCGTAAAAAAACTAGAAAAACACAGGCTATTGGGCTAAAAACACTTGCAAATTTTTTCAATATCGGTTAAAATATACCAGTACAATTGAGCAGTGAGGATTCAGGATATAGTAAGGCTGAAAACTCTCGTATTCTCACAACTCACAAAGGAGCAGCCCTTGCAAAGCTATCCATTGAAAGAAAGCTATACCGCCGACGATTTGCGGGAAATTATCCGCGTCCTGCGTTCCCCTGAGGGTTGCCCTTGGGACAGGGTGCAAACCCATGAGAGTATCCGCAAAAATCTCCTGGAGGAATGCTACGAAACAGCTGATGCGATTGACAAAAGCGACATGGCTCTCCTTAAGGAGGAGTTGGGTGACGTTCTGTTGCAGGTCTATCTTCACGGACAAATTGCCCAGGACAATGGCGCCTTTACCCTTGAGGACGTGACCGACGGCATCTGCCGCAAACTGTTGGAGAGGCATCCCCATGTGTTCGGCAATATCCGCGCCGACGACGGGGAGGCGGCACTGGCAGCCTGGGACGAGGCAAAGCGCAAGGCGAAAGGGCAGCAACCGGGCAGTGTACCCATGTTGGATGTACCTAAAACCTTACCGGCGTTAATGCGCGCCCAAAAGGTACAGCAAAAGGCAAAGCTCGCGGGGATGGATTTCCCCGGCATATCCAACGCGGCGGAGCAGCTCGTCAGCAAACTTAATGAGTTCATCGACATCGTGAAAGCGGGCAACGACCCCGCCGGAAAGTTGGGAGACATCCTATTTTCCGCCGTCAACGTGGTACGAATTTCCGAAAACGACAGTGAGGAACTGCTCACAAGGGCGACAGAAAAATTCATCGCCCGCTTTATCCGAGCGGAAAAACTCTTGGACAAGCCCATGAGCGACTGCACGCAAGAAGAACTCGACGAGGTTTGGGAAAAAGCGGCGGGGCTTGAGTGATTAGCGTGTTATGGCTAAAAGCCGTTCACATAACCGTTTCAAAGAAGCGGACAAATTAACTTTAAGGAGAAGAAAAACATGAACAAATCAGAGCTTGTTGCCGCAGTGGCAGAAAAACAAGGCGTTGCCAAAACAGTGGCAGCCGCAAGTGTGGAGACCGTTTTCGGCGTAATCGCTGACGCTCTCAAGGAGGGCAAGAAAGTACAGTTGGTTGGCTTTGGTACATTTGAGGTACGCGACCGTCCGGCAAGAGTTGGTCAAAACCCAAAAACAGGCGAGAAAATTCAAATCGCCGCAGCTAAAGCTCCTGCTTTCAAAGCCGGCAAAAGCCTTAAGGATTTGGTTAAGTAAGGCTTGTTTGACGGGTGAGTGCATTGGTGATTATTTTCATCCTCACACGAAAAACAAGAGGCAAGTTTGTTTTGCCTCTTGTTTTTTGTTTTTGAAGGAAATATAGTCGATTAACTTGAAAATCGACTATAGTATAACTGTCTTAGGTCAGGCGAAGCATTCATAACAGTTTCGCGCTGTGCTTTCGTACACCATCGCGTCCCACTTGTCAAATCCTCAGTAGATTTTTTCACAAACGCTACCACTGCCTAAAAGCAAGAGAGTTACCCAAACTTTGCACTATCAACCTTCAACTAAATGCCCTTACTTCACCGTCACAACGCAGGAAGCCGTTTTTCCATTAAAAGTCGTCACGGTGATCCGCACGCTGCCGATTCCTTTTGCTGTAACAACGCCGTTTTTATCCACTGTTGCAATCTTGGAACTCCCCGTGGACCAAGTGAGTTTGTTGCTCGCCGTGCCGCTAGGCAGCTTTGCCTTCAGCGTCACCTTGCCGCCCTTGCGCAGCGTCACCTTGCTCTGGTTCAAGCTCACTTTGTTTGGGGCTTTCTTTACGTCAAAATTGAAAGAAGTTTTTACGCCGTTATACGCCGTCACAGTCACTTTTGCCTTACCCGGCGCGACACCTGTCACTTTGCCGTTTGTGTTAACCTTGGCGTTTTTGTTGTTGACTTTGTATTTTCTGGTACTCTTTGCACCGGTGGGATTGACCTTCACGCCAGTGGTGAAGCTCTCACCAACGCCAATGGTCATAGTACTGGGCGTTGTGCGGCTAAGCTTTGTCAGGGCGGGCTTGACGGTGATTTTAATAACCGCCTGCTTGCCGCCGTGAGTTGTCTTTGCAACGATCTGTGTAGTCCCCACGCCAACGGCGGTAATCACTCCGTTTTTGTTGACCTTTGCCACCTTTTTGTTCTTGGACGAATACGTCGCGGCGGCGGCGGCACCTTTCGGCGCAACGGTAATTTTGCTGTTATAGACCTCGCCCACGCCGAGAGTTTTGCTTGTTGCGGAGAACTTCACAGAGGTGGGGGCTGGGATGACCTTTAGGGGGAACGACTGGCTTTTGCCGCCAAAGCTAACCTTGAGATTTTTGTGTGACAGCTTGATTTTCGCGCCGTTTTTGGGACTGAAAACCGCATCCTTAGTCACGTCCGCTTTGGTACCGTTGTTGTAATTTGCCGTCACCTTCATTGCACTGGTGTCAATTTTCTCACCCTCAACAAAAGTGGTCTTTTTTGGCTTAGTCACTGTCAGACTGCTCACAGATTTTTTCGCCACAGTGATCGTCTGTTCCGCGGTTTTCGTCACGCCGTCAAAGCTAAAGCTTGCGGTCACTTTGTTGTTGCCAGTCTTAAGTACAGTGCCGTTTGCGGGGGTGAAAGAGGGAGTAACCGCCGCCCGGGTGCCGTTATCATAAACCGCCTCCACAACCATGCAGCCAAGATTCAGGGCGTTCTCCTCAATGTAGCTCGTCTTTGTGGGGGCTTTCACAATCTCCAACGCCGTCAGAATTTTTTTCGCGGCGTTGATTGTCAACACAGTGGATACGGACTTGTTGTTCTCATCGGTATACGTTACGGTAACAACGTTTTCCCCCGCCGCAAGGGTATCCACGTCTGTAGTCAACTCGCCGGCGCCAACAGTTCTGATAACACCGTTGTCGTAGTCGATTTTTGCGGTCATACCCTCGACGGAGAAAGGCATTTCTTCTTTGTAGCCCCCGTCAGGCACAGGAGAACTGTTGAGGATAGTCAGTGAAACCGGACGTTTCGCGTTGACAGTGATTGGCAATGCCACCATCTGACTTGCCGCTAACGCGTAAGTGTAAATCACAAAATAGCTGTCGGGAACTAGCCCCGTGCCTGCGGTGAAGCTGATGTTGTGCAGATCAAAATCTTCCTGTGTGTCAAGGAGGATATCGTTTTCGCTGTCTTTATAAGCCAACCGGAGGACAAGACCCGCGCTGTCGAAAGTATCCCCCTCAAGGTAGATAGTTTTTGCGGGGGGACGCTCAATGACCAGGTCGGGGATTTCCTTTGCATACACCAAAATGCCAAGGCTTCCTAAAATAAGGCAAATGGCGAGAAAAATTGAAAATGAACGTTTCATGATGATCCTCCAATACGCGTATTTTTACAGTGTTTTCGCGCGGTTTTTCGCGCTATAACCTAAGTATATCACACTCCCCTCCCGGGGTCAAGTACTTTGGGAATAAAGCTACAGATGGGATACAGTTAGTTCAAATTGGAGGGGATTTTGGATATGATGCTATAGTCTCCTAACTTGAAAATCACACGCCCGAATACGCCGAAAAACCGCCGTCCACTGGGATTATTGTCCCTGTGACGAAGCCCGAAGACTCGCTGTCCGCAAGCCATAGGAGCGTACCGGTCAGTTCCTTGGGCTTCCCATAGCGTCCCATGGGGGTTGCGGCGAGGATTTTGTCTGAGCGGGGAGTGGGGGTGCCGTCGGCGTTGAAAAGCAGGGCGTGGTTCTGTTTGGTGACAAAAAAACCGGGGGCGATGGCGTTGACCCGCAGTCCCGACGAGGCAAAATGCACCGCCAACCACTGGGTGAAATTGGAAACCGCAGACTTCGCCGCACTGTATGCGGGAATTTTTGTTAAAGGCGTGAATGCGTTCATGGAGCTGACATTGATGACCGTGCAGTCACGGTCGAGCATATCCGCGGCGAAAACCTGTGTGGGCAACAGTGTCCCCATCATGTTCAGTGAAAAAACGAAATCAAAACCTGCTTTTTCTAAATCAAAAAAGCTGACGACGTCATCCGAGATGTCGCCTGCTTCGTAATATTCTTTGGTGGTGGTGCATTTCTGGTTGTTGCCCCCTGCGCCGTTTAGGAGGATATCGCATTTGCCAAATTTGGCTGAAACTGACCTGCGCGCCTGCTCAAGCTCGCCTCTGTCCAAGACGTTGCATTTCAAAGGGAGCGCCTGTCCGCCGTTTTCGTTAATCTCCCGCGCCAGTGCACTCACCGCTTCTTCGTTGATGTCAAGCAGTGCGACGCAGCAGCCCGCCTGCGCCAACACCTTGGCGAAAACGCCGCAAAGCACGCCCCCTGCTCCCGTAATAACCGCATTTTTGTTCTTTAGGCTCATGATATACTCCTTTTATTAGGTGCTAGACTTTATTTTGTGGGTATTAATGACACCAAAAAATGCACACCAAGGAAGCGTACATTTTTGGCATCGCCGCTTTCTATGATTTGACGCTGCTAGTATATCACCTTACAGAGAGAAAGTCAAGGTTCATTCCGGATTAACGCTCAATTCGCTTTCCAGATTGCGTAAAGGGTTACGGTGCGGTCGCCTGTCGTGATGTTTGAGGAGAGCTTGGTGGG
>WRKY01000071.1 GCA_009777895.1 Oscillospiraceae bacterium
CGAACGATTGTGACCATTGTTCACTTGATTTTCTGTGCTTCCACACAGCGGGCACTTACGTCCCGCTTTTTCCGTTTGCTTTTTCATGCCTATATTATACCACATTCAACGCAAAATGTCCACACCGGAATCCCCATCCCCCTTGTGCATTTCTCCATTTTCTGCTATACTATGTGTAGCGCGAAATAAGGCGCAAGCCCAATCAAGGAGAAACGTTATGGCGGAAAATACAAATGAAAAACAGGTGAAACAGCAACAGCCAAAACAGGAGCAGCAACAGGCTCAAGCAATTAAAGAAAACCTATTCGTCAATATTGAACACGACATAATGGACTTTTGGGAGCGGGAACAGTGCTTCACAAAATTGCGGGAAAAAGTGGCGGGGCGTGAACCCTTCCGCTTTGTTGACGGTCCCATCACCGCCAACAATCCCATGGGCATTCACCACGCCTTTGGACGCTCCCTCAAGGATATTTTCATCCGCTACAAATGCCGCCGCGGCTATGACGGCAGATTTCAAAACGGCTTTGATACCCAAGGACTTTGGGTGGAAGTTGGTGTTGAAAAGGAATTAGGACTTGAATCCAAGAGGGATATTTTGGAATATGGGTTGGATAAATTCACCGACGCCTGTAAAGCTCGCGTTGAGCAGTTTTCTCAGGTCATCACCGCCCAATCCAAACGCCTCGGGCAGTGGATGGACTGGGATAATTCCTATTTCACCCACACCGACGCCAACATACAGGGCATCTGGTATTTTCTGAAAAAGTGCCACACAAACGGTTGGTTGCGGGAGGACTACCGCCCTATGCCTTGGTGTCCCCGTTGCGGTACATCCCTCTCGGAACACGAGATGACAGGGTCATACAAAGACATGATACACGACAGTGTGTTCTTTAAGCTACCCCTGGAGGATGGGCGAAAGCTCCTGTGTTGGACAACCACCCCCTGGACGCTGTCCTCCAACGTGGCACTGGCAGTGAATCCCGAACAGGATTATGCCGAGGTACGGGTCAAGAGTGACGACTGCGTGTTGATATTGGGCAAAAACGCCATCAAGATTTTGGGAGACGACAAGCTAGAAGTGCTGCGCATTATTAAGGGCAAGGCGCTTGTGGGATTGAAATATGAAACTTGCTTCCCCGAGTTGGAGGCATTCAGCGGGCACTGCCACAAGGTTGTGGAATGGAGTGAGGTGGACGCTTTGGAGGGTGTGGGTGTCGTGCATATTGCCCCCGGCTGCGGCGCGGAGGACTATGCTTTAGGTCAGCAATTGGGCTTGCCCAATGTCATGCCTGTGGACGACAGCGGAATTTTCCTGAAAGGGTTCGGCTTTTTCAGCGGAAAAAACAGCCACACCATCGCCAAAGAAGTCTTTGAGGAGCTTGAAAAGCGGGAAAAACTGTACAAAGTCGAACCCCATGAACACAGCTATCCCGTGTGTTGGCGCTGTAAACACGAGGTCATCTTCCGACTTGTTCCCGCTTGGTTTATCGCCACTAGTGAGCTAAAACCCCGCCTGAAAAAAGCCGCGGAAAGTGTCCACTGGGAGCCGGCAAGCAGCGTCAAGAGAATGCTCGACTGGCTTGAGAATATGGGGGACTGGAATATCAGCCGCAAGCGTTTTTATGGTTTGCCGCTGCCATTTTATCCCTGCCAATGCGGCGAGCTGACGGTGGTTTCATCCCGGAAAGAACTGGAGCAGTTATCCGGGCGTGAGTTGGACGAGAATACCTTGCCTGAACTGCACCGCCCGTGGATTGACGATATTGCGATTAACTGCCCAAAATGCGGAAAACCCGTCAAGCGCATTGAGGAGACGGGAGACGTTTGGTTGGATGCGGGCATCGTACCATTTTCCACCTTGGGCTACTTCGACGACAAAGAATATTGGCGCAAACACTTCCCCGCCGACTGGATTACCGAGATGCGCGAACAGATTCGCCTGTGGTTCTACTCCATGCTCTTTATGTCCGTGGTATTGGAGGGCTGCGCCCCCTATAAGCGTGTGTTGGCGTACGCCTCGGTGGTACAGGAGAACGGCGAAAAATTCAGCAAAACAGGCTTCATGATTGAGTTTGACAAGGCGGCGGAAATCATGGGTGCGGACACAATCCGCTACCTCTATGCGGGAGGTTCATACACCGCTGACATCCGTTTCGGCTTCGCCCTGGGGGACGAGGTGCGGCGCAAATTACTGTCGTTTTGGAATATTTTCACGTTTTTCCAGACCTATGCCGACATAGATAAGCCCTCTCTTGAGGGCTACAGCCCTGATTTTTCCGATTTGCCCTTAATTGACAAGTGGTTGTTACTGCGTACAAACGAGTACATCAAAGCCGCCGCACAGGCGATGGACAACTTCAAGACCACCTTGTTGGTGCGTGAGTTCGAGGAGTTTGTGGAGGACGTTTCCAACTGGTATATCCGTTCGAACAGACGTCGCTTTTGGAGGGGGCAACGCCCCCACGAAAACGTGCATAATGATGTTGAGGGGATTAACTTTGATGAGGGTACGGACAAACTCAACGCCTACTTCTGTCTCTACACCGCCTTGGACGCCATGCTCCGCACCGTTTCACCTGTGATTCCCTTTATGACTGAGCATATCTGGCAGGAGTGCACCCGCAAAATCTTCTCCAACAGTGAGTTGAGTGTCCACCTTTCCGATTGGGCTGAACCCCTTGAACTCCCTGAAGATAACGCACTTTTGGCGCGGACAGCCACAGCGCGGGCGGTCATCGCCGCCGCGCTTAAATTGCGCAACGAACAACAGCTCAAAGTACGGCAACCTCTGCAGACACTCTATATCTGCGGAAAAGCCGACGTGACAGGATTTGAGCGCCAGATTTTGGACGAGCTGAACGTGAAATCCCTCGAGCTGATTGAGGATTTCAACGCATTGACCGTACCCGTCTTGGGGGTGGACTTCAAGAAAGCGGGGGCGGTTCTCAAGGGTGACGCCAACAAGCTGAAAACGGCGTTGCAAGAAGCCACCGCCGCAGATATGGAGCGCATGGCGCGGGAACAGGCAAACGGCACCGTCGCTGTGGCGGGCTTTGCCGAACCCCTGGACGGCTCACTGTTCACCGTGTCCCAAGTGCCGAAAACGGGCATTGTGTCTATCGTTGCGGATGATGAACTTACCCTCGCTCTTGACGTGAACATCACCGATACGCTGAAAAAAGAGGGTGCGGTGCGTGACATCCTGCGCCAGTTCCAGGTTTTGCGCAAAGACAGCGGATTGCGTGTCGAACAGCGCGTTTGTGCTAGTGCGGCGACACAAAGCGCGTTTTTGCTTGCGGCGATTGAGGAACACAAGGAGGAAATAGCCAAAGAGCTTCTCGCCAAAGAACTGCTGATCAACGAGAAAATCCCCGACATGAGCGAGCGTGTGCTTGAGTTGCCTGAGGGTAATGTAACTATCGGCGTTTTGGGGATTTAGGGAAATGTAGGGGACGCACACCCGGGCGTCCCGTGCGGGGAATTGAGGGACATCCTTCGGGCGCCCCGCGTGGAGAATTGAGGGACGCCCAGGTGTGCGTCCCCTACAAAAAAACAAAGGGACGGATTTCTCCGCCCCTTTTAAAATCACTTGTATTTGCGCTTGCGAGCCGCCTCAGCTTTTTTCTTGCGTTTTACTGATGGCTTCTCGTAAGCCTCACGCTTGCGAACCTCCGAGATAATACCGTCACGGGAGGTTTGACGCTTAAAGCGACGCAGTGCGCTGTCTAAGCTCTCGTTGTCTTTCACTCTTATCTGACTCATACATACCCTCCCTTCACTGGCGTTTTCCGCCTGTTTACTAGCACAAGCCTTCGAATTTCTACTGTACCGCGAGTATTATACCATTTTTTTTTGAAAAGTGCAAGTGTTTTTTGGATTTTTTTAGAAATTCTCCCTTTTTTCTTGAGTAAGACGCATTTATGTGCGGCAAATCTTTTCTCCCCACACAATCTTCCCGCATCCAGTCATTAAAAAATCTACCCGTTCATATTATGCAACAGACTAAATTTGAAGGGGTGTGTTTTATTATGAATATTGAGGAAGCACTGCGCATGGCGAAAAGCTTGCAACAGGCGGGACGGAACAAGGAGGAAACGCAAAATCAGGTGGCGATGCAGATTTTGCAGGGTATGAACCCTCAACAACAGGAGCAATTTAACAAGCTCGTCAACGATAAGGCGGCACTGGAAAAGCTCATCGCTTCCCCGCAAGCCAAGGACATCATACAGAGGTTTGAGGGTGTTTAGATTCTGAATACTCAACTGGGGGTGTGACTATGCCAGACAACATAAGCGAGCTTTTAGGCTCAATCACTCCCGAAACCATGGAGCAGATGCAGCGCATGGCGCAAAACCTCTTTGGCAATGGGGATGAAAAACAGACTGTGCCGCCTAGCGACGACGGCTTTTCAATCAACCCCGAAATGTTGGGCAAGCTACAGGGCTTGCTCAACCGCAACACTCAAAAGGACAGCCGCGCTACACTCATCGAGGCAATCAAACCCCACTTGAGCGAATCCCGCCGCCGCAAGGCAGATGAGGCACTGGGCTTTTTGCGGGCTATGGAGCTTTTGCCGTTATTGCAGAGTATGGAGCTTTGAAATCTTGTGAAAGGAAACTACGGCGCGTGGAGTACAGTAAGGAGCAATGGGCGAAGATGCGCGAGAGTGCCGTGCGCACTGCTATTGAGATGCAGCAGCGCGCACAGGTACGTGGTAATCTTACCACAACCCGGGCGGATTCCCTGCCCAAGTTTTATCGCGCCAACTATAATGTTGAGTACTCAGGAAACACAGTGGCAGCGCCTCCAAAGACGATGAATATTCCTGTCCCGCAGATAAACCCGACCACACAGGCGGTGAATGCCCCGCCACAGAGGATACACCCGCCATCGCGGACAAGGAATGCGCCGCCGACCAAACAGCCAATAACACCGCCGCCGATACCCTCCCTGCCAACCCCCAAAAAGCCCCCGAAAACAATGATTAGCGGCGGCAATGACACACTGTTTTTGTTGTCAATGATACTGCTTTTGCAAAGCGAAAACGCCGACGGCATATTAATCGCAATGCTTGTATATATATTGTTATAGTGGGCTTGTTGGAAGATATCTTTCAATATCGCCATAGCTTAAATCATAAGGAGAATTCTCATGGAAAATTCTAAAAAAAGAAATCTGCTCTTGGGTACATTGGTCGTTGCGTTGGCTTGTGCCGTTTTTGTCAATTGGTATTACACTCGCCCGCCTCTTGACGAGGAGCCGGTAAACACACCATCAACAATTGTGGACAATAAGCAGGTGAACTTGGGTGACGCCCAATATGTGGGGCTTTTGGACGACGATGCCCAGGCAGTTGCCGCCAACGCCAGTGCGGAGTTCTTTGCCGCCGCTAAGCTGCGCCGCCAAACGGCTCAGGATAAGGCAAAAGACACCCTCATGAAGGTAATCGGCGACGCCAAGAGCGACGACAAGACCAAGGAGAGCGCCAACAAAGCACTGGCAGCGTTGGCGAACATCATCAAAAAAGAAGCGGACATCGAGAACCTCATCTCCGCCAAAATCGCCGCCGACTGCGTGGTTATCATTAACGACGACAGCATTGAGGTCATCGTTGAGTTCGGCAAGCTCAATGAGCAGACCGCCGCCCAGATTAAAGACATCGCCGTCAAGCAGACAAAGCTTGAGGCGAGCGGAGTTACTGTTGTCGAGCAAAAGTGAGGCGGGGACTAGGTTTTTAGCGGGAGAAATTTGGATATTGTTATGGCACTTTCTTTTGAGGAAGTGCCTTTGTTTTTTTGCGCCTTTTTGCAAGATTAACAAGCCGTTCATAAAATAAGGCAGAAAAATTAATGAGAGCGGGTTATCATATAGGTATAGTTCTCAGGAACTTGCCAAATTATTTTAAACACAAAGGAGTTTATCATGTTCAAGAAATCATTTAGTTTACTGTTGGCTTTGGTGCTGACAATCGGGGTTTGGGCGGCTGTGCCGATTGCCCCTGCCCAGGCATCCAATCCCTACTTCCCCGACGCGAACTTTGCGGCGGCAATTAGTGAGCTTGTGGGCAAACCCGCTGCCGAGCTTACGCCGGCAGATGTTGCGGGGGTGACTCGCTTAAATGTTTATGGGCGTGGCATCAGCGATTTGAGCGGTATTGAGTATTTTACAGCTTTGGAAGAGCTTAATTGCTCCAGCAACCAACTGACATCCCTCAACGTGCAGGGTTTGATTAACCTTGTATCTCTATATTGTTCTAGCAACCAACTGACCTCCCTTAACGTGCAGGGTTTGACTAATCTAGAAAGGCTTGATTGCTCCTACAACCAACTGACTTCCCTTAACGTGCAGGGTTTGATTAATTTAGAATATCTAAATTGCTCCAACAACCAACTGACCTCACTTAATGTGCAGGGTTTGACTAACATTGTATCTCTATATTGTGTTAGCAACCAACTGACCTCCATCAATGTGCAGGTTTTGACTAATTTAGAATATCTAGATTGCTCCAAAAACCAACTGACTTCACTCAACGTGCAAGGTTTGACTAATCTAGAAATTCTAAGTTGCGGCTTAAACCAACTGACCTCCATCAATGTGCAGGGTTTGACTAGGCTAGAAGATCTAAGCTGCGGCTTAAACCAACTGACCTCCCTTAACGTGCAAGGCTTGACTAATCTTGTATCTCTAGAGTGCTCGTACAACAAATTGACTTCCCTTAATTTGCAAGGCTTGAAAACGCTAGAATGGCTAGAATGCCGCGAAAACCAATTGACCTCCCTTAATGTGCAGGGGTTGACAACGCTAGATTGGCTAGTTTGCTCCAACAACCAACTGACCTCCCTTAACGTGCAAGGCTTGACTAATCTATCATCTCTATATTGCTACGGCAACCAGCTGACCACACTTGACGTATCAACGAACACTGCGTTAGAAACTCTTTATTGCGACAACAACGCCCTGACCACACTGAACGTTTCGATGCTTAGTAACTTGGAAACTTTTTATTGCGACAACAATGCTTTGAACAACCTTGATGTGTCAAAGAACACGCAACTGGACACGCTTTCATGCAACTACAACAATCTCACTACGCTAGATGTTTCGGCAAGTAGATATTTGCAGAAACTTTATTGTGAAGGAAATAACCTCACAACACTTAACGTCTTAGGACTTAGCTATCTGAAATTGCTTGATTGCGAAAACAACAACCTAATTGAATTGGATGTTTCAGGACTAATAAGTATGAGATCTTTGTTCTGCAGAAGAAACTATTTTAGCTCTCCTGAAGCCATTGTTGGAGTCTTTTTACTTCCAAAACTAGAAGAGATAGATACTAATGGGTATTGGATTCCGATTTCTGATCGTTTTGGAGAACGTTCTGAAAAGGCAGCTTTTTTTTACTCACCACAAAAATGCAAGTATCACATTTGGAACAGTTGGGAAGTGAAAAATGTTCCAAATTGCAATGAAAAGGGGGAAGAAACACGTAGCTGTACTATATGCGAATACGAAGAGTATCGCAGCATTCCGAAAACCACAGCTCACACCTACAGCGCATGGCAAACCACCACCGCCGCGACTTGCACAACAACCGGCATCCAGACCCGCACCTGCGCTTGCGGCGACAAGCAAACGCAAAGTATCGCGGCGCTTGGACACAGTTTCGGCGCGTGGACAGTAACCAAAGCGGCAACCTGCACAGCGACCGGAACGGAAACGCGCACTTGTTCTCGCAACTCAGCGCATAAAGAAACGCGGTCAATCAGCGCCAAAGGTCACACATGGACTGCGGCAACCTGCACGACAGCAAGAACCTGTTCAGTCTGCAAGACAACTGATGGTGCGGCACTCGGACACAGTTTCGGCACATGGACAGTAACCAAAGCGGCGACTTGCACAGCGACCGGAACAGAAACACGCACTTGCTCTCGCAACACAAGCCACAAAGAAACGCGGACAATCAGCGCTAAAGGTCACACATGGACAGCGGCAACCTGCACGACAGTAAAAATCTGTTCAGTCTGCAAGGCGACTGATGGCGTGGCGTTGGGACACAGTTTCGGCGCGTGGACAGTAACCAAAGCGGCAACTTGCACAGCGACCGGAACGGAAACGCGGACTTGTTCTCGCAATTCAGCGCACAAAGAAACGCGGTCAATCGCGAAAAAAGCTCACAAATTAAAAACCACCACAACCAAAGCCACCGCCA
>WRKY01000072.1 GCA_009777895.1 Oscillospiraceae bacterium
GTATGCACTGCTTTTTAGGGAGCGTTTGTTTATACCAAAGCCGCTGGTGGCGTTGCCCTGGGGGTCGATATCACACAGCAAAACACACTTGTCCATGGCACCCAATGCGGCTGCCATGTTCACAGCGGAGGTGGTTTTTCCCACTCCGCCTTTTTGGTTGACGATTGCGACTATTTTGCCCATTGTCTGAATACTTCCCTTGCGTTTTTTAGCGTTTCCCGTTCACAAAAATTATACCACATTTTCGGGGAAGTTTCAAGTGCAAAAGGCAAAATAATTTCTTTTTTGTTGACGCTTACAACGAATTCGGCGAGCACAAAATGACCTACCGCAGACCGGCATAGGCGTCCCAACCGACGTAATTACTTGCTTTTTGTCGGATATTGTGATAAAATACCAACGGCTGAAATTTAATGAGGAAAGGAATCATTATATGAAAGATTTTTGGGATTGCATATGGAATGTCATACAGGCAATTTGGTGTGAACTAAAAAGCAACGACTTGCTGTCTTGGGTGGTGCCGTTGGGTTTTACTGCGTCAGCCTTTTTCTTTCTGACATATGGAAAAGCCCGCCAAAACACCGGCATCTCAAAAAAGGATCTCAATAGATTTGTTCGTCCTAGCATGATAATTAGCAACCCCAACAAAGATGTATTTCCGCTCTATAATTACGGCGCCATATATATCGGAAAGCTAGTAAAGTACATCTGGGAGGGCAGGGCGGAAAAAGAGAGGTTTTCCGCTGTCGTTATCACTGCCGAGGCGGGGCGCGGCAAATCCGTTTTGATGGAGCGGCTGCGCTATCGTTTGGAATTGAAGCGGCAGCAGGGGAAGCTTTTGGACAAGGTGTGGGGCATGATGCCCGAAATTAAATATAAACGCTGTCATGAATTGACCCTTGAAGGGGCTTGTAATTTTGTGAAAAGAGGAGAAAATAGTACAAAAAGACAGATATTGATGTTGGACGCCCTTGATGAATTAAGACTTGATGAATCAACAGGGGAAAAGCTTTCCACAGAAACACTGCAAAATATACTAAACGAAAAAGACGAATACACCACCTTGGTTATCTCCGCGCGCCCCGGATTTTTGAAGCTCGACAAGGACGGCAATGACGTTGACAGATTCGAGGACTCTGTATATACAATGCACGCCGGCAGTCGTTACGGGGAGATATACTGCATCCATGCGGAGATTATGCCCTTAAACGCAAAACAGGCAAAAAAAGTGTTTGGAAAAAGATATAGCTATAAATCAATTAAGCGGGAACCAGGATTTAATAAGTTCGTGCTGAAGAGAAAGCTTGGGGAGCTTGCCGGGCAAGACGGAAGCGAAAGAAATATATGGAATAACCCCTTTTTCGTTGCCAATGCCGGAGAAATCATAAAAAATAAAGAAAATTTAGATAACATGGAAAACGCAAGCGACTATGAAACAACGTTAGAAATTGTCAGAGTTTCTTTGGAAAAGCAAGTTGCAAAGCAGCCGCAGGATAAGGAGGTGTCAAAAGAAAGAAGAGTTGAATGCCTGACGAAAATGTTGATACTCCTTGCGAACAAAAGCGAGATAACAATTGAGGATTTGCCCGAAAAAGACCGCTGCAAACGCGACATCATGCTTTTTCTTGACAAGAGCAAGGATGGTGACGGCAAGGAGTATTTTGCGGTAAAGCCAAGATATATCGACGCACTCAGAAATAAGGGAGCCAAAGAAGAAGCGGAAGAAACCGCGGAAGTCGTCGAGAGAACAGAGCTCGAGCAAAAATGTGCCGTCGCCTTGGCGCAGCTTAAAAAATATAACAGGAAAGACCCTTACGCCTCAATCAGGAAGATAGGAGATGAAATTGAGCTTTTCAAGAGCTTTGGCACTTTTGGGGGCGATGGGATTGAATGGATTGTTTTAGATTTTGATGAAAACGAAAGCCGGGCATTGTTGCTCTCTAAAGACATCATAACCAAACAACCATATGACAATGTAAGTGCGAAAGAGTTTGAGAAAGACGACTATAAGATAACCTGGGAGGATTGCAGCTTAAGGAGATACTTGAACGGCGAATTTCTTGAGAGCTTCAGTGGGGAAGAACAGCCGCGAATTTTGAAAACCGTGAACAAAAACCACAACAATCAGTGGTTTAACACAGCGGGCGGCGAGAAGACAACAGACCAAGTATTCTTTTTGAGCATAGATGAAGTGGTGAAATACTTTGGAAACAGCGGACAGCTACAGAACAAAAAATCGGAAAGAGAGCTTTGGATAGACGATCAATATAACGACAACAGGGTGGCAAAACATGATGACATAGACAGTTGGTGGTTGCTTCGGTCGCCCGGCAGGAACAAACGTCTTGTCGCGAATGTCAACTTTCTCGGTCAAATTGAAATGAAAGGTTATTTTCCGCATTTCAATCAGTTCGGCGTTCGCCCCGCTTTGTGGATAAATCTGAAACTCGACAGAGTAGAGTTAGAACCCGACAAAGAAGATTCGTGACAAAAAATTTGACACTCAAGTAGAGTTTGTGTTATAATAAAGTAATTTTTTTGAGGAGGATGAAAACATGATTTCAGTAAAAAACAAAAAACTTGCCGCGTGGATTGAGGAGGTCAGGGCGCTGTGTAAGCCCGACAGTGTGTACCTCAGCGACGGCTCCCAGGAGGAGTACGACAGGCTCGTGCAAGAGATGGTGGACGCCGGCATGGCGACGCCGCTGAACCCCGAAAAACGCCCGGGATGCTATCTTTTCCGTTCACATCCCTCTGATGTTGCCCGCGCTGAAAGCCGTACATTTATCGCTTCCAAAAACAAAGAGGACGCAGGTCCCACCAACAATTGGGTTGACCCTGACGCCCTAAAAGCCGAGATGACCGCCCTATATGACGGCTGTATGAAAGGGCGTACCATGTACGTTATTCCTTTCTCCATGGGTCCGATCGGCTCACCCATATCCAAGATTGGCGTTGAAATCAGCGACAGCCCCTACGTTGTTATCAATATGCGCATTATGACGAGAATCGGCACTGCCGTTCTTGATACGCTAGGCGAGGACGGCGATTTTGTCCGCTGTCTGCACTCCGTCGGCAAGCCTCTTGCTGCGGGTGAAAAGGACGAGGGTTGGCCCTGTATCCCCAATGTGGACGAGAAGTTCATCAGCCACTTCCCGGAGGACAGGATGATTTGGTCAATCGGCTCCGGTTACGGCGGCAACGCCCTCTTGGGCAAAAAGTGCTTCGCCCTGCGGATTGCCGGCGTACAGGCACGCGACGAGGGCTGGCTCGCCGAGCATATGCTCATCCTCAAACTCACCAACATCCAGGGTGAGGTTTACTATGTCTGCGGCGCATTCCCCTCCGCCTGCGGCAAGACCAATCTCGCCATGCTTGAGCCTGTTTTCCCGGGTTGGAAAGTGGAAACAATCGGCGACGACATCGCGTGGATGAAGTTCGGCAAAGACGGCAGGCTCTACGCAATCAACCCCGAGAGCGGCTTTTTCGGCGTTGCTCCCGGTACTTCCAACCAATCCAACCCCAACGCCATGAAGACCATCGCAAAGAATACAATTTTCACCAACGTGGGCCTGACAGACGACGGCGACGTGTGGTGGGAGGGCATCGGCACAGACGCCCCTGAGCATCTCATCGACTGGCAGGGCAACGACTGGACTCCTGGCTGCGGACGTCCCGCCGCCCACGCCAACGCCCGTTTCACCGCCCCTGCGGCACAGTGTCCCGTAATCGGCGAGGAGTGGGAAGATCCCGCCGGCGTGCCAATTTCCGCAATCCTCATCGGCGGCCGCCGCCAAAGCACAATCCCGTTGGTCAACGAAAGCTTGGATTGGAATCACGGCATTTTCTTAGGTTCTATCATGGGCTCCGAAATCACCACTGCGGACATCACCGATAAAGTCGGTCAGGTACGCCGCGACCCATTCGCCATGCTGCCATTCATGGGCTACCACATGGGCGACTATCTCAAGCACTGGATTGACATCGGCAAGAAGACTGACGCGGATAAGCTGCCCAAGATTTTCTTCGTAAACTGGTTCAGGAAGAACGATCAGGGCAAGTTCATTTGGCCGGGATTCGGTGACAACAGCCGCGTACTCAAGTGGATTACTGAGCGTATCGCCGGCAAGGCGGCGGCGGTATCCACACCAATCGGCAATATGCCCACGGCGGATGCAATCGATATCAGCGGAACGAATGTGAGCGCTGAGGACATGGCAGAGCTGCTCAAGGTGGACAAAGACGCGTGGCTTGCGGAGATTGAGTCAATCAAGGCGAACTACAAGAGCTACGGCGATAGGCTGCCCAAGGAGTTGGAGCAGGAGTTGGCGAAACTTGAGGAACGGCTAGCTTCTTAACAATAGATTGGTTTTCCAAAAAGCACTTTCGCAAGAGAGTGCTTTTTTTTGCGGTTCGCGTCAATTTGACAAGCTTCAGGTGACAAGCTACCTTTTTTGTGGTATAATATAGTCGCCTAACTTGAGCCGATTTTAAAGTTAATCGACTAAAAATGGGCTTGTTGAAAATCGATCTTTCATTTTTCTTATCGGATATTTTTTTCGTCATATTTAACAAAAACAAAATCCAGTTTTTCAACATAGCCTAAATATATCAAAGCAACAATGGAGAAAAAATATGCCGCAAAACACCCCTGTGATTAAAAATCGCAAAGCATACCATAATTATTTCGTGCTTGAGAAAATCGAGTGCGGTATTGAATTGCGCGGCACGGAGGTGAAAAGCCTGCGCCAGGGACGGGCGAACCTTAAAGACGCTTGGTGCGCCGTGGGTGACGAGGTGTATGTTAAGGGGATGCACATCAGTCCTTACGAGCAGGGCAATCGCTTCAACACCGACCCCACCCGCCCCCGCCGTCTGCTGCTCCACAAAAAAGAAATCCGCCGCCTTGCCCTTGAGATTAAACGGCAGGGGCTGACACTGATACCCTTGAAGCTTTATTTTCTGCACGGGCGGGCGAAACTTGAGGTGGGCTTGTGTAAGGGCAAAAAGCTCCATGACAAACGCGCTGTCGCCGCAGCGAAAGAGTCCGAGCGGGCTGCGGAAAAGGCCGTTAAGATGGGGCGAGGGGAGTAGAGGGGGTTAGGGAAATAGAAAATACCCAAAAAGCACTTCCGCTAACGAAAGTGCTTTTGGTCTTTGTACGGATTATAGTCAATTAACTTGAAAATCGGCTGTGGATTTGCGAGAATGTTTTTCGTCTGGCAAGGAAAAAAGTGCAGGAATACTTTCGTATTATGAGCATTTTGACGAAATCAGATGGAAAATGCACCGCAAAGACCAGTTGATTTTCATGTTAGGAGACTACAACTGCATTATAAATCTTATATTGAGCTTTGCGGCTCTTTCAGGCCTTTCAGCAAAATATAAATACCCGCAACCCACTCCCAAGGTACATACGGAATGTACAAAACAAAAGGTATGGACACACCAAATGCTTGCAACGTCCAACCAACAAAAATAAATGTTACTGAAATCATTCCCCACAATCCAAGCCACTTAGGTATAACTGTAGCTTTCATTATAAGAAAGTAAAAAAGGATTGCCCCAAGACCGAACGGTAGCATAGATATTGCTCCGCCAAAATCCTTTATTGAAAGCAACAACTCTGCTGTGTATAGCAATCCTATATCACCATTGGAGGCAAACTGTTGACTGATTTCGGTGACTCCAAAAGTAAGCATCTGGTCAAAAATCAAAATAACCACTTCAAGGCAATAGAAACCCATTGCAACGATTGCGGCAGTTTTGCTTATTTTTTTGCCTGCTTGGTAAAGTGCTACAGCGAGAACGACAATCACAATAGCAGTTACGAATTGTATGAATATGCTTGCATAAAACCGCCCGATGTTATCAGCAATACTGTTCATAGTTGCGGAAATGTCCTCAGTATCGGTGAAAGGTCCAAATCCGATAAGACCTCCGACTATGCTTGTTGTCGCCTGTGTAATCAAAGTTACTCCCAACAACAAGGATAACTTCTTTTCTTTTGCCATACTGTATCCTCTCTTAAAAAAATAAGTGCTTGTAAAGATTAATCCCAATTCTCACTCCTATACATTTCCATTATATCACAAAGAATTATTGCAGTCAAGCGCTCTCTTCCCCCTCAACTGTGTACGAAATTGAGGAGGAAGAGAATAGCAGTTTCTTATTATAGTCGATTAACTTGAAAATCGGCTCAGGATTTGCGAGAATATTTTTCGTCTGTCAAGGAAAAAAGCGCAGGAATACTTTCGTATTGCGAGCATTTTTGACGAAGTCAGATGGAAAATACACCGCAAAGACCAGTTGATTTTCATGTTAGGAGACTATACTTTTTACTCAACGCAATTCGCCGCCTTTTGCAGTTGCGCAATGCGGTTTAGTTTTTCCCAAGGAACGTCCAAATCATCACGCCCAAAGTGACCGCCCGCAGCGACTTGCTGATAGATGGGACGGCGCAAATCCAGGTCTTTGATGATGGATGCGGGGCGGAAATCAAACACCTCGTTGATAATATCCGCCAATTGCGCGTTGGTGTATTCGCTAGTGCCGAAGCTCTCCACGAACACAGAAAGGGGTTCCTCAACGCCAATGGCGTATGCAAGCTCAATTTCTATTTTCTTGGCAAGTCCCGCCGCAACAATGTTTTTCGCCGCCCAACGAGCCGCGTACGCCGCCGAGCGATCCACCTTTGTGGGATCCTTGCCGCTGAAAGCGCCGCCGCCGTGGCGACCGTAACCGCCATAGGTGTCCACGATGATTTTCCGTCCCGTCACGCCGCTGTCGCCCTCAGGACCGCCGGTGACAAAACGCCCCGTGGGGTTTATGTGGTATTTGGTGTTCTCGTCGAGAAATTTGGCGGGGATAATGGGCTTTATGACCTCACGGATGATATCCGCGCGTAACTGTTCCATGTCCGTGTCGGCGGTGTGCTGTGAGGAGATGACTACCGCGTCAACACGCTGAGGCTTACCGTCCTCACCGAACTGCACTGTGACCTGGCTCTTGCCGTCAGGACGGAGATAGGGCAAAATCCCCTCATCCCGCACCTTGGTGAGCTGATTGGTAAGCTTGTGGGCAAGGCTGATTGTCAGCGGCATGAACTCGGCGGTCTCATCGCAGGCATAGCCGAACATCATACCCTGATCCCCTGCTCCAAGGCGATCTACACCCATGGCGATGTCAGGAGACTGCCCGTCAATGGCGGTGAGTACCGCGCAGGTCTTGCCGTCAAAGCCGCTTGCGCCGTTTTTGTAGCCAATATCCTCAATGACTCCCCGGACGAGCTTGGGGATGTCGACGTAACCGGTAGTGGTAATCTCTCCCATAACCAGTACCAAACCCGTTGTACAGGCGCATTCGCAGGCGACACGGCCTGTTGGATCCTGGGCGAGAATCGCGTCCAGAACCGCGTCGGAAATCTGGTCGCAAACCTTGTCCGGATGTCCTGCGGTTACGGATTCTGATGTAAAAAATGTGTGTGACATATACTTCTCCTATTTTGTTAGTGGTGTCATACTATTATATAGTATTTTTGAGGGGATGTCAAATTTTACACCTCACGGTTGTGGACAAAAAAAGGAGTTTATGATATAATATAAACATGAAAAAAACAACGATAAACGAGGCGCGCCGCTGCCCTGAATGCGGCAAGGCGGAAAATCAGGTGAATGCGGGAAAAAATCGCTCGGGAACACAGCGCTGTTTTTGCAATGACTGCAAAAAATACTACACGCTTGACCCCAAAACGCACGAAATCCCCAAAGAAACCAAAAAACAGGCTGTCAAAATGTATTTGACAGGCGTCTCAGCGCGAAAAGTCGGTAAGATTTTGGGTTTCAGCAAGGCGAATGTGTTAAATTGGATTAAAAAAAACGACGAAAATCCTTGAACCTGATTCCCATATATTCACAAAACTTGAGCTTGACGAGCTGTAT
>WRKY01000073.1 GCA_009777895.1 Oscillospiraceae bacterium
CGCATAGTAGATTTTTAGTGCCAACGCCCGCGTTTCCTCGCTGTATGCGTTTCTTTTTGGCTCTAAAGTATACGTTTTTTTGCAGTCGCGACAAAGCATCGTCTGGGTTCCTGAGCGGTTTTTTCCGCATTCACCTGATTTTCCGCCTTGCCGCATTCAGGGCAGCGGCGCGCCTCGTTTATCGTTGTTTTTTTCATGTTTATATTATATCATATTCTGCGCTATTTGTCCACTCCTCCTTATTGCGGAAAGTTGTTAGTTGTGATATAATTACTTTCAGTACTCTCAAAACTGTAGTAGGAGTCCCAATGACAACAATCCTGATCGCCACTCACAACGCAAAGAAACAAATCGAATTGGAGCGGATTTTAGCCCCAAACGGCTACACCGTCGCCCTGCCCCGCGACATCGGCATCACCCTGCCCGAGGTGGAGGAAACCGAGGACACTTTCCTGGGCAACGCCCTGCTAAAAGCCCGCTCTGCCTGCGCCGTCAGCGGTTTGCCGTGCGTCGCCGACGATTCGGGGTTGTGTGTGGACGCTTTGGGCGGTGCGCCTGGAGTTTACTCCGCCCGCTATGGGGGCAAACACGGCGATGATAGAGCAAACAACGCCCTGTTACTGAAAAATCTGCGGGACACACCTGACGAAAAACGCACGGCTCGTTTTGTATGTGCCGCAGTTTGCGTTTATCCCGATGGGCGGGAACTCGTCGCCGAAGAGGTCTGTGAGGGGATCATCGCCCGCGAACCGCGCGGTGACAACGGTTTCGGATACGATCCCTTGTTTTTGCCCGTGGGTATGAACGGGCTAACCGCTGCCCAACTTGACAACGCGGCGAAGGACGCAATCAGCCACAGAGGAAAAGCCTTGCGGGCGTTGGAGGAGCTGATGTAGAGTGAAAACCTCCCGCCAAATCAAGGGCAAACAGGGAGAAAATCTTGCGGCGGCGCACTTGCGCAAGCGGGGATTTGTTGTCCTTGCGGAAAATTTTCATAGCCGATACGGTGAGATTGATATTGTCGCGCGAGATGCTAAATACTTACTTTTCGTTGAGGTCAAAACCCGCGGCGTGGGGATGTGGGGCAAGCCCAGTGAGGCGGTTTGCCTTGAAAAGCAGCGAAAAATAATCCAAACCGCCGAGATTTATATGATGAAAAACCCGCTGAACTTGCAACCCCGTTTTGACGTTGCAGAGGTCTATCTTGACCAACACGAGAAACCCTGCAAGCTACGGTGGCTACAGAATGCTTTTGCTGATGTTATCCTTGATTGTTAAGGCAAATTGTGTTATAATGGTAGACAGCGAGGAAAAAGGAAGCACGTGATAACTTATCGTGTATTTTTCGATAAAAATTCATATCTATAACCAACTAAAATGGAGAAAAATCATGTCAAACTACAAAATCGGCTCAAGAACAGTGGATGAAATTCTTTCGCAGATGACGCTTGAGGAAAAGGCTAAATTCCTTGACGGGCGGGACTTTTGGCACACAGAAAATCTTGAGCGGCTAGGTGTACCCGCAATCATGGTCGCCGACGGTCCCCATGGTATGCGCAAACAGGATAACACAGGAAACCAGTTGGGGCTTGGAGGGTCTGTGCCCGCAACGAGCTTCCCCACCGCCTCCTGCTCCGCCTGTAGTTGGGACGTGGATTTACTGGAGGAGGAGGGCAAGGCGATTGCCGACGAGGCGCGGAGCATGGGGGTTTCCGTGGTGTTGGGTCCGGGCGTTAACATGAAGCGCAGTCCCCTTTGCGGTCGCAATTTTGAGTATTTCAGCGAGGATCCATATCTTGCAGGAGAGCTTGGCGCGGCGTGGGTTCGCGGCGCACAAAAGCAGGGCGTCGGCACGTCACTGAAACATTACGCGGTGAACAATCAGGAGAGCCGCCGCCTTTATATTGACGCGGTTGTGGACGAGCGGGCGTTACGGGAAATTTATCTGCCCGCCTTTGAGACGGTTGTGGTCAAAGAGCAGCCTTGGACGGTGATGAACTCCTACAACAAAATCAACGGCTATCACGGCTCAGAGAATAATCTTTTGCAAAACGAGATTTTGCGGGAAGAGTGGGGTTTTCAGGGCATGGTGGTCAGCGACTGGAGCGCCTGTAAAAACCGCGTTGACGGCGTGAAAGCGGGCAACGACCTTGAGATGCCCTCCTCCTTTGGATTGCGCACCAAAGAGATTTTGGACGCTGTCGCCGCAGGACATTTGGACATGAAATACATAGATATTGCAGTGAAAAACATTTTGGTGCTGATTGCCAAAAGCATTCCCGCCCTGGAGGAGAAATTCAGCTTCAATGCTGAAGAACATCACGAATTGGCGCGAAAAATTGCCGGAGAAAGCATAGTACTGCTAAAAAATGAGGGCAGATTCTTACCTCTTGACGGTGGTAGGAGAATCTGTGTCATCGGCGAGATGGCAAAAGCGCCGCGCTATCAAGGTTCAGGCAGTTCCCAGATTAATCCCTCTAAGATGGACAATTTTTGCGGTATACTGGATGGATTGGGCGTTTCTTATAGCTACTCTCAGGGCTATGACAAGAAAATCCCCAAAAAGGACGACCCGTATAAGCACATTCCACAGGCGGTACAAGCGGCGAAAAACGCTGATATTGTCTTGCTTTTTGTTGGGCTTACTGAGGACTATGAGAGCGAGAGTTTTGACCGCACTAGTTTGGATATGCCCGCGCACCACAACGCCCTCATCAATGAGGTGGCGGCGGCGAACCCCAACACCGTGGTGGTTTTCAGCGGCGGCTCACCAGTGAGTATGCCTTGGTTGGACAAAGTTCCCGCTGTCCTCAACGCCTACCTTGCGGGGCAGGCAGGTGCGGGTGCAGTTTGGGACGTGCTGACCGGCAAAGTGAATCCTAGCGGCAAGCTCGCCGAGAGCTTCCCCCTAAACCTTGAGGACGTTCCTAGCCGCGCCAATTTCCCCGGCGACAACCTATGTGTGCAGTACCGGGAGAGCCTCTTTATCGGCTATCGCTACTACGACAAACTTCTTAAAAAATTACAATTCCCCTTTGGTTACGGGCTTAGCTATACGGATTTTGAATACAGCAATTTGGCATTGGACAAAACCAACATGAGTGACACGGACACCCTGAAAGTTAGCTGCACAGTGAAGAATATCGGAGGCACGGCGGGTAAGGAGATTGTTCAGCTCTATGTGAAAAACGACGGGAAAATTATGAATCCGCCCCGCGCCTTAAAGGGATTTACCAAGGTCTTTTTGAATGCGGGCGAGAGCAAGGAAGTCAGTTTTGAACTCTCCAAACGCGTCTTTGCCATTTGGGACACCGTCAACAAGGAATGGCGGGTACCGTCCGGGGACTACGAAATCCAAATCGGCGCGAGCAGTGCGGATATCCGCCTGTACCAGAGCGTCAGCATGAGAAGTCAGTGCGAACCCGCACCTACCACAGTACCTCCAATTTACCTCACGGGGGACATGGCGAAAGTCAGCGAGGAGGACTTTGCCGCCCTCATGGGTACGCCATTGCCGCCGAAAAACAAGCCCCACAACGCCCTGGTCACCATTGACGACACCTTTGAGCTTGCGGGACACACCAAATGGGGAGGGCGAATCCTCAAAGTTATCCGCTTTGCCGCTTTCAGGACGGAAATGGGCGGTATGCTCTACGCCGAGGCGACTCAACGCCCCTTCAGGGACATCCTCTATTTCAGCGGCGGGCTGTTCAGCCTTGACATGACCAATGGCTTACTGCAAATCCTAAATAATCAGGGCTTTTTCCGCGGTCTTTGGCGCATTCTGCGCGGTCTGCCCCATTTGCTGCTTAATATTAAGAAGCTGTTGAGGTTGGCTTTTTAGGTTTTAGAGCGCTAAAGGTTGGGAAGCCTTTATCCTCACATTATTCTCATTTTCGTACTATAACATAGGGCACAAGCATATCCTCCCGCCCAACGCGACCGTGATTACCCAAGCGGTCGTGGGAGGTGTTTTCGTTGTGCAAGCCGTGGTCGGCTGTTACGATTATTCTGCCCTGCCACCGGGCGGCAAGCTCCTTCACATAGCCATCCACCTCGCGTATTTTCGCCTCAACCTCCTTGGAGTAAGGTCCATATGTGTGAGCAGCATCGTCTATACCGTGGAAGTGGACAAACACCAAATCGTTGTCCAAATTCTTCAAAGCGTTTTCGAAAATTTCGTCATCCGTGCCGTTGTCGTTCTTGTCCGAGGACAAAACAGCTGCGATGGAGGTTTCAAGCATTTTCACGTTGCCCTCGATGTAAGCGCTAGTTTTCTCTAGCTTCTTTGCCTCCTCAAAAAGGTCAGGCTGCTTGAAAGAGCGGGTGTTGCGGTCGGTTACCCCGTGAACATCGGGCAGTTCGCCCGTGAGCAAAGTGGCAAGCCCCGTGGGTGATATGGGCGGATATGCGGCGAGTGCAGGGCGGGGTTCGGTACCGCGCAGATAGCTGTGGGCATCCAGAAAATGATTGTACATCATCCAACCCCACCCGTCAAGCTCGATGAGCAAAACCCGCTCGTTATCCCGCAAAAAATGTAGGGTATCACTAAAGGCCTCTGAGATATTGAAGCTAGGCGCATCGGCGAGAATCCCCGCAATGTTTTCCAGTTTCGTACCGTCGGCAAAGACGTAATCCAACTCATTGCCGTTAATTTCCAAACACGCCTCTTTGTATTTTCTGTCGTAACGCAGCCGCCCATCCCTGCCGAAGACGGCGACGTCCCTTTTCGCTGTTATGTAGTTTGCCGCAGGAACTTGCCGGCGGGTGGTGTGTACCTGGGCAAAATTGCCCTCAATCTCGTTTTTGCCCTCCTCCACAAGGGCGACTGTAGTGTTCTCAAGGGCGAGTTGCCCAACGCTTACCATGCGCCGTCCGCTGTCGTCCTCGAACGCCGCCGCCGCATAATCCTGAGATTGAGAAATCACCACAATGCGGGTGAGCATCTTCACCTTTGCCGAGGGTGGGTAGCTCTCTGTGACACACTCCCAACCGTAGGCGGGAGAAAAGCCGATGTGCAAATCCTGTGCGTTGTCAGAATTCACCACCACCTGCAGACCGTCCACGCCCGCTAGCAGGATATTGTAGTCCAGTGAGCGCGGCTGCGCCTTTTCTAATAGTTGGGCGACGGTGACGGAGAGCATTTTCCGCTCGCGATTGTTAACAGATGACAGTTCAAACTCACGGATAAACTCAGCGTCGATGGTCAAAACGTTCTCAACGTCACCATCAAGAACGAGGATGGGGACATAGCTCGCGGTGAAGATATCGCCGCCGGCACAGGCGATAAGCCCGAGGCAGGTTAGCGTGGCGAGAACTAAGGCGGTGAGTTTTTTCATAGTAATTTTATCCTCCGTGCGGTTTATTTTTTATGATTACGTTATGACAGTTCAGAACTGCGCCGCAGCTTTTTCGTAATCCCCCACGCCAAAATTCCGCCGAAGCCCCCCGAGAGGGCGGCGGCGAAAAGAGGCAGGAGCATGGGTATCAGCGGCATTGAGAAAAATGCCGCATTGACGATGAGCGTTCCCGTGAGGTTGGCGACCATACCTGCCAGAAAACAGCACAGCAAGCAACAGCCGGTGTGGTGCTTGGGTGCCATCATTGCCTGGGCTGTTGAGGGAATGATCGGCGCATCTTTACTCGGAGCAGCTGCGTTATTTTTCTTGCGCAAAAGCACCATAAGTATGTCAATAGACATGGCGGTGGCAGTGTAGCTGAATACGGACAACGCTCCGTGAGAGCCGCCCGTACCCAATATCAGCACCATGATGCCCTGCACAAGTCCGCACAGTGTCGCCGCGCCGAGCTTACCCGTAAGAGAGCAGGCAAGGACGATGAAAAGCATATAGATTCCGCCCGCCACCACGCCTCCGGGGATGAACAGACTGGAGGTGAGGATTTGGACGAGGGGGGCGATGACCGCCTTGACGGCGATGCCCAACGCCGCAAGGAGGGCGATAAGTATCAGGTGAAACGGGGTCATTCCCCTGAGATATTTTTTTAGCATATTTTAATTGTCTTCCAAAAAATCCGCCCCGCGTGGAACAGCAGGGAAAGTGCGCAGCTTGTTAACCCGCCCGCTGCCGTTCCAAATGCTCTCAGGTGCGCTGTTCACGCCCAGTGCCTGGAGTTGGGGGATGAAATCCCGGAGCCGGGCGACAAAGTCACTGTAGGGGCGCGGGGTTTTTCGTCCCAAAGACGGCGCGGTCCAACCCAACTCTGCCGTGGCGCAAATACGGGGGAACGCCTGGAAACTCGCCCGCTCAATGTCCTTGACGTATTCGGTCCACAAAGGCGCTTCCAGTCCCATAACCCCCGCCTTGCCGCGTTTATTTAGTCCGAATTTCAGCGGGTTGTAGCGGTAAACTTTCTTCAGCGGCAGTCGGCTATATAGGTAGTCGACATAACATGAGCTGTTGTCGCTCATTATTATTTTCCCGCCAGAGTTGGCAAAGCGTATTGCGTAAAATCCGGGATCGAACCAACGCTGTCCGATAACCTCGTTGCCCATCTGACCGCTGTATAGTCCCTCGTTCCACACGATGGTTTTCTTGCCGCGCTGTGCTAAAAATGCCGCCACCTGCTTATTGAACCACCCCTGTAGCTGCTGCTCGTTCTCAAGTGAGTTGTCTTTCATGCGCTTTTGGCAGTGGGGACAGGATTTCCAACGGCTTTTCGGCGCTTCATCGCCGCCGATATGGAAATATTCGCCTGGGAAAATATCACAAAAAACCTCAAGGCAATCATAGACAAACTCCATAACCTCATCCTTGCCCACACACAAAATCACTTTGCTGACGCCCTCTCTGTTGCGCGGCTGTATCTGCTCATTGCGGCAGGAAAGATGCGAATAGGCGGCGATTGCGCAGTTTGTGTGACCTGGAATATCAAATTCCGGTATTACAGTTATGTGCCGCTTTGCACAGTAATCAACTAAATCTTTCAGTTCCTCAACGGTGTAGTAACCGCCATAAGGCTCGTTGTCGCCTTTGTATGTAGGATTGCGCAGACTGCCGAACTTGGTTTCCTGGCGTTTCATTTCAGCGACTTTGGGATACTTAGCGATCGGCACGCGCCAACCTTGGTCGTCGGTGAGGTGGATGTGGAAGCGGTTCATTTTCATCAGAGCGATGGCGTCAACGTGCTTTTTGATGTCCTCTATGGGGAACATATGCCGCGCCACGTCCAACATATAGGAGCGGAAAGGGAAGCGTGGGGCGTCGTCGATAATACAGCAAGGCACGTCGCCGCCGCCGTCGCGCAGCTGCCGCAAAGACTGCTGTGCATAAAAAGCCCCCGCTTCGTCCCCGGCGGCGATACTCACGCCCTCCTTGGCGATAGTAAGGCGATAGCCCTCCCGCGGCAGAGCGGTGTCAATATCGACCTTGTCAGTTTTCAGTGCGGCGGCGTGTACGGTATCGTTGGTGAACTTCACCTTGTTTGGGTATGGAATGATGGGTAAAACCATGTTTTTCTCCTTTTGTGTTTTGATGTATATTTGTCGTGTAGATAATAATAGCATAATTTGCGCTATTTTTCAAGGGGCGCGATGGGATCTTTCGCGGCGTTATCTCTTCTGCCGCCTAAAAATTCATAAATTATTAACAGTAAGCTGTAGAAATTCTGCGCAAATTGTGCAATAATAACGTTGTAAAATCACACAGGCGGTGAGATTACTCCTCATTCCTCGCGTCCTCACCCCTGTATCCTGAATTGGGGGAT
>WRKY01000074.1 GCA_009777895.1 Oscillospiraceae bacterium
CCGCGGTTAAGGAAATGGTCGCCGCCGCCAAGAGTGACGGGATTACCCTCACGCCCAGAAGCGGTTGGCGCAGTATTGATCGTCAGCAGGAAAATCTTGCCAATTCTATCAACACCTGGGTGGGTCAGGGCTACAGCAAAACCGAGGCGACCCACCGCGCGCTGACGTGGATTATGCTCCCCGGTTGCAGTGAACACAACGCGGGGCTTGCAATGGACATCAACACCTTCAGCACTGACGACAACTTTCAGGACAGCGCGGCATTTCGATGGCTGATGAACAACGCCATGGATTTCGGCTTTATTTTGCGCTATCCAAAAGACAAAACCGAGATTACGGGTGTGAGCTTTGAGCCGTGGCATTGGCGGTATGTTGGCGTCGATGCGGCGCGGGAAATCATGGAGCGTGGGATTGTTTTGGAGGAGTTTCTGGAGAGATAAAAACCTATGCATCAACTGTTTTTTCAACACCACCCAACATTAAATACGGCACAGCTCTCGGCGCGGGGTTATGGTTTGGTGCGAAAAATCGCGGCGGAACGGTACAATCTCCCGCAAAATTCGATGGAAATTCAACGTACCCCAAAAGGCAAGCCCTATTTCACGAGCCTGCCTGATTTTCACTTCAGTATCTCCCACAGCCACGGCGGTTTAGCGGTGGCTGTGAACGCTTGCCCCGTGGGCGTTGACGTGGAGCTTGTTAGGGATGTGAATGCCCAACGCCTTGGGCGGCGGGTTTTCAAAGAGGACGAGGTGTTCAGTGACCTCCCGCAATTTTTTCGGCTTTGGACTGCAAAAGAAGCTCGCGCCAAATGCCGCGGCATAGGGCTTGGTGAATATATCAGCACCGCGCAGATTGACGATGAACTGAAAGTTTTTACGCAGAGCTTTGATGTCACAGGAGGCGGGTGTTATGTGGTTTCTGTGGCGATGTAGGAGGGAGATTCTCACCTAAAACAAAGTCACCCACTTTGCCCCCTTAGGTGCGGCTGTCTCCACAAGTTTTATCTCCGCGTCTTTTGTTACGGGGATGACTAGCACATCCGCATCGCTGTCCCACAAATCCCCGTCGTAAATTTTCGCGCCAAGCTCGTTGATAACCGCCTGTGACTCCATTTCGCACAGCAAAGTAATGTTACCCGCCGCCTTTTTGGCTGACTTAATAAACGCCCGCAGTTGCTCATTGCGGCTCGGACCGTCGTTCTCCCCTAAAAACGCCGCCGCGTACTGAGGTCCGCTTGGAAATTGCACATCGGTGATATAAATCCCGTCAGGCTTCCATTTGACAAGCTCAGAAATCAGTGCCAACAGGTAATCCCGCGCCTCCTTGCTATAGGGATTGAGCCAGGGCTTGCCGCCGTTTTCAAGGGAGTTGTCGAGCCACAATATCTTGGTATTGCCCGCGTAACGCACCGCCGCACCCTCAATTGCCCGCGGAGCCAAGGTGTCGCGGAAACAGCTGATACTCACCACAGTCTGCAGTCCTGCTTTCTTTGCAGCGGCAACAGACTCCCGCGCCTCCTCCACGCTCCTACCGAGAATTTTACCCCGCCCCGCCTGAGGAACTTGGGAGGGATAAAGCACATCACCCACGGTGTTTTTCAGGTTGAAAATTACCGCTTGCGCCTTTTCATCCTTGGCTTTTTGGATGAAATTATCCAACGCCCTGCCGCCGCCCAAAGCCGCTTCCGGGGCAATCATGGCGTTCTCAAAACTGACTTTCTTAGGCGGTTGTGTAGTCGTTTGTGTGACCTGTACAGTGCTTGGATTCTCCTGACGCTGCCCGGAAATGTCCTCCATGGGCGGTTCGCGGGACACATAAAGCATCACATAAGTGACAAAAAATCCCACCGCCACCAAGCTCAAACAGCCCACCGCTGCCAGTGCCTTGAGAAACGTCCGCTGCCGCCGTTCCCGAATCTCAACGGCATCCTGAGGTTTCCCCAACTCACCCAGAAAGCGGCTAGAGTATTCGGTGTAAATCGCCCGGCGTTGGTCATCCCGCTCGGGGTAATCGTCATAGCGAATTTTTTTTGCCATTGCCTTTTGTCCTTTCGGCGTAATTTTTTAACTTGCGTATCCTTTGGTATCGCTTATGGCGATGTTGAAAAACTATCCGATAAGAAAAATGAAAGATAGATTTTCAACAAGCCTATTACATAAAGTATAACCTCTGGAGAGAAAAAATGCAATACAATGACGAGAATTCTGTGCAAAAAATTTGCAAAAAACACCCTTTTATGTTATACTATCGGTAAGTAACAAGTCAAAAATCTGAAAATTTGAAGCTATACTATAGAGAGAGGACGCGTGAGCTGTGCACAGAAGTTTTCACAAACGTTTTGTGCGCGAATGCTCTTGCTCATGGTGTGACACATGACAATTGCACTGGGATCGGATAACGGCGGCTATCAGCTTAAGGAGTTCATCAAAGAGTTTCTTGCCCAAAAAGGCATCGCCGTCAAGGACTGCGGTACATATTCACTGGAACGGGTGGATTATCCCGTTTACGCAAAGGCGGTGTGCGGCGCCGTTACCGGCGGTGAGTGCGAAATGGGCATACTTTGCTGCGGGACGGGCATAGGTATGAGTATGGCGGCGAATAAAATTCCGGGGATTCGCGCTGCGGTCTGTGCTGATTGGTTCAGCGCGAAAATGACCCGCGAACACAACGACGCGAACGTACTGTGCCTTGGCGCTAGGGTGACCGGCGACGAGGCGGCGCTCACCCTCGTGGACGTGTTCATCAACACGCCCTTTTCCGACGAGGAACGCCACGCCAAGCGTGTCGCCCAAATTATGGAACTGGACTAAATGTGACAATATCAATTTTTCTCATCGCTCTGGCACTGTCTATGGACGCTTTTGCCGTCGCTGTCGGCAAGGGACTGACGTGGTTACGCTGGAGCTTCAAAAAAGCTCTTATCATGGGGCTTTGGTTCGGCGTTTTTCAAGCGGCAATGCCCCTTGCAGGTTATTTCGCCGGCGCGTTTTTTGCAGGCAAAATCGGCGTTTACAGCTCATGGATCGCTTTTGGATTGTTGGCAATAATTGGCGGTAAAATGCTCATTGAGGGTCTGAAAAAATCCCAGGACGACCTCTACGGCACGGAAGAACGCTTGGGAATAAAATTGATGCTTCCCCTCGCCGTCGCCACAAGTATTGACGCGGCGGCGGCAGGGACAGCTTTCGCCTTGGAGGGGATCCCCATCTTCCCCGCCGTGTTGATTATCGGCGTCATCACCTGCGTCCTCTCGGCAGCCGGCACAAAAATCGGTCAGCTTTTCGGCTGTAAATACCAAAAATACGCAGAAATTTTCGGCGGGGTCATTTTGGTGCTTATTGGAGTTAAGAACCTGATTGGAGGGCTGTAGACAAGCCTGCAGACGGCAACCTGCCGCTCAATCAATTTTTCGCTCCCCTCCTATCCTGTGCCTTTCCCTACTCACAGCTCATTTGCACTTCCAACCCAAAATATGCTATAATATACCCACCCGACCCAAAGGAGCAAACCGTGAGCGATAAAGCCGCGAAAAAAGAACAGCGCCGTAAAATACTCAACGCAGTTTCTAATATCTCCCAAATCGGCTTCACTATCGTCGCCTGTGTTTTAGTGGGCGTGCTTTTGGGGAGTTTTCTGGACAAGCTTTTTGGTACCGCACCGTGGCTCTTGCTGATTTTCTCACTTTTTGGCGCGGGGGCGGCATTCAAGTCCCTTTACCAATACGCCCGGGAGGGCGATGACGACTACGGCGATGAGGAGGAATGAGTGGCAGACATTGCAAAAAAAATGTTACTGGTGGTCTGTGGCTTTCTGCCCGTGATTATCAGCGGCGGCGCGGCATATTACTTCGCCGTAAGCCGTGATTTCGACCTGCTCTCCTATGCTATAGGCACCGCCTTGGGTGTTGCCGCCAACGCCGTTAAGGTGGTTCTCCTTGACCGCTCGGTAAAAAAAACGCTCACCTTGGATGCGGCGCACGCCCCAAATTACGCCCGTTTGCAGGCACTTTTACGCTTTGTAATCACTGCCGCCGCACCTCTCCTATGCGCGTTGATACCGTTTATTTCCAACGCCGGGCTGTACGGGGCGATTTTCGCGGTAGCCACATACCACCTTGCAGCATACTCAACCAAATTATTTATCAAAAACGACCAATAGCCGGAAAAAATAACGGCAATAAACTTATATAAAGGGAGGGAAAACGATAATGGGCGACAGCGCAATCAATTTTGACAACAGGGTCTTGTGGACTTTCGAGCTTCTTGGGCAGGAGGTCTGGATTACCCAAACAATCGTCAGCACGTGGATTATCATGGGTATTTTGTTGGCGTTTGCTCTGGCAGTGCGTATCTCCATGCGTTGGTGGAAGCCCATCCCCACTGGTTTTCAGAATGTTGTAGAGCTGATTGTGGATGCCTTTGACGGCGTCGTGAAAAGCTCAGCAGGGGAGAGCTTCATGCGCCTTGGCAACTGGTTTTTCATGGTGTTCGCCTTTATTTTGACTTCCAGTCTTACGGGGATTTTCGGCTTACGCCCCCCAACGGCGGACTTCGCAACCTCATTCGCTTTCGCCATGGCAACCTTTATGCTAATCCAAGTTTACGGTCTGCGCTACCGCAAGGGCAAGTACCTCAAGAGCTTTTTTGAGCCGCATTTCCTGTTCTTCCCAATCAACCTTATCGGCGAACTGGCTCGTCCTGTATCCTTAAGCTTCCGTCTTTTCGGCAACGTTTTGGCGGGCATGATTTTGATGACCTTAGTGTATCAACTCCTGCCAATCTGGCTGCAATTTGTCATCCCTGCCGCCCTCCACGCCTATTTTGACCTATTTTCAGGTGTTCTACAGACCTACATTTTCACCGTTCTGAGCCTGACGTTTATTGGACAGGCGGGAACCGCCACAGCGGGTGTGCCTAAGAAAAAACGCAGACGAATCAGAAAATCCAAAGTGTAGGTAGCAACATTGAAACTCACCCCCCCAAAAAAAACAGCAATCCTAATAGCCCTCATCCTTGCCGCGGTGGGGATTGATCAATTGCTTAAGCAACTGGTTATTTTATATCTGCCTCTGCGCCAACCCACAGACAGCATTTTAGGCTTTCGCCTGCATCACACTCACAACACGGGGGCGGCGTTCAGTATTTTCCGGGAGCATCCCAATTTTTTAGCAATTTTTGTCAGTATCGTCATCCTCGGCTGTTTAATATACCTCTTTGCCGACCCAAAACGACCGTACCCTCAAAGCGTGTGCCTTGCTCTAATCTGTGCAGGAGGTATGGGCAACCTCGTCGACCGTCTGCGTTTCGGCTATGTTTTGGACTACATCGAGCCTGTTTTCATGCGCTTTGCCATATTTAATTTCGCAGACATGATCCTCACCTGCGCCGTTGCGGTGTGGACATTTTTGCTGTTTCGGGAACTACTAAAAGAACGGCGGCGGATTAACCGCCCAGTCTAATCATCTCATCAATACATCGTCTTGCGTCGCGGATTGTGTCCTCAGGCAAGACGATCTCCTCACCGCCAACGCCCAAAAGCACGTTCAAAACGTCGGGCAAGGTGGTGATTTTCATGTTCTCGCAAAGTAGTTTTTTCGAAAGTCCGTAAAAGCGTTTATCAGGGCAAATATACTGCAAATGCTCGGCAATGCTCAGTTCCGTGCCGATGATGTACTCCCTCTCACTTCCGGATTTTGCCCGCTCCATAATCCCCGAAGTCGACCCCACATAATCCGCCAACGCCACAACATCAGGTGTGCATTCAGGGTGTACTGCCACAACCGCTTGCGGATAGCGTTTTTTCATCGCCAGGAGTTCGCTCTTCTTAACCGCCGCGTGTATGGGGCACCCCCCCTGGAGGAGCTTGAACTGCTTTTGGGGCAGCTGCTTTGCCACGTAATCCCCCAAATTGCAATCGGGGATGAACAAAATCTTGTCGTTGTCAATGGCATTTACAATCTGCACGGCACTGGAGGAAGTGACGCAGACGTCGCAGACGGTCTTTAGTTCGGCGGTGGTGTTGATGTAAGCAACGGTGGTGTAGTCGGGCATCTGTGCCTTGACAGCGGTGATGAGTTCGCGATCCATCTGTTCCGCCATAGGGCAGCCCGCGTCGGGATTTGCAAGGTAAACGCGCTTATGCGGCGAGAGAATCTTCACCGTTTCCGCCATAAAGCGCACGCCGCACATGATAAACACACTGTTGGGAGCGTTCGCCGCGAAAACACTCAGGGCGTAAGAGTCCCCCGTGAAGTCGGCGACCTCAACAATTTCCCGTGCCTGATAGCTGTGGGCGAGGATGCACACGTCCCGCTCCTTTTTCAGGGCGAGTATTTCTGCTTGCGTTTGGGCTATTGTTTTCATATGGTTTCACTCCTAAAAAACATCAAGCAATCTTTCCCGTCAAAAGTTTCGACTTCCCGCCGAATTTCGTGATCTCATCCAATGGAATATTCAGCTCATCCGCCAAAATCTCCGCACAAATACTACAGCAAAAACCTCCTTGGCAGCGTCCCATGGTGGGCCGCACACGCCGCTTTATGCCGTCGATATTCCGGGCGGGGATTGGGGAACGCAGGGCACAGAGAATATCGCCGCGAGTCACTGTTTCACAGCGGCAGACGATTTTACCGTAGTTGGAGTCGCTTTTGGCGCGAGCCACCTGCTCCTCCTTGGAAAGTTTGTTAAACGGTGTCTTTTTTACGCGTATAGGGTTGAAATCGGCTCTGTCTGTTGCACCTAAAAATTCCGCAATCTCTTTTGCGGCGTATTCCCCTATGGCGGGGGCGGATGTCAATCCCGGGGACTCAATTCCCGCAGCGTTATAAAGGCGCGGATTTGCCTTTGAAAAACCGATGACGAAGTCGTCGTTCTTGTCGTGGGCGCGAATTCCCGCAAAGGAGGTGATGATCTCACGCATATTTAGGCTTGGTATGGACTTTTTTGCGATGGCGGCGACGTTGCACAGCGTCTTTGAATCCGTGGCGCTGTCGTCCCTGTCGCTGACCTCGGCGGAGGGTCCCACCAACAGGTTGCCGTGGACGGTGGGCGTAACTAAAATCCCCTTTCCCATGGGCGTTGGGCACTGGAAAAGCACTCTGTTTGCCATGTCGCCGGATGTCTTGTCAAGGAGCATATACTGTCCGCGCCGGGGTTCAATGCAGATACTCTCGTCGCCGAAAAGGGCGGCGACTTTGTCGCTGTAAATCCCTGCCGCGTTTACGGCGATTTTCGCTGTTATATCACGACCGTCTTGGGAAATCAACCTCAGTCCGTCGTCATTATTCTCTATGGCGACGACCTCAAAGCTGTGCAGAAAAACCGCGCCGTTTTCCACAGCGTTCTCCGCGGCAGCGAGAGTGAGTTCAAAGGGACAGACTATCCCCGAAACAGGCGCCCACAAGGCGCAAACGACATCGGGGTTGATGTTGGGTTCCAGTTCTTGGATTCGCTCCCTCTCGATT
>WRKY01000075.1 GCA_009777895.1 Oscillospiraceae bacterium
AGCGGTTTGGGGCGCAGGGATCTGACAAAGCGTTCAGTTTCCTCCAACAGCTCCAATGTGGTTGTGTACCATGGGAAGAACTCGTCGGCACGCAGGAGCATGAGCAGTACGAAAACCCCTGCCGCGGCGAAAATGCACGCAAGCCCCAAAAATTCCCACAAACCCTTTGACATTGGCTTTCCTCTCATTCCAGAATCCATTATCTATTGCCTATCGCCTGGTATACAGTATATAATACCAAATTTTGCGGAAATTTTCAAGTAGTGAATGATGCTTTGGGATTGCGGGGTATAGTCGATCAACTTGAAAATCGGCTCAGGATTTGCGGTCTATTTTTCGTCTGGCAAGGAAAAAAGCGCAGGAATAATTTGTTTATTCAGAGCATTTTTGACACAGACGCAGCGGAAAAAGACCCTCAAACTTCCACCAATGATTTTTAGCAAGAAGTCTAATGTGTATTGTATGAAAAAAAGTCAAAAATTACTCCAAAAATGCGTGACAAATCCAAAAAAATATGGTATAATATAGACAAAATCAGACAGCAGTGACGAGCATCTAACTGCTGAATCTCTGTTACGTGTATTACTAAACTAAAGGAAAAAATTTGGTAGAAGAAAAAGTGACAATTGAGCGTCTTGAGCAGATGACCTGTCTTTTCGGCAATTTTGACGAGAATATCCGTCTGCTTGAGCGGGAATTTTCTGTGTCTGTCGTGAGCCGTGACGGCGGACTGTTGCTACAGGGAGAGGACGCACAGAACGTGGCGATGGGCAGACGGGCCGTGGAGGGTCTGTTGAGCCTTATCGCACGGGGTGAAACCCTCAGTGACCAGACGGTGCGCTACACCATGTCGCTAGTGCGCGAAGGCAACGACGACCAACTTGGACAGTTGGGAACGGACACAGTCTGCGTCACCGTAAAGGGCAAGCCCATAAAGGCAAAAACCCTTGGACAGAAAAAATACGTTGACGCAATCCGCAAGCACACAATCACTTTGGGGGTGGGACCCGCAGGCACGGGCAAGACATACCTCGCCGTGGCAATGGCGGTCACAGCTTTTCGGGCACATGAAATCAGCCGTATAATTCTTACCCGCCCCGCCGTGGAAGCGGGGGAAAAGTTGGGGTTTTTGCCCGGTGATTTACAGAACAAGGTCGACCCCTACCTGCGACCCCTCTATGATGCCCTTTTTGATATGCTCGGCGGGGACAATTTCACAAAACAGCAAGAAAACGGCGTGATTGAAGTCGCCCCTCTCGCCTATATGCGCGGGCGAACCTTGGACAACAGCTTTATCATCTTAGACGAAGCCCAAAACACCACAGCCGAGCAGATGAAGATGTTCCTAACCCGCCTTGGCGAGGGTTCAAAGATGGTGGTTACAGGGGACATCACTCAGATTGACTTGCCCGACGGAAAGAAATCGGGGCTGAAAGAGGCGCTCAAAATCCTAAAGCGCGTGGAGGATGTGGCGTCTATCCGCTTCACAGAACGGGACGTCGTCCGTCACAGCCTTGTTCAGGCAATAATCAAGGCGTATGAAAACCACGAGAAGTTCACGCAGAAATCATAAAAGCAAACGAAAGGGAGCAAAATGTTGCACAAAAGAATAAAATTAGTCATAACCAACGAGCAGGATGACATAAAAATTCCCGCGGGAGTGCGGATTCTTATGCGCCGCGCCTGTACCGCTACGCTGTACGGAGAGAATTTCGACGGCAGCGCGGAGGTCTATGTCCGCTTTGTGGACAACAAGACAATCAGGGAGCTTAACATGAAACACCGCGGCAAAGATGACGTGACAGACGTTTTGTCCTTTCCTTTGGGCGAGAACGGTGTTTATGATGTGAACCCACAAACAGGAGCAAAAATGTTGGGTGATGTGGTCATTGCCGTACCCCGGGCGGCGGAGCAGTCCAAGGAATACGGACACAGCATTCAGCGGGAAATCTGCTACTTAACGGTTCACTCCCTCCTGCACCTATTGGGCTACGACCACGAGCAGGGCAGGATTGAGAGTGTACGTATGCGGGAAAAAGAGGAAGCCGCCTTGATGCAGGTGGGGCTTGTGCGCAACGCCTCATATTATATGGAATCCTAGCCGCTGAATACTAAATTAGAGTCTAAAACAGGAGAGCGAATGAAAAAAGTCAAACATATCATTTTAGCCTTTCTCAAGAAGTTTCCCGGGTTTCGCCCATTGGCGCGCCTTGGCGTGAGAGTCGCTATTGGCTGCTTCTATCGGCTGTGCTGTCTGTTTTTTCCCGTGGACGACAAGGTGATTTTTTTCGAGAGCTTTCTCGGTCGCAGTTACAGCGACAGCCCACGGGCAATCTATGAATACCTACTCACAGACCCGCGTTTTAGTGACTATACCTTTGTTTGGACATTTCGTGACATAAAAAAGGCGGACTTTTTGACCGATCGAAAACGCACAAAAGCTGTCAAGTTTATGGCTTCGCCGGACTATTTCAAATACCGCGCCAAAGCGGGGGTCTGGATTGGCAACAGTCGCCTTTACGCGGGTATTACCCGCCGCAAGAAACAGCAGTATATCCAAACCTGGCACGGCTCGCCCCTGAAGCGTCTGGCATACGATATAGAGCAGGGCAACAACGCCATGAACAGTGCTCGGGAGCTGCGCCAGAAGTACGACATGGACACAAAGCAATACACGGCGCTGTTGTCATATTCTCCGTTTTGCACAGAGAAATTCACCACAGCTTTTGGGCTTGAAAAACTGGGGCTTGTCCATATAATCAAGGAGGTCGGCGCTCCGCGCAATGACATGATTGTGCCGTATATCGCCGCAAAAAGCGCGGACTTCAAGGTGCGTTTGGGGATTGACCCCGCAAAGAAGGTTCTCCTTTATGCCCCCACGTGGCGGGACAACCAGTACGACGCAAAGATGGGCTATACCCACAAAAACGAACTGGATTTTGACCGCCTTCGCCGTGAAATCGGCAAAGATTGGGTAGTGCTATTCAGAGCGCATTATCACGTTGCTAACCAGTTTGATTTTGCCGCATACGAGGGCTTTGTGGTGGACGCCTCCAAAGAGGAAGACATCATCCACCTCTTTCCCGCCGCTGATTTGCTCGTAACCGACTACTCCAGTGTGTTTTTCGATTTCGCGCTCTTAGAACGTCCCATGGTTTTTTATATGTACGACCTGGAGGAGTACCGCGACGAAACGCGGGGATTTTATTTCGGACTGGACGAACTGCCCGGACCGGTGATCCAAACCATGGACGAGCTTATCTCTACAATCGTGAACCTCCCTCTCCCTGACCACAAAAAGCTCAGGGCGTTCAAGGAAAAGTTTCTGTGCCTCGACGACGGAGAAGCTTCACGGCGGGTTGCGGATTTGGTGGTTGGAAATTCGGAATAACGTGAGGATTATACCATACCACCCTAAAAAATAATATCCGAAAGGAATAAAAAATGAACATCATCGCACACAGAGGGGCAAGCAAGCACGCCCCACAAAACACTCTCCCCGCTTTTCAATTGGCAATCGATATGGGGGCGAACGGCATCGAGACCGACGTGCATTTGTCCAAGGACGGGGTGCTGATTATCTGTCACGATTACACCATCGACGGCACCTCTAACGGCAGCGGCGACGTAAACGAGATGACCTATGAAGAACTGCTCCAATACGATTTCGGCGGGTACAAAGGGGAAGAGTTCACCGGAACGAAAATCCCCACTCTCATCGAGTGTTTGGAGGTCTGTAAGGATTTAGAAATCCTCGACATAGAGCTGAAACGCCCTCGCAATGGTTCGATGGAAATCGTTGAAAAAACCCTTGCTCTGGTGGAGGATATGGGACTGACGGAAAAACTCTTGCTTTCTAGCTTTGATAAAAACGTCATCGTGGCGGCAAAAGAGATTAACCCCAAGGTAAAAACCGCCCTGATTTACTCTATAAGCGAGATTGAAAGTCCAGACCTTGAGGAGATTTTGGACGACCCTGTGGCGTATGTAAAGAAGTGCCGCGCCGACGCTGTCCACCCATTCGCCCTTATGATCAACGAGGACTACATAGAGGATATGCACGAGGCGGGCATTGAAGTAAACCCCTGGACGATAAACTCTCCTGAGTCCATAAAGTCCCTCCTAGACATCAAGGGTGACGGGGTCATTACCGACGTTCCTGACATCGCGAAACAGGTTATAGATTCCGGAGTTTGAGAAAAAACCCTTGTCATTCTATCATACAGAAAGGACACTAAGATTTTTAGATGACATTTGGCTATGTTTGGGGCGGTAATCCACCGCCCATTCATCAAGAAATCTGCTGACGCTATGGATTTACCTCGACACATCGGAGTTATAATGGACGGCAATGGACGTTGGGCGAAAGAGCGGGGACTGCCGCGCACGGAGGGTCACAAAATCGGTGCGGAGGTTTTTGAGAAAATCTGCGACCACTGCTGTGACATTGGCATTCCCTGCGTGAGTTTTTATGCATTTTCCACGGAAAATTGGGCAAGACCCCAGGAGGAAGTGGCGCAGATTATGGATCTCTTGCGCCACTGGCTTCAAAAAGCCGAGGAACGGCAGGAGGAAAACCGCCGCCGCGGCATTCGTCTGCGCTTTATCGGAGAGATGTCAAAACTGCCCGATGATATTCAGCAATTGGCGCAGGATGCTCAGAAAAAAACCAAGGCGCATAGCAACATGATATGCAATTTGGCGGTGAATTATGGCGGACGCCAGGAGATTTTGCAGGCGGCAAAGAGACTTGCCCTCCAGTGCCAACGGCGAGAAAAAGATCCCATGTCCCTCACCGAGGAGGATATTTCCAAAGCGATTTATACCCCCGAATTCCCCGACATGGATTTGCTCATTCGTCCTAGCGGCGAATTGCGTATCTCTAACTTTCTCCTCTGGCAGTCGGCATACGCGGAATTTTGGTACTCGAACACCCTTTGGCCCGACTTCACCACACAGGAATTGGACAAGGCTGTAGCAGATTTTGCCCAACGCGGGCGCAGGTTTGGGGGAGCTCAGTGAAGCCGTAGGAGGGAGTACACAGAGATGAGGGAATGGTTATTTTTTGATTTAGGTTCAACCTTACTGGATGAAACCGACAGGACAAATGAGCGCATTAGCCAAACAGCTAAAATTATAAAGGCTGATGAAATATCGTTTCGCTCTCAGCTTGACAATTACGCGAAGACTCATCCATATGTTATCCATATGGATTTGCCCAACGGCGCAAAATGGACTCCCTGGGTGAAACGATTAGACCCGCTATACCCGGAAGCTATTGCCGCGTTAGATGTTCTTTACAAGAAATATAAACTCGGCGTTATTGCAAACCACGGGAAAGACACAGCAAAATTACTGGGGATAGATCGCTTTTTCAGCATATATGTGGTTTCTAAAATAGCAGGATTTAGCAAGCCCGATTTGCGTATATTTGAAATGGCTCTTCAACAGGCACAATGCGCACCCGAAAATGCGGTTATGATTGGCGACCGCTTGGATAACGACATTTTTCCTGCGAAAAAGCTAGGGATGAAAACAATATGGATTCGTCAAGGTTTTGGCGGAATTCCTGATCCAATGTCAAAAGAATACAAACCGGATTACACAGTGAACAACCTGTTAGAAATTTTAGAGATATTGTGAGGTATGCCAATTTAGTTTTATAGTTGATTAACTTGAAAATCGGCTCAGGATTTGCGAGAATATTTTCCGTCTGGCAAGGAAAAAAGCGCAGGAATACTTTCGTATTGCGAGCATTTTTGACGAAGTCAGATGGAAAATAGGGCGCAAAGACGAGTTGATTTTCAAGTTAGGAGATTATATATTGCGTGATATTTTGCCTCAATTTGATTCTCTTGATGAATCTATTAGGTTTGCTTTTCAAGTTCATTGAGTATAGCATTGACTTTCTCTCTGTAAGGCAGCTCAACTTGGGGTGCCTTTTTTTGTTCATAATTTTTCGTCATTTTGACTAGTTTTGCCCCCCCGAAATTTAGTTGAATATACAAACTTTTAAAAGTGCGTTAAAAAACTATTGACTTTTGAAAATCACAGTGATATACTGATATCATCAAATCATAGAGGGAGGTTTTTCCAATGGTCAGCAATCACAGGACTGGGAATTCTTTCGGGGTGGGTTTTCTCAGTCCATAAGCAGAAGGTTCATCCCGAGTAACACGGTTCTCACGGCAGTGCTGTGAAAAATTAACTAAAACCTGAAAGGAAAAAACAATGAAACACTCTACTAAAATCTTGTCAATTATCCTGTCACTGGCTACCTTTGTCCAAGTGTTCGTTTTCGGCATAAACGCCGAACAGAGTGAGGTCGTTACCGCAAACGATGAGGTTTCTCTACGCGGCGAGTTTGAGAAACACTTCTTGAATGAAGACGGCACGTACACTGCGGTTAGCTACGCGGATGCTGTCCACTACGACAATCAGGGGGAGTGGTCTGAGATAGACAACACCCTTGTGAAGTCCAAGGAAGGCGGCGAAACTGTTTACAAGACGGCTGACAATCCCGTTGAGATTGAGTTTGCGCAAAAGGCGGACTCCGACAGCTTGTTTAGCATCGCAAACGACGGTCATGAGCTGTCATGGTCGCTCAAGATGATTGCGGAGGAAACAGCGCCGGAGGAAGAAACTGAGGCTGTCACCGAGGGTGACGCTGCGGATGTTTCAGAGGCTGTCCCTGAGGAGGACGCTGTCGTTGACGACGAGGAGGATGTCCCTGAGGAGGAAGCTCTCGTTGACGAGGAGTCTGTCACCCAGGAGGAGCCTGCCGCCGAAATTGAGGACTCTGAAGAGCCTGCCGATGAACCTGAAGCTCCTCAAGGGCAAGAGGAAATCATCGTCGAGGAGCTCAAAGAGTACACAAGATCGCGGCGCGGTAACTCTAAGGGCGGCAATTCGCAGCGCGTTCGCAGCTTGAATAAGAGGTCTTCCGGGAAACCGGAAAAGGCGTCTTATAAGGGCTACTCCAAAAGCGAGGAGCGAATGCTAGCTAAGAAATCCGGGTCGGCAATCGTCTATGAGGAGGTGCTGCCGTCAATCGACGTGAAGTACTCCGTGGCGTCCCAGTCGGTTAAGGAGGAGATAATCCTCGATAAGCCGACGGACATCGAGGCGTTCGCTTATATCATCACCACTGACTTGAGCGGCGCCATTGACGAGTATAACTACATATCCTTTACCAACGAGGAGGGTAGGGAAATCTTCTCGCTTTCCCCGGCGGATATGTCCGACGCCGCTATGGCGCATTCCTACGACATTGTGGAAATCCTCACTGAGGTTGAGGGGGGCTACCTCCTGACGCTGATTCCCGATGCCGAGTGGTTGAACTCGCCTGACAGAGTCTACCCCATAGTGATTGACCCGACGGTGAGCGCAAACACAGAGTCGGCGAACATGAGCGACACCTACGTCAAAGACGGCTCGGGCGCGATGAACATCTACTCA
>WRKY01000076.1 GCA_009777895.1 Oscillospiraceae bacterium
TGTGGGGCGCGGGCGGACTGGAACGACCATTGACTAAGAGTGCGGACAGTGGTCGGTAAGCAGCAGATAGATTTTCCTGCATTTCTTTTCTCTCAACATTCTCTCCACATCAAGAAACAAAATACCCCAATAGCTCTTCCTCAGCCCCCATTCTCGCGCGAACCTGCCAGACCGCCAACGAGCGGGGGGCTTTGCCGTCCTTGGTTTGGCAAGAGAGCAGTTGCAGCTCGGCACGAAAATGCAGATGCAACCGACCATCCACTGCAACATAGTGCTGACTCAAATCCCACTCCAGGCGGGGCAGCGGGTAGCTCCGGATGTATTCCTCCGCCCAAACACTGCCCTCAGGCGGCGCGGTGCGGGCGTTCTTTACCATCCACACTGCCAATTTCCGGCGAAACTCCTCCTCTGTCAACAACCTGGTAAAAGACATTTTGCACCACAAATTGTAATATTCCGCCTGTCTGTTTTGGGATTGCCGTCTGACAGACTTTCATTGTCTACAGGGACGATGGTCACTTCTATGGCGTTTTTGGGCAATGCGCCTAGTATGTTTTCACTCCACTCCACCGCTAAAATCGCGCCTGAATCCAGATACTCAAAAAAACCACAGGCCTCCAAATCTTCCCATGTAGATAGTCGGTACATATCAAAATGCGCCAAGGTGACATTTTCCCCGGTATATTCGTTGACGATGGCAAAAGTAGGACTGGACACAGAGGCGGCAATTCCCAAGCCCCGCGCCATACCGCGGACAAAAGCGGTTTTTCCCGCCCCCAAGCCTCCGAACAGGGCGACACAGTCCCCGCCAATCAGAGTTTTGGCGAATTCGGCGGCGATGTTTTCCGTTTCCTCGGGGCTATTGCTAATCATAATTTATGCTCACAGTAGCGGCACAGTAGCTTGCCGCCCTTTTCGTCAAACAAGCGAGGCAAATAATGCTCCTGTGTTGTGATACAGCGTGGGTTTTTGCATCGCTTGGCGTGGGTACTTTCGAGGGTGGACGGTACGCTCCTGTCAACGCGCTCGGTAATGCGCTGTATCAACGCCATGCGGGCGTACATCCCGTACTCCGTTTGGGCAAAATATGCCGCGCGGGGATCGTCGTCCACCTCCACAGCAATCTCGTCCACCCGGGGCAAGGGGTGCAGGACGCACATATCCTCCTTGGCAAGGCGCATTTTCTGCCTGTCCAAAATAAACACGCCCTTGTTTTTCTCATACTCCTCAACCGACGGGAAGCGCTCCTTTTGTATGCGGGTCATGTAGAGCATATCCAACTTCCCGATTGCCTCCTCAAGACTGTCGGAAAACTCCATGGTACAGCCGTTTGCCAGGATCTCATCGTGGAGATATTGAGGCAAAGTCAGCTCAGGGGTGGAGATAATCACAAAGCGATTGCCCTTTAAACGGGACATGGTTTTTACTAGAGAATGGACGGTGCGGCCGTTTTTATTGTCGCCGCAAAGCCCGATGGTGAGATTCTCCAAACGGCCAAGTGTGTAGTTCAGAGTGGTCAGATCCGTGAGGGTCTGGGTGGGGTGCAGGTGTCCGCCATCCCCCGCGTTTATCACGGGACAGCGGGTGTAAAGACTCGCCGCCATCGCCGCTCCCTCCCAAGGTGAGCGGATGGCGAGAACATCGGCATAGTTGCTGAAAACCCGTACAGTGTCCTTGAGGCTCTCGCCCTTTGCCACGGAGGAATTACTGGGGTCGTCGAAGCCGATCAGACTGCCCCCTAGGCGCAGCATCGCTGCCTGAAAGGACATGGAGGTGCGTGTGGAGGGCTCATAAAACAGCGTGGCGAGGATTTTGTGTTGCGCCGCGCCCTTATAATAGGAAGGGTTTTCGGAGATTTCCCCCGCGAAGCGCACAATATCCGCAAGCTCTGAGGGTCGCAAATCCGCAAGGTCGATTAGGTCACGTTTATGCATACTTTCACCGTCCTTTTTCTGTTCTCCACAATCTAGTATCTACTAATATTTCTGAATTAAAGTCATTGCTTTTTGCTGTACTTTTTCAAATAAACAAATCGCATTAGATGAGCCTCAATGGCGGGAATGACCTTGTAGGTGTCAAAAAGCATGGAGGCGATACGCGTGCGGCAAGCCTTGAGGAGTATCATACACGCCGCCTCGGCGTCGCTGTCGTCAATGCCGCTGCACAAGGCGCCGACCCCCATGAGCAACAGGGCGTGGCGTCCTTTCAGCGCCCTTGCGCAGACCGCCGCACTGGATTTGGGCACTTTATTGTTATATACCACGCAGCGCACATCCGCGCCCAAAAGTTGCGCGAAGTCATCCAACTGGGGCTTGAGGGACTTGCCAATCATGGACACGGCAATCACCGACTCGTCGCGCACAACGCGGATTACCTTGATGTCGGGGCGATTTTTGTATATCTCGCGGTAAAGATGCGCCGTATGGGGCTCACCGCGGGTTTCGGAATAAACAGAAAACTCCTTGTCACCGTCGGGGAAATGTACCACAAAAGCGGGTTTATCTTCCAGACGGCGGCTGTCACAACAGAAAAATGCGTTGTTGTCCACAGGGCGATAATCGGTGATAAAGTGGTTGACCACCGCATCCTCAAAATCCCCCTCGGTTTCAGGCAGGACAGGGTTGATTACCGCCTTGAACTGTCCCCTCACCGCACCTTTTGCCACGGTTTCCAACTCGTGAGCAACGGTGAACGCGTCCTGGCTGTCCGCTCCCCAGACTAACGCGCCGTGACACGCCATCAAAACCGCTTGCCCATCAGTCTTTTCGATAGCTTTTTCCACGCCCTTGATGAGCTTTTTCGTCCCCGGCAGACCGTAGTTCGCCAACGGCACCCGTACGCCGAAACGTGCCTGCAGCTCGGGAGCGACGTCCACAATACCGCCGCGCAGCGCGCTGACAGCGGAGGCGTGTTCCTGGTGGGTGTGTATAACAAAATTTGCTTCCGGGCGTTTTTTGTAGACAAGGGCGTGAATGCCCTTTTCTCCGCTAGGTTTTACATCTCCTTCGTAACTCATGTCCCGCATATCCATAAGAACGATATCATCGGGGGTGAGACGATCGTATGACATACCGCTAGGGGTTATGACGAAGTGGGTATCGCTCACGCGGCAGGAGATGTTCCCCCAAGTACGGGCAATCAGCCCTGTTTCTTTCAGGCGATGTCCTGATTCGATAACTAAGTTTTTTGCTTCTAAAATGTCCATGGAGGTGCTCCTGTCAAACTTTATTTGTTGTATTCGCCTTGAGGACATAGTTTATCTACTTCTGACGCACCTCATACTTCTGGAAACCATGACCCTTGAAGTCAACATCGTACTCTTTTGCCCTCATGCAATAGACCACCTCGTCAATCATGCCATAGAAGTTGAGGATCATCAAGAAGACGATGGACCACGCAGGCACAGTGCCGATGAACGCCCAATAGCCAACACCCAGATAGCAACCCACGGCAAATGCTTTTTGAGGGTAAGAGTGGAGCATATTGGGAACGCCGAAATATTTCTTTGCCACGAGCATCATGCCGAGCTTGTCGAAAGTACAGAATAACAGCAAGCCGATGTAGAGATAGAACTGGAAGTCTGTCAGACTCTCACGCACAAACTTTGTGAAAGTGGTTGCGGCACCCATGAATAGCAATACAGTGTCGCTGAACGCGTCCAAGCCCGCGCCGAAATCACTTTCCGCGTGGAGCTTACGGGCAAGCGTGCCGTCAATGTGGTCTGTTAAGACAAGGAACATATAGGCGCAGAACCAATATAGCGGTACGTTTTCGATTGATCCCACATCCTGACGATAGGATATCAGAAAGGGCAACGAAAACGTTCCCAAGAGCCGGGTAAATGTGGCGATGTTTGGCAGATGTTTTTTGAAGCCTGTCGCCTTTGGTCTTGTGTCGTCCATAATTCATACCATGTACAGGAGAATCCGCACAGAAAATGTTTGCGCACTGCTCCCGCGTCCTTTATTTAGTGTATAGTTTCAGATTTCACTCATGTAGGTTAAAGAGTCAAGAATTTTGAGTTTATTTTATAGTTAGGAGACTATACTTTTTGTTAAGCTAGTTTCGCCACGTGTTCCATAACGCGGTCAAAGCGGGAGAGAGCGTCGTCAATCATCTCCTCGTTGTACGCCGCGCTTGTGTAAAGGCGGCTGCCCGCCAGAGTGACTAAGCCCTCAGCCATGTAAGCCGCACCCATATGCTCCATCTCACGTTTGCGGACACTTGTGGCTTTCAGTACATCGGGGATTTTCCAAGGCTTGCTCCAGTCGATGGAGAAGTGGATCGTGCCAACGGTTTCAAAGTGGCAGATGCTGCCCTGATTGAACGCTACAAATGGAAGATTATGCTTGTCGATGAGCTTTTTCAGCCCTGCGTTTAAACGGTCGCCCATCTTACCCGCGTGTTCGCAAGCCCGTTGACGGTCAATCTCCTCAAGCATATAATAGCCGCCCACACAGGAGAGAGGATTCGCCGCCATTGTCCCGCCGATGAGAGCTTTTTTGACTTTCTGTGCCCCTCCTGCGATGCCTGCGGCAAGGTGCTTCATGTACTCCTTCTTGCCGCCAAGTCCTCCCGCACTGGGGTATCCTCCCGCAACAACTTTTCCGAAAATTGTCAAGTCGGGGGAGCAGTTGAAGTAGCCCTGCGCTCCGCTCATGCCCACGCGGAATCCCGTAACCACCTCGTCGAAAATCAGCAACGCGCCGTATTTACGGCACAGCAGCTCCACGTTGTGGCAGAAGTCTTTATCTACCGGGCGTGTGCCGCTTTCGGGACCCAAAGGCTCAAGCATAACAGCCGCCGTGCCGCCGTGAAGCTTGTTGCGGCGCAGTACCCGCTCAAGGTGATTCAAATCGTTTGGGAAGAACTCCTGAATGTGCTTAAACACATAGCGCGGCACGCCCAACGCCTGTGTCCACTTGCTGCCGGGAATGCGAATGCCGTAAGCCAATTGGTCGCTCCAACCGTGATAAGCCCCGCCCATTTTCACGATGTTCTTGTTCTTTGTTGCAAGACGGGCGACACGAATCGCCGCCATGCAAGCTTCCGTACCGGAACCTAGCATACGGAACATCTCCACCGCACCCATAGAGTTTGCGATTTTCTTAGCGAGCTTGTACTCGTATTCGTGGAAAAGCCCGGTAGACGGACCACAGGTGTTCAACAGCTCAATGACCTTTTCGCGCACCTCAGGGGGATTGCTCCCCAAAACCGTGGGACCTCCCGCCTGGAGGAAATCGTAATATTCATTATCGTCAATGTCGTAAAGTTTTGCGCCCGCCGCCTTGGTAAATACTAGAGGGAACGGGTGGTTGAAAGCCAGATTGTGCTGAACACCTCCGGGGATAATCTGCTTGGCTTCTTCAATCATCGCCTTGCTTTTTTGACATTTTTTGTCGTAATACTCGCGCTCGTACATCTCCAAAGACTCAGGATTAATGCCCCATATGGGCTTTTTAATAAGCTCGTCCAACTCCTTGGTCACTTTCCCGGCGTCGGGATAATCGCTGATTGAAAAACGGTCTGTCATGTGTTTGCCTCCAATTTTTTTGTTTGTATTGTTATACACAGCCGAAACTGCGTTTTACGTATTATTACGTACTATTCCTGTATACGGTAGTGACCATAGTAGAGCGCTTTTAGACAGATTGCCCTGATGTAGTACCGGGAGATTAGGGCTTTACTGGAGTCAAAATCCTTATAGTGGTCAATTGAACCCCACCAATAAATGCTCTCGAGAATGAACCGCGCTGAAACGTCCGGGCGAAGGAGGGTGCGAACCTCGTTGGTAGTCATGTAGAAGCGCAGGTAGCCCTCAATGAGACTGCATATGTCCACCTTGAACTTGATGAAACTCCGGAAGATGATGGGACACATTCGCGGGTTGGCGTCCAAAACCATGTTTGCTGTCCCCAATGGGGCGATGAGGTCAAAGGCGTCACCTAGCATGAGATCGAATGTGTAGTCCTCCCGGCGTTGGCGCAAAGGGGCGGCGAATTCGTTTATGTACCGCGCCATAGTGGACTGGTATTCGTGCTCAAGTCCTGTGAAATCTTTTTGACGCAGTGGAAAGTCGGTTACATTGTTGTAAAAATCCTTGTTGATGAGCCTTTTCAACACGCCAGAAAACAAGCAGGACTTGTTCTCAAAGTAGCCGTACAAAATCCCGACAGACACGCCGCTCTCACGGGCGATATCCTCAACATTAGTTTTGCGGAAGCCAACTTTAAAGAACAAATCTGCCGCGCAGTCCAGGATTTTTTCAAGTCTTGTGTCGGTCATTATCAACGTCTTTCGCGGTTTTTCAGGCGTAGCCTAAGATTAGGATTTTGCAAACTTGACCAGTGCGGTTATCATTGTACCATTTTTTATTTGGAAAGTCAAGTGTGTTGTGGGATTTTCGTGGAGATTAGTGGAGATTAAGAGGTAAAGAACAGAAACATCTGCGCCCAAGTTGACAACCAACACCAAATTGGAGTATAATATTGGACAGGGGCATAATTTTCTTTCCCCTGCGAAAAATAAAGAAATCAATAACCCACGGCTAAGGAGGTGGAAGTTCATGAAAAAATATCGAAGTAGACGGGACAGTTGCGGTCTTGCCTGTCCCACGGATGAACCTCCGCCTTGTGCGGGTTTGTCTTAATAAGGGATTTGCCCGAAAAAGTTTTTCTTGTTTGCTGAAAAAACGGCGATGCAAATGAATTCTCTTTTGCGGCGGCATTCAGACCGTTCTGTCATGTTAAAAACGGAGATTTTCCGTACATGAAAGGAATGAGTACAATGCGTTTTAAAACACTGAAAAATACCAAAAAAGAACTGCAAGAAAAACAGGCAATACGTGAAACAGTCCTCTCCCGTATGGCTATGTGCAGTGAAAAAGAGCTTTATACTCAGCTTGACGCTGGGCGTTTTGGGTTGTCGTCGGAAAAAGCCGAGGAAAAACTTGAGGAGTTCGGCTACAACGAAATCGCCACACCACACGAAACCACCATATTCAGCCGTCTGCTCCACTCCCTTGTTAATCCTTTCAACGTGGTGTTGTTCCTTGTGGCGGGGATATCCTTTTTTACCGATGTTTTGCTCTCGACGGAAAAGGATTACGCCACGAGCGTCATCATCCTCACCCTTATACTTTTTTCCAGTGCCATCGCCTTTTGGCAGGGAGAGAAATCCAACTCCGCGGCGGAAAAACTCACAGAGATGATTAGCAACAAGGCGGACGTTTGGCGGGACGGACGTTTGCTTGAACTGCCTATAGACGAGATTGTCCCCGGGGACGTGGTCAAGCTGTCTGCGGGAGATATGCTCCCTGGGGACGTGCGCTTTGTGAGTGCCAAGGATGCCTTTGTCGCCCAAGCGGCATTGACGGGGGAGTCCGCACCTGTGGAGAAATTCACCCAGGTCA
>WRKY01000077.1 GCA_009777895.1 Oscillospiraceae bacterium
TGTAGTCAACCACCCGCAGATATCGTACGCCGTCAATAATTGCCTCGTCTACGCGGTCGATTTTACCCGTGAAAGAGATTTTGCCCCCGCTAGGCAGGCGCAGCTCAAAGCTCGCAATATCCCCTACTTCCATCTCAAAGCCCACCGGGACAAACTCACTCTGGCGCAGCTCCTCGAGCAAATGCCACAAGATGCGGGCTAAATTTTCGGCGTTGCGTTCCAAAAGGGCGGCAAGGCGGCGGCTAAACTCAAGTCCATCCAAGCTCTCACGGCGATAGTCCTCGATAAAGCTTGCAACCAACGGCAAAACCTCATCTTGAGAGAGCTTCAAAAGTTTTTCCCGCCCCATGTGGGTAAAGAGTTTTTCCAAAACAAAGTGTAGGAGGTTTCCCCGACTCAAAGGGTCGATCTTTATCCTCTTGCGCGGGGTTGCTTTTACGCCGTATTGGCAAAAGTACCTAAATGGGCAGTGTGAATAGCTCTCCGCCCTGCTCGCTGAAAAACACAGATTCTCACCGAAAAAACTTTTGGCAAAATCCCTACTCAAAGCAAAATCCCTGTGAATCGCCGTCCGCTCCAGAGCGTCTAGCTTGCCCCGCCAGTGGGGTTTTTCTGCAAGCGTGCTGTGTATGGCGGCGGTTACCTCGTCGGGATTCCTGCGTCGGCGAGCAAGCTCGTTAAAGCTGAAGCTCTCACTCTGGGCAAAAAGCAGTTTGTCATCTTTTTCGCTAACGCCTGCGGGGAACATAGCGCGGATGTCGTTTATGAACTCACTGGGGAGAAGCTCACCGCCGTCGGATCCTTGTGTGCGGTAGCTCAAAAACAACCTTTCTTGGGCAGCGCAAAGGGCGTGGTAAACAAAAAAACGCTCCTGCGCCTGTTTCTCCTCTACGCCCTGAGAGAGGGGAAAATCCAGACGGCGCAATTTTTCACGCTCCGCGGCGGTCAAAAGTCCTCTGAAACCGTCCTCCATCGGAAAAATCCCCCTGTTACAGCCCAGTACAAACACCGCCTTTGGCGCGTGGCAAAAGCGCATCCGGTTAGCACTGCCGATGGAGGGCTCGTCCAGTCCTTGGGGAATGCTTCCCAGACTTTCCGCCTCCAACAGCAGGGTGAAAAACTCCCGCAGACGCGGCGCTGTGGTTCCATGCTCTATCAACAAGGATAGGCGTTCCAGAAAATCTACCATAGTTTCCCAGATTCGCGCCTGTTCTTGCGCCAAGATTTCATCGCCGTTTCGGCGCAGATTCTCCACAAATCCCCGTAAATGCTCAGCGCAGTTGTAGCTCTCCAACAAATTCCAGAGCTCCCGTGCCAACTCCTCGCCAGTTTTCGGCTCTTTTAGACTCTCTCTCAAATCAATTAACGGCTCGATAAGTTTTTTGCGCAGTCCCTCCAGTTTTTCCAAATCTTGGGCATCGTTGTCGAGGGGACGGTTAGTCAAGCCCCGGGGGTGCAATGTAAAGGAGCGAGTCCACGCCGCGCCGTCAATTTGCCAAATGAACGTGTAGTTCTCCAAAAGGGCACAGTCCTCTGAATCAAGACCCGCAAGCCGTGTTTTCATCAGTTGTAACACACTGTCGCTGCGAAATCCCATGACAGCGATGTCCAAGGCGGCGCTCATGAGCAAAAACAGCGGCTGTGCGGCGATTGGCTGTCTGCTGTCTTGATACAGCGACAGCCCGCAGGAACGCAGAGCCGACCGCAGGGGGGCTTCATAAACACTACTGTCGCGGGAAATTATGGCAATATCACTGCTGGAAAGATGCGTGTTTTCATGTAGATATTTTTTGATGCGAAGAGCCGTCCAAGCGCATTCGTCGTATATGCTATCCACCGCTTTTATGGTGATTTCAGGGGCGGGGTGTTCATATATTTTCGGCGCGGACGAGAGCAAATTTCGCTCTAGATGGACAAGGGCGGGGACGCTTGACGATTGCGCGTTGGGCGGAGGAGAAATAACACATCCAACCCCGCACTGGGAGGCAAGGCGGCGCAGTTGCCGCAAGGTGTTGAAGGTGTGTGCAAAGACACCCGCCGCATCGTTTTTGTTCTCGTCAACGTCGATGCTCAGAAGAAAATCGACCTCTTTTGCCTGACGCAAAATATGTCCCAAAACCCGTAGTTCTTGCCCTGTCAAACCGTGAAAAGCGTTGAGAATCACCAGTGAATCTCCAAAGGGCTTATCCTGGGGCAAGCGCTCACAGAGCTTGTCCAAAAGGGTCTGCTCGTCCAAAAAAGAGGCGGTGCAGAGAGCATCATATGCCATAGAGATGTAGGAAAAGTCCGTCAGTTTTTTGCGTAAAAAATCACCATCGGAGAGTTTTTTTAATGCCGTTCCCAGTTTTTTTTCGTCTGCACCGCTCTGGCGCATCTCAAGGCGCAAGCGTAAAAGCTCTCCCACAAGTCCGGAAGTCCCGTTGTGGTAAAGCTCTAGCTTGTCTGTCACTGCCTCCAGGGCAAGGCTCATGCATACCGCCCGATCGCCGTCTGTGAGCGGACGGAATTTTTCGGCGGGTAGGCGCAGGAGGGTTTGGGCTAAACGTGTGAAAGACATCACGCGAACACAGTCGGCAGATTGGTCGCCGATTCTATCAATCAAATCCCGCTCCGAGATGTAAGCATATTGCTCGGGGACGATGAGATAAACCGCGCTGAACGTATGGTTTTCCACAGCCTGTGCAATCTTCTCGTGGGCGTATTTTGTTTTCCCGTGTCCCGCGCGGGCTGTGGTGATTTTTAGCATTTGACCTCCCAGGAGACTTCTTTCGCGGTATCTTTGCCTTATTTTTCTCCGCCGCTGTGTCAAAAACGCTCGGCATAAATCCAAAGCAAAGTAAACACAGCGATTTCCTAGAGATTGTATCATGAAATCAACTAAAAGTCAATGATCAGGAGTGTTCGGGCACGGCTCAAAATAGTTGCCTGTCAAATTCAATCACATTAATAAGCAAACTGAGCATTAAAATGTGCATACCAGGTTTTTTTAATAGCAAAACGTCTTGCGAACGAGACGTTTTAGGCGTGTGCGAAAGGTCAAATGTTTGCGTTCGATTTTCTGTGTGCTTTTCTTGCTATGTCAACTATTTTAAGCCGTTACCTGAAAGATCTAGAACTTGACAAATGCTAGGAAATTGTGATACAATTCGAACATTAAGGAAAAGAAAGGCGAGAATTTTGAAGTATGAAGATAACCTTAATACATGGACAAGCCCGTAAGGAAAGTACCTACCACATAGCGAGAATGACAGCAGAGAAAATCGGCGGACAAATAGACGAGTTCTTTTTACCGAATGACGGCAGCGATGGATGTTTCGGTTGTTTCGCCTGCATGGAAAAAGGCAGGGAGTTATGCCCTCATTCCAAGCAAATTAGTCTGATTTTCAATTCCATGCTTGGTGCCGACGTCATTATCATTGGCTCACCGACCTATGTTTTAGAAATGACGGGACATCTAAAGAGTTTCTTTGACCATTTGTTTTCCGCATGGCTGTCACACCGCCCGGAGAGGGCTATGTTTTCCAAAACGGCTGTTGTGATATCTACTGCCGCCGGCATTGGAATGGGCGGCGTAACCAGGTCACTGTCGAAACAATTATTTTATTTGGGTGTTCCCAAAGTGTATCGTTTTCCGGTGAGAGTTGCGGCAACGTCATGGAACGACGTCCAAAATAAGGCAAAAATCGAAGCAAAGGCAAGCAAAATAGCTCGGCAAGCAATTTCCAAAACCGGCAGAGCCAAGCCGGGGTTAAAGCTCAGATTAATGTTTTCGATGATGCGCCGGATGCATAAAAATAATGATTGGTCGCCATTGGATAAAGAGCATTGGAAAGAAAACGGCTGGCTAGATGGTAAGAAGCCGTGGAGGGATTGACTGCGATGAATAATATCAAAGTGCGCCTCATAACTGAAAACAAAAAAGACTTTCTAGCGCTTTTGCTTCTTGGCGATGAGTCGGAAAGCTATATCAACGATTATCTCAAACGCGGGGATTTATTCGCTTTGTACGACGGCGATTTGAAAAGCGTATGCGTCATCACTGACGAGGGCAGCGGCGTTTTGGAAATCCAAAACATCGCAACCGACACACGCTATCAGCGACAGGGATACGCAGCACGTTTGATAGAGCATATCGCAAACTGTTACGCTGATCGGCACAGCAAAATCATCCTTGGCACGGGTGATGTGCCGGGCGTACTATCCTTTTATGAAAAATGCGGATTTATCATAACACACCGCGTCCTCGATTACTTTTCCAAACATTACGACCATCCGATTATAGAGGAAGGCATTTTGCTAAAAGACAAGGTGTATCTTGAAAGGAAATTGAAATCCCATGACGCTCCATGACAGCCCAAACAAGGAACCTAGCCCTCATATCCCTTGAAAAATCGCTTTTTCTCGGGAATGCGCCAATCAACCCCCGTGTCGTAGGAGTTGGAGAACGCCGCAGCGAGAACTTTTTCGTTGTCCGCGCCGTTGTAGATGTTGTCATCCGCCGCAGCGATGAGTTCGCAGGCGAGGTCGATGGACGTGCTATAGGCACTGGAAAAGCTGAAGTTCAGCGTCTCGTTGGTGACGGGGTGGAGGAAGTTCTCCTCCTGTTCGTTGAGCATGGACTGGAAATCACTGTGGTATTTTTTCACGTGGCTGAGCATCCAACTGCGCAGGTACTTTCCGTAAAGTTCCCAAACTTTTATCCCTTTTTCGTAGCCTGCCGCCGCGTTTTTCAGCCCGTAAACCCTGTCATAAACTGTGTCGATTAGGGAGTTTATCCCACCGTCACTGACCTTTACCGTGTAGGCAAAATTGCGCTCAAACGCACTGTTCCGCGCTTTTTCAGCGTTTTCTTGCTGTACGTCATACCACGCTTCAAACATAGTATGCGCTCCCAAAGCGGGGACAAAAAACTTTGCGGGATGGCACTGGGTCATGTAGTAAATCAGCGGGTGGGTCAAAGTGTCTAGGGCATAGTGCATGATTTGCCCGTACAAAAAGCCCATGGCATTAGCGTGAGCAGAGAGTTTTTCGCTCTTTATGTATGCGATGAGGGTGAGAAAATAGTCGTCGGTTTTTTCGTCATGGGCGGCGTTGAAGCATGCAAAATACCCCCCCACAGGCATCAGCCCAAAGGTGTCGTGAGAGATTCCTGCAGCGCCCACAAAACCGCGGTCAAGAGCGATTTTAGGGCTGATTTTGTCAAAACATTTTTGTGCATGCAAAACGTGCGTTCCTAGAGCTGGCATAAGATTCCCCTTGTTGTAAAAAAATGTTGAATTTCTGTTGATAGTATAACATGATTCAGAAAGAATTGCAAGGGAGTATGGACGGCGGTCACGGAAATCAATTTTCATTTTAGCATAAGACATGATATAATAGACAAATGGAAAAGATGGGGATTATATCTGAATATTTTTCAGAATTAGAAACAACAAAAGAATACAAGGGCTACTTTTGCAGTGTGAGCGAAGCGATAACAATCGTAATCCTCGGCTCTTTTTGCGGGCTGCGAAATGTTAGTCAGATTCATCAGTGGGCTTCAAGCTCAAAAGTTTCTGAATTTCTTAAATCAGAGTTTTCGATTGAGAATATTATAGTCTCCTAACATGAAAATCAACTGGTCTTTGCGGTGTATTTTCCATCTGACTTCGTCAAAAATGCTCGTAATACGAAAGTATTCCTGAGCTTTTTTCCTTGCCAGACGAAAAATATTCTCGCAAATCCTCAGCCGATTTTCAACTTAATCGACTATACTTGTTATTACTGGCTTTTAAGCCTGTTGAAACTCATTAAGCCTGAATCTATCAACCAATGTTTTATCAATTGAGTAGAAGCTCTTTTGCCTGGGCGAGCCGGGCAAAACAAAATACCGGCAGGGTTCGAGTCCCGTACACATTTTTAGATTTTGCCCCACCAAACCCCAAAACCCCCGTAAATCGGAGACTTCCGGCGGCTTGATTTTGTATCAAACCTGCAAACTTAATATGCGAGAAGTCGGCACGTTGGAAATAGTCCCGCAGTGCCTGTTGTCTGGTCTGTATTGTTGACGATAAATCTTCCTCGGCTACACCGAAAATGCGTTGCCTTTGCCCAAGTTGCACTTAGAACATTTAGTTTCGAGGTTGCCCTCTACTGTTTCGCCACCCTTAGACCAAGGAATAATATGGTCAATATGTAGCTCGACCCCATAACGTTTTGCTCGGAGATGCTCCACAAGATTTACATGAAAATCCATCTCTCATCAAAACACGAAAGCGTAATCTATCAGATATTTCCCGCTTTGTTTTGTGCCTTATAGACTCCTGCTCTGTTTGCTCGGTATCTTTTTGTTCTCCACTTATTTCATTGCTAATATTGTTGCCGCCCTCTGATTGTATCCATTCCCTAAATAACAACAATGAACGATTCCAACTACCAAAACGCTTTACATATGTTCTTGCATGATACGATGATAGTGGGGATTTTATTTCTTGGTATTTAGGTTGGCGTCCCAACTGTTGCCATACGCTCCTGATATTATCAAAGAGTTCATCTTCAGAAATATTTATAGGTGACCTACTCTTGTCTAAACTAGCCTTCTCCAAAGCCTTAGAACCAAGTTCCAAACCTCCTCACTAGCGTGGATGAGTGAAAGGCTCCGAGTTCATCATAGTCGAAACACGTCACTGTGTTCTTGTCGAGCTGCTTAGCTACGTCTCGAAGATTATCTAACAGGCGCTCCTCACCCACATTACGCTCATTTAGTTTTATCGAAAAGTCCATAATTCCATTATACTTCCAAAGTGACTTGCCTGACAGGCAAACTTTTTGGCGCACCTCGTCGCGAAAATAAATAATGTATCTACGAAGTAGATAATATGTCAGATGCGTTATTCACAATAAATCCTGGATTCTGCGCTGTTTATGCCGATTACTTCACGGAAATAAAAGACACTCGATAAGTCATGGTTAAATTATGCTAAACAAAAGCGCGGTGCATTATTGAACGCTAACACACAAGCATGGTGCATTGCTAAATGGTTGAAGTATGGGTATCAAATCAAAGAACGCGCCAAAAGCAGGACGATAAAAGCCATAGAAAAACGATAAACTCCTTGAAATAATGGATTTTCGCTAGCTAGACACTGTTTCCAACCTGCCGATTTCTCTTGGTGGGAGATGGTGGATTCGAACCACCGAAGTCGTAGACAACAGATTTACAGTCTGCCCCCTTTGGCCGCTCGGGAAATCTCCCACGAGAACGGTGGTATTATACCATAAGTTTGTTTGCTTGTCAAGTTTTTGGCACTCAAGGTCATACACCAAAATGATTGATATTGAATTCCAAATGATTAATGAGGAGAGAAAACTTGATTTTGTGCATCTGCAAAGATTTAGAGTAGCAGATAGTTTTTCGAGCCAAAGACTTTAA